>CAYWZU010000001.1:0-129685 GCA_964462925.1 uncultured bacterium
TCATGCAAATATAATAAATAATTAAGTGTTTTTTGTATAGTTTTTATAAGAGATTACAAAGAGTAGTTGCGGACAGCTACTACTTGTTTCTTAATCGCGAGAGTAAAGGTGCTTGTTCTTATTTATTTAAGCTCATAAACTTCAATCGATATAGGAGATCTTAATGGCGCATTTTACCCCTATCGACATGAACAATTGGGCAAGAAGGCCCTATTTTGAGCACTACTATAACCTCGTCAAATGCACCTATAGCGCCACTGTACAGATTGATATAACTTCTCTTCTTGAAGTATCTAAGAAGAGTGAGGTGAAGCTTTATCCCTGTATGATTTACATCATAAGCCGAGCAGTAAACCAGCTTGAAGAGCTCCGCACAAACTTTGATGGCGAGGGAAAGCTTGGGGTTTGGGATGTGCTCTTTCCTAGCTACACAATCTTTAGGGATGAGGATAAATCCTTTTCAAATCTTTGGACAAGCTATTCGGAAAATTTTGCAAAATTTCATAATGACTACCTTGAAGATAACAAAACATACAAAGGCTCAAAGGACTTTTTCCCAAAAGGTCCAGATCCTCTCAATAGCTTTCCAATCTCCTGCATTCCATGGCTTGATTTTACCGCCTTTAACCTAAACATCTATGATGATGCACGCTATCTCTCACCTATCTTTACGATCGGCAAATACAAAAAAGAAAATGGCAAAACATCTCTTCCAGTAGCTTGCCAGCTGCATCATGGGCTCGCAGATGGCTACCACGCAGGCCTTTTATTTACTGCCATTAAAGATCTTGCAGCATCCTTTACAGTCTAAATGGATTGGGGTCAGGCCGGACAATCGGACATTTCTTAAGTGTAATGTCCGATTGTCCGGCCTGACCCCAATTTTTAATCTGGTAGTATTTGTCGGGCAAGGTCACTTGCGAGCTTACCGTCCACGGCACTAGAGAGCTCTTTAAGGCTTTTCATAACTAGGCCAAGTTCTTTTTTTGACTTTGCCCCAGATTTTTCTATCGCCTGCAAAACAATCTGCCTTGTCTCCTCTTCTGAGAGCCTCCTCGGCAAAAACTCCTCAATAATTTGGAGCTCAAGCTTAAGATTTGCCGCAAGGTCTGCTCTATCGGCACCTTCAGCCTGTTGCAACGCCTCCTGAAGATTGCCATAATAGGTTTTAAAAAGCTTTATGATATCCTGATCAGGAAGATTTCCCCGTGCATCAACAGCAATAACTTTTGCCTTGAGCATCCTAAGTGTCTCTAGGCGTAATTTATCCTGCGACTTCATAGCCTCTTTAATCCCGTTATTGATCTGTTCCATCAATCCCATGTAGAGCTCCTTGTTTAGCATCTATTGTGCAGGTGGAGAAGGTATTCAGCAAGCACTTCCCTTTTTTAAAGACCTCGCTCTAACCATTTGGCGATAAAGTCAACCCTTTCCTGTACAGTACGCGCAGGAACGCGAATTACTCTGAAGCCAAGCTTTTTGTAGCTATCTTCAAGACGCATTTGGATGATCTGAGATTCACTCTCATCCTCACATCGCACATCTGTTTGGTTTGAAACCCCTAAATTATCAAGTAAAAACACCTGTTTGTAATAAAAGCGCTCATCAACTACCCTCTGAATAGCCTCTACAAGTGCATTTGTTGGCTCGCATCCCAAGTGAAAGCAGTATGTAAGCGTATCAATTTCACTTCTATCAAAAAGCACAAGTTCTGCCCTCTTTGCCTGAGCTTCTATTCTTCTTGTACGCTGAAGCTCTGCAATTTTTTCTCGAAACCCCTCTTTTTCCCAAGGTTTAATGACTCCATTATTTTGCTCATGTATAATTACATCCGTTGCAGCCTCTGCAACAACAGCTATTCGATGTTGTCTAAATTCTTCAAGCGTAGTGGTTTTGCCAGTGCCAGGACCGCCTGTGATAATTACGCGCTTTTGCTCGCCTTTTTTTGTAATGAACTGATCGATTGTTCGTCCAACATTCTTAAATTGGCAAAGAGAGAGTTTAAGCCAAAGTTTTTGCTCTACAAAGCTTTTCCATGCTTTGTCCCAAAGGCCCTGTTTTGTAGGGGCATCTTTTCGTGATGGATTGTAGAGGTAGCGGCCTTGTAAGTAGTTATCTTTGAACTTTTCAACCTGGGTGAAAGTTAATTCTCCTTTCAATAGGAGTTCTTTTTGCAATAAGTCTATAAATTCACCTGCTGAAAAGTAGGTAAGATACCCCCCCATTCCCTCGTGAAAGGTATCAGGATTATTTTCTCCACGCATATTATAAATTCCTGACACGGATACATCTCGGGAGAGAAAATTGACTATTTGTGCAAAAGATTGTATGCCGCCTTCTAGACAAAATGCCTTTTCTGTCAATGCATCTGAGGACTCAATGTCTTTGCCAAAGGTTGCCCCGCCATGCACTAGAAAAAAGTTTTGGTTTTGAACACCTATACTGCACTTCCATTCGCGAATAGCAAGAGGCGTGTGGAGATCAACAACGTTCGCTAGTGCCATGCGAAATCTGGCTGGTCTGCTTTCAAGCCATTCTGTAACGAGTTGATTGACCTCTGTGCAGCCTCTATCATCTACAGGCTTTCCCGTATATCCCCAAAGCAGGAGTTGATCATCGCTAAGATGGTCCTTTAAAAACTTAGCACCAATCTTTGTTCCTAAGGGCGAAAACCTTCCAGAATCTCCTATCACCTGTGCAATCTTTGTATCTGCAGGAAGATCAAGTTCTTTCAAAATAGAGCGCCGAACTTCAGTAAAATCAAGCTCTTTTTGCTGCTCCATAGGTACACAAAAATAACGTCTTTTGCTAGCTGTTTCTCTAAGCTGCAAACCGCCTGTGCCGGCAAGCATAGTACCTTGCTTATTTGCAACTGTCGCTATTTCATCTGCAATATCATGTAATTTAGTAGAAGCTAACGGCTCTCTTGATAGTATATTTGATACTGGATTGAACATAAAACACCTCTTTTATTTTTATGCTCACAATTATAGTAACAACTAAAAAGCAGCATTACCGTACCAAATACAGTAGGCGCCGATAACTTGGGCTAAATCAAATAAATACTTTTATTTAAAAGAGCATGAGTAGTAAAATTAAAATAGACAAGAGGTTTTATGATCGAAGGCTCAGACTATACAAGCAGCAGTAGCTACGCCCAAATACCTTCTACTAATGTGCATGCAGACAAACTTACAAGCGTTGGAACGAATGCCCTATCGCAAGTAACAAGTCCTGACTTGCAAAATGCAAAAAAAGTATCGCTAGCAACAAATTGGGAATCAATTGAGCTCTCTGATGCTCAGTTAGATGCCGTGCAAGTTTCAATGCCCCAGCTTTCAAAAACTTTAAATGAAGAAAAAAGAATTCCGCAAGATCGAACGTTAACAGTCGCTGCACTTCGACCACAAGCACTCTCTAACGGAAAAACGCTCCATCCTGTCGAAGTTGCCGCACTACAGTTTTATACGAGAGATGGATTTAAACTACTGAATGGTCTTTTTAATTTTGAGCCTTCCATACGTCAATTTATGAAGAATAGAGACATTCCCAGCGACCGATTTAACGAAGTTTGTGAAGCAGGAAAGGTTCTATCAAAGGCCTTAGGATCAGCCCTTAACAAGCTTCCTCAATCAGCTGAGAATACGCTTTATCGAGGAGATACCATACAGGAACATAAGATAGGTGACTATCAAAAAGGAGCTGAAATCACTGAAAGAAAATTTTCGAGTGTAAGTGACAGTTCTGGAAAGGCTCAAAAGTTTGCAGCAGATAATGCGGGAAATCGGGGCGGCATCCCCACACTTTTTATTATTGAAAATCCTAAAAATGCCAAAGATATCGACTCCTTTAGTATGATCACTGGTGAAAAAGAGAGGCTCTACAGGCCTAATCAATCCTGGGAAATTACAGATGTCGTTGAGGAAAAAATCTATGCCACTACAGAAATCAATGATGAAGAAGATATTCAGAACGCGCGCGAGAAGGGAGAGTTAATTGAGAAGGTGGTCATAAAGAATGGCAAAGAAAAAACAAAGTATTATATTGAAGATAGAAGTGAAGAGCCTGATCGTGTTTTAAAAGTATATATGAAGGAAGTATAGGAGTATTACATATGTCACTGCCTCCATTAGATCCTAAAGCTCTGCAAAACGAACGTTTTCAAGAAGATTTTGGGACTGAAGTAAAAAGGAAAGAAAAAGGCAAAAAGCAGCCTGTTAAAGACAAGGTAAATAAGCTTTTTCAAGATAAAACCACAAAAAAATAAAGGGCATTTGCTGCCCTTCCTTTACAATTCCTGCAACAATACCTTTTAGCTGCCAAGCGTTCTCGTCAATACAGTACTAGTTACTGTAATCCGAAATCATCAACCATGTGTAGAATTGATTAGGCAGAAACCGAAGGACAGGCCATGCAACCAGCAACAACTATCACATTTATTTTTGTAAAAGGGTGTGCACTTGCAGAAAACAAGACTCCGCTTGTACTAGATGGACGAGTTATAGAAGCTTTGGGCTTTGCTCCTTCAGATCACTACCCGATAACAGCTACATTCCTGTAGTGTTGTATGGAACCAGTTCTACCGGCCTACTATATTTTTCTTGATATCGATGGCGTACTTTTGTCTTACCGGGATAAAGACATCGGAAGTAAAACCCCTTCAAAAGAGGCCCTCGCCTATGCTGACAGACATCATGAATACTTATGTAAAGATCGAAACTGCTACAGCAACAACTACTGGAGCATCGTTCTCGTATCTTATTTTTCAGAGGCAGCGATTAACAATCTGAATGAACTGATACGAAAAATAGAGGAAATAGCAAAGCCATTGATAGTCCTCTCTTCGTCATGGAGAGAGGGCCGCTCTATTCAAGAACTTCGAGAGATCTATTTTGCAAACCACTCATTTTCAAAATATCTAGTAGATAAGACTTGCAAAAGCAGATGGGATAAATCTCGAGCTGATGAGATACAAGAGTGGCTGAGAGATCATCCTGATGCCAGTCATTTTGTAATACTGGATGATCACAATGATGGACTCTCTAAGCACTTTGGAGCTCATTTTATTCATGTAAAGGGCGACACTTTGACTGAAGAGGACGTAGCAAAAGCTTTTGCTGTATTTGAGTCTTGCGTTTAATACGTATACGTACTATACTTATACGTATTGTCTAAAAAAAGGAGAGAAGACATGTTTGATGCAAAGCTTAAAATTGTCCTTATGTTTGTTGATAGTCCTGCACGCTCTTGCGAGTTTTATAAAAAGCTGCTTAACAGAGAGCCTCTAGAAGCCTCTAGCACCTTTTGCCTCTTTAAGCTTGATAACGATGTGCAGCTTGGCTTTTGGTCAAGGCATACTGCTCTGCCAAAAGTAACAGCGCATCCAGGAGCCGCTGAAATCAGCTTTAGCGAAAATGATATAGATCGCCTCTACAATAGCCTAAAAGAGCAAAAGTATCAGATGGCGCAAGAGATCACCGATATGGATTTTGGGCGCACATTTGTCGTGCAAGATCCAGATGGGCACCCAATACGCTTTTACAAGCTTTCATGATGATTTCTTTACAAGCTCAGATTTGAGCATCATAGGACCAAATCCAGGGACCTTGCAGTCGATATTGTGGCCATTCTCAGGTTCGACGAGGCGAATGCCCTTGATTTTGGTCCCTGCTTTAATCACGGAAGATGTTCCTTTAATTTTGATATCTTTGATAACCGTGACGCTATCGCCCTCACTCAAGATATTTCCATGCGCATCTTTAACGACAAGGCTCTCTTCTAAAGTTTCAGACGGAGCATCTTTTGGCCATTCATGCGCGCATTCAGGGCAGATATACAAGTTTTGATCTTCGTAAGCATATGTAGAGCCGCATTTTGGGCAATTTGGTATAGATGTCAAATCCCTCTCCTTTTAAAGTTAGATTCAGTACAATACAAAAAACGTACACCGCGAGCATTTTTTGAAGCTAGACTTTTCTGAAATTAGCATGCATATGGGACCAGAAGATAGCCCAGGCTATCTCCTTTGGAAGGTAAGCAGTATTTGGAGACGAAAAATTGAATCCGTCTTAAAGCCGCTAGGTCTTACCCACCCTCAATTTGTGCTGCTTGCATCAATTGGCTGGCTATCAGCTAAAGGCCCTGTAAAACAGGTAGAAATCGGCCGCTTTGCGGGCCTTGATCCTAACACCACATCGCAAGTGCTCCGCTCGCTTAAAACAAAAAAGCTTATTGAGATAGTAGCTTCAGATGGGAGAAGCAAAAGCCCTGTCCTCACAAACGATGGAAAACAGCTTCTCAAACAGGCCATGCCCGCCGTAGAAAAAGAAGACAAGCTCTTTTTTAGCAAAGTCTCAAGCAAAGAGCTTCTCCAAAGCCTACACAAGCTGCATGTGGATTAGAGCAATTTACCCCTCGATACCACCACCTCACATAGTAATTATTTGATTTTTGGCCTTAGATTTGCTACGCTTAAAGAGAGGTGGAAAATGGTCTCCTTTTCTCCAAATAGCTTTACTGGCCCAAGGCAAATGATCCAAGACATTGCTAGAGGCTCTTTAGATGCACTCCCCTCTAAATTAACCGATCTCTACAATAAAATTAAAAATGGTTCGCTTTTTATTGATCACCTGGATCTCTCTGAACTTGAACATCTTAAGAAAAGAGTAAAAAATAAACCTCAGGCTCTACGCACAATTGAGGCAATTACTAAACTCTATAAGCAGAGCCAGACAACGACTCTGCCTCTACATATACATGCAAAATCACAAGAAGCAAAGCTTCTGCAAAAAGATTTAGAAACAACATCTCCCGATGTAGTTGACAAAGATGGAACAACAGCACTTATTCAAGCGGTAAAGCAGCAAGATATGGAATCGATAAAAGCGCTTATTCGAGCGGGAGCTGATGTCAATTTTGGCAACCCACCACCGCTTATTGCAGCAGTATCAGGTACAACGGCAAAACCTGAAATACTTGATTTTTTACTTACAGCAGGAGCAGATCCAAATGTGCAAGACAAAAATGGCAAAACAGCTCTTATGTTTGCTGCAGATTTTGGATTTGCCACCTCTTTCAAAATACTAATTGATTATGGAGCGGCACTTGATCTACAAGATAAAGACGGCTGGACAGCACTTTGGTTTGCAGCTACAAATGGCTTCACTGATATATGCAAGACCCTTCTCGACAAAGGTGCAGATCCCACTATCCTCGACAATCAAACGCGACCCATTCAACTTATTATAAAGGCCTTGAAGGCTGGAGATTGGCAAGAGACTAAGCGCCTCATCAAGAGCAAAGCAACAACTACTTTTTTAGACTTTTCCAGACTGCTTAAACGCACAAAAATCACAACCCACGCTTTTGAAATGGAAGGAAAAGGGATGCTGTTTGGAAAACAAATACCTTTTGAGGGCGGCATATCAGCACTTGCAGCTCGCACTATGGCAAAATCCTGCAGCAAAAATAGCGACCTGCAAGAGCTTGCCCCTCTTTTAGAAAAAGCTGCGGACTTACGGTTGCCCACAAAGATAGATGAGCAGTTTATTATACTAACAGGATTTAGTGGACATGCTGTCTCAGTCCTCATCTGGGATGATCTTTTTATTACCTGCGATAGAGGAGGATCCCAAAAGGATCCCCTCACTGTCAAACGATTTGATCGAACAAAACTAGATTTAGAAACAGTCTCTCTTATCAGCAAGGCGAAAAGCCGTTCTAAAGACGACTATAAGAAGCTTATGAATGACATCCTACCCAAAAAACTCGACTTTAAAAGTGACGATGAAACTAAAAAAATTCAAAAACAGTCAAGCCTGCCGTTTCAGATTGTAGGAAACTGCTCTTGGGCAGCAAATGAGGGCATAATTAAGACATACTTAGTAATTAAAAATCCAAAAACTGCCGAAGCTTCCTTCATGCGCTGGCAGGTTTCACAGCAGATGGATCTACTCGAAAAGTATCTTAAAGATCCGATCGATAGAGAAATTGTCTACCAAAGCTTTAATACCCTATGGCTAGCCAAAAGATATTATGGCTATGCTGTGGATACTAGCCGCCTTGAAAAACTTGAAGCTCTTTATCTGAAAGGTAAACCGTCAAAAGAAATTCGGGTTTTTCGGATAAATAAAACCGTTGCAAAACTTCTTCCATTTCGCATACCTCTTCGCTTTTTGCAAGGCATTATCAGCGCCCTTGCACTCCTCTTTACTACGGGCAGGATACGTCTAGAAAGGCATCACAAAGAAACCCTGCCGCTAAAAGCTAATAGACAGAAGGGCTAGGACCATGATCTTGTAACGGTTTACATTTAAAAATTAATTTGTTAATATAAAAGTACATGAGCACGAATACTATTGGCGATCCTAAAAGAGTAGATTTTCAATTGCCAGACGTAGAGGATAAAAAGCCTTTACCGATTATAGAGCCTTCTTTGCAGAAAATCTTTACCAATGCCCAAGAAAAACTTCAAACAGCCAAAGGTACATACAAAACATACAACTCCACTCAGGCAAAATTGCAAAACTACCAACAACCAGATGGGCTTATAGCGAAAATAGTAGGATGGTTTCAAAAGGGTAAGCTTCAAAAAGAAGCACTAGCTGCAAAAAATGCCTTTCATCACTCATGCAGACAGCTTCTGGGAGCGAGGCAAAACCTCAGGTCAATTTATCATCTACTGCCAGAGAGTTATAAGAAAGAAGCAAACCGTATCCTAAGCATAAAAGTGCTTCAGGAAGTACGCCTTAACATGAATGCGAGCGAAGTAATCCCTTTCAAAAATGAAAGCAACTCCCCAGATCAACTGGTAACAAAGCTCTGTAAAGAGTTCAAAGAAAGATACAAAGGTGCACTTCTTGAGATTGCCCCAACGGAAAAGCGTTCAGAATACAAAGAGCACTGGCGCAATCTTCAGAAAAAATGCTGCAACAAGCTGCAAGCTGCCATCATGCAGTTTCTAAATGAAAAAGATGCCTCGACAACCCCTGAAAACTTTGAACAAAAGCTCCTAGAATGGATAATTAAAACTAATGTAGCAGACAATCTTGACATGACTATAGAAGAAAGGAAAGAACTTGACGAGCTGCAGGCGTATAATATTTCGTGCATCAAAGACAAAAAACCCGTTAAAGAATTCAGCAAAGAAACTATGGACCATTACCACTTTCCACCAGGTCCCGCCTACTTAGGCGTCGTGATGCATCTTCTCTCCCAAAGCTCTCTCTTTCCTGATCAAGCAGTAAAACAACTCTTTCCTTAGTTTATTGGCTTTTTCCAATATAAATTGTACTCGGAAGGGCTTCTGGAGCGCCGAGCAAAATCCACGCGCTAATGCGATGATTACCCTCTAAAAGTTGATATTTTTCTTTTGCAGGATCTCGCCATAGTACAATGCCATCTAGCGAATCTACTGGAAATGTTTCCTGAGAAGGATAGAGCACTTCTACATGCTCTTTTACCCATTGAAGTGACAAACTTTTTGCAACAACTTTGCGCCAGGATCCATTTTCTCGCGGCTCTTGCCAAAGAATATACTTTCCTCTGACTTCATGAAAAATCTCCTGAACTCGATCAACTGAAACAGTATTATTTTGAGGATTAAGCAAGTGTCTGTCGGGAAAACCGCTGCGTATTATGGCAACGCGCCTCTCTGCCTTTGAATCCCATTCGCTATAGAGCCAGGCTTTCTTAATCTCTACTGTGGAGCTAAGTTTTTCCCTTTCAGAATCTTCTGGATACTTTGTTCTTAGCGGCTGCATGTTCGCGTTTGTCTCCAATAAAAAGTTCGTGTCGGTCTTAATTTAATTCAAATAATCTGAATAGGCACAAATTGACATTATTATAATTGTTTACTATACTAGCTTGCAACACAGTTAATCCATGGTGCGGCTTCATCAATACAAGCGGCAGATCTTGCATGAAGGTTATCTGCTCTTTAGAGTTTGCAAACTTTACGCGTATCTTCTCCATAACCTGCGGATCTCTAAAAATCTGCACCAAAACTCTAGTCGAAAGTATAGGAAATACAAGCATCTGTGCCTCTTCCTCCCGGGGGGAAGAGGCACAGATGCTTGGCCCCCCTTCGTACTATTTTTCCGTTTTTTCACCAATTTTCGATGTGTTTGAGACGTTTTGATCACATATATATGGGTATTTATTGAAAAACGCAAGATTCTGACGATGAGAAATCGTCTCCACATAGTATTCTAAGTGGCTTTTTGGATTAATCTCATCAGTGAGGAGAATCAGCAGTGCTCTCCCAGTGCGGCGAATCTATTTCTGAAGGTGGATCCGGCCCTCCTTATACTGAACCTGCTCAAATGACTCTGAAAAGCCATCGTGTGAGCTTGGAACTAGTTGACACACGGTTTCGATGAGAAGTTCACTCGGCAGGTCAAATTCTGGAATTGTTGTAGGCAAACCGATGCCTCTAAAGATGCGTCGTATGTGCTCTGGATGGGTTACAAAGGTTATTATCTTTATTTTCTTTCTGTTTCACACTTTTTTGCCGCCACATTTTTGACAATAAACTATTTTAAATGTAGAATATGGTATGTAGCAGGAGGTCTTTTATGCGCGCAGTACTTAATGTGCCTCTGGAACCAGCACTCCCTGAGGGCTGGGTAAAAACTCCAAAGTTTGCAAGTCAGGGGAAAGTATATAAAGATAGCTCTGGCAAAGAATACAAAATTATCTACAAACACGAGCATGATTATTCTAGAGGAGCACGCTTTTTAAGGGGCTGCTTAGGTTCAGCCCTAACAGTTGGGACATTAGGCATAGCTCTTGCATTTAAAGGTGTACGCAACCTGTTTACTAAAGAAAAAGAGTCTATTCACTATGCTATACCTCTCGAAGAGATACGAATGCATACCCAAGATAGCAGGATCCCTCTTCAAATCAAGTTAGAATATATTAGCCAATATCTCCCCTATTTTAAACTGCAAGAGCCAGGAATAATCCGAGATATCGTTACAAAAAGTGTAGCGGAGGGAGGCAATGAGGTACAAAACTTATCCCTAATCGCTAAAACCAAGGGCAGTATAGAGTATTCAGATGAGACGGTTGCAAAAGCTGTCGATAGTTTTATCGAAAAAGGCACCTATAAGGAATTTTCAAAAGAGCTTCTTCAGCCATTTACATCAGTTATAGAAAATCGACTTGCTCACTATAATAAGGAAAAAAGCATACGAATAGCATATGCGCTTTTACCATCCCACAAAGCAGCAGAATATCTTGTTTCCTATGCAAACAAAATTCCCGCTTCCACATTTTTTCAAATAAGCCATATCGCTCTGCAGCATCCTGACAAGTGCTCAAAGGAGACTCTTAGACAATCCGCTAAAGTCTATCTTGCTGAGTCATATCCTCATAGGAATAGGAATATGGATACACAAGACCTTGGCTACCTCTTTTCCTATGTATGCAAACATCCAGAAGAGTTTAGTCCAGATGATAAATTATGCGCCCTAGGGTTTATGCCAAATTCTCAGCTTTTAGATGCACTCTTTGACCAGGAAGCTAATAACTCGCTTCGACTTAGGGTAATTGCAGATGTTTATACTCGCCTGCCTCCTAGAGTGCGAGAGCGAGTAGATGCGCTACTTCTTTCGCAGCTTAATCAACGAGAGTTTACGCTTGATGTACTTTCTGTTTGCAAAGCTATTGGCGCCAAGGAAAGTCCTAATCTACTCAAAGCAGCCAAAGATATGGTTATAGCCCTTGCAAGGGAAAACTCTCGGTATGCTACAATGGACCACTTTGATCATATCATTGCTCCTTCTTTTGCAAGCCTCGGACCAGATGATCAGAAATTTGTTATTGCTCATTTCAGCAAGATAGAGGTTAGTCCAGAACTTGCCAAGATAGTTCTCGAAAGACATACTGAATTTGCTAGCGATCTCTTTGAAAAAGCTCTCAGATTAGCAATGAAAGTGAGAATGGAAATCCCCAAAAAGGCTCTCGAACATGCACTAGATACTTCTAAAGATGTCGAAATCATTAAATATGTTTTCAAAAATGCCAGACGCTTCGATGTAAGCATTCTTACTAAAGCCGAAGCTGCTTTCTTTGCCAATGAAGCCATTGCGCTTGAAGAAAAAGGTTACGTGGATACTGAGCTCCTTCGCTATTTAGAAGAAAATGTAAAGAATAGCGAGGCGCTCTTTGAGCGCTATAAACCACATATTAACGAAAAAAACCAGTATAAATTTATAAGACTATTTGAAAAAGTACTCGAGTCAACAAATTCGCTAGATACTGTCTGCTTCATAGCAAACCTGCAGGATGTACATGATCCCCTTAATGAGCCTGCTGCAAAACGACTACTACATCTTCTAAAAGTAGATACAGCACTTACTCCCTATCGCAAAAAGATAGTCTATAAACTTGCAAACTATATTTTTGATAACGAACGCTCTTTTACTCCTGAAGAGTTGAAAAAAGCAGCCCTTCTATTTCTTGAACGAGATGATGAGGGTGATAAACTAGAGGCAGTCGTTGTTGGAATGATTCAAGCAACACTAGAAAAAGTAGTTCGATACTTAGAGTTTCTCGGCATTAAAATCAAACTCTCAGAAAAGGCTGAACTTAAGTATAAAACTGTTTTCAAGAGTATTGGTGTTAGAAAACAGGCAACCGCCCGTGTCAGAGTGATAAACTAACCTCCTAGGCCCGACATTCCGATTACGAAAAGCTCTTTCGTAAGGAAGCACTTACAAACAATCCCGACAAAACAGGTGATTCAGATGCCCAAATGGCTCTTGTCGCCGCCCGCTAATTCTGGAAAGTCTTTTGTGAAAAGTCCGTAGAAACTTAAGCTAAAAGCCTGACAAGATTGCTTTCAAAATGCTAGCATAAAGATATCAGATAAGGAGTGTTCTATGCCGGCAAAACTTTATAATTTGCTGGAAGAGGCAGCAAGGGCACACACCTCCCGGGGGGGGGGAAGAGGCACAGGTGCTTGCCCCCCCCCCTTCGCACTATTTTTCCGTCTTTTCACCAATTTTCGATGTGTAGGAGACGTTTTGATCATATATATATGGATATTTACTGAAAAAACGCAAGATTCTGACGATGAGAAATCATCTCCACATAATATTCAAAGTCGCATGACACCTGACATAGATGTAATTTATCCTGATATCCAGATCTTAATAGGTTAAGAACATTTGCTGGATGGCGGATCCTTTGTAGTCTTCTCTTGTGCGGCGAAGGTAGCGGATATTGCCTTCTAAAAGGCGCTGGAGGTTTTTTGCGTAGGCTTTTGGGTCTTTCTGCTCGGAAATGATTGTTTGAAGAGTCTTGATTTCATCTTTTGAAAAGCCAACTTTACCCATGCAAAGCTTAGCCTGAACTGCCGCGCGCTTGAGGGCATCACTTGCTTGAGGTGGGGTTTCAGTTGCATAGACACTTGGTTTTGCATCAAGTGAATAGATCGTATAGGGAATTGGATCTTGCTTTTTGAGCTCTTCAGCATCCTTCAGGCTTATCATGACAAATTGGCCAGGTTTTGTTTCAAGGAGGAAGCATTCTGGAAGACGGTTTAGGGCATGATTATTTGTGCCAATAGTGTGAGCGCCGGGGAAGAGGTTTGGTGAAAAGGATAAATTGGGAAGTCTAATGCCTTTTGGCAGTATGGAGGCTATTGGCATTAATCGATTTAGAAAATCTTTTTTATAGGTTGCTACTGGGGCAACGCCTCGTACTCTGACCTCCGGAAGCTCCACTTCGACTTCTTTTTCTGTTTCTGTTTCTTTTTCAGCTTCTACTTCTAGCTCTTGGTTTTGCTCTGTACCTGAGGCTGGGAGTGTCTTAGGGATTTCGTTGAAATGCACACAGTCTCGAAGTTCAGCTTCTATGGTTTCTAGAGTTTTTGGTAAAAGATGTTTGAGCTCGGGATCACTTTGCATGTGCATATAGAGCTTTTTAAGGCGAGCAACCTGGCGATCAACGGCAATTTTCGCATCTACTTCTGTTTCCAATGTAGCCATTACTTCAAAAGGCTCATCTTGCATCCCTTGCACGACAAGTTGTTCCATCTTGTCAAATAAACGGGCTCTCGTTTTACTTGGGAGGTTGACATCTGCAAGAAGCTCTCGTATGGGCCTTTCTACTACTTCGCGCATGCGGCCTTGCACAGCAAGCCAGTTTTTCTTTTTTACGCTTTCTCCCTGGCAGATACTCAAGTAGCGCCAGAGATCATCAGAGGTTTCTGTATAAGCAAAGTTTGTCTTAAATGCCTCTATATACTCTTTTCGATTAGGTAGATGGTGACGGGCAGCCTCATGAGCATTCTGTACAGCTGATGTAAGTTCAGGCGGTATTTCTGAAAAATCCTGACTTAAAAAATTCTCATTTGCAAATAGTCCATCAAGAATCTGGCTCTTAATATGGGCTTGAACTTCTTCTGAAAGTCCTAGTATCACATTTTGTCCAGCAAGAATCTGCCTCATCCTGAAAATGCTCTGGAGCATATCGCGCATTGTCATGTTTTTGCGCACACTTATAAAAGCCTTGGCAGTTGGTTTTTGAGGAATGTCTATTCCCGTTTCAAACTTTTGGGCCATGATAGTGACGTGCTTGCCCTCACTTGTCTTAAACTTCGATCTCTCAAGCGCAACGTGAACGAGCTTTCCTGAAGCATCTCTTTCAAGAGACATTTTACTTCTATCTGATGCGATATAGCAGATCGCTTCAATGCCGCGGTCCTTTACCGCATCAAGCATCCGCTCTGCATACTGTTCGATACGCTCATCCTTTAGCCAGCCGCCGCTATCAATAAAGACAAAGAGATCCTTATCTTGGCTAAAACGCTCTAACACCTGATCAAGGAGGGGCCCATCATTTTTGGCTAAACGGGCGATTGCCGATGTTCCTGCCGTAATTTTGTTTTGAACAGCTAAAATTGTTTTTCCATCCGTTCCAAGGACAGGTTTTGCTTCCATGCCTTGGGGCAGTATTGATGGCTGCAGAGTTCCAGTATAGCCGCCAGATACCTTCGTTGCCCCAGCAATGGTGTGTGCAGTGCTTGAAATGCTTTCGGTATAGACGGAAATCTGGCCAAAAAGCTGCTCGCTTGCAACAATCTTAATTTGTTCGGGGTCGGCGTTAAGTTTTTCTTGAACTGCTTGCAGTAGTCGCTCAGATGGAGGAACTTCAGTAAAGCTAAATGCCGCAGCGTCTCCCATAATATGCTCAAATCTCTTAAAGGCAGCGGTGTCTGCAAGCTGGCAGAGTGAGCTTTTCATCTCTTCTGCTGCATCTTTTCGCATTTTAGCAAGGACTGCTTTTGTCATATCAAGCGATCCACCAGTATAGAGCGTATTTTGCAAGGCATATACAAGCTGCTCGTAAGGGTCTGAGAAGACTGTTGGCTTTGGACTATCTGATGCCTCGTACGGGCAGGCTAAAAAGTCGCCCTTTCGCTCGCTTGAGCCGTAATGCATGCCGCACTTTTTATAGAGCGACTTAGTCAGTACGTTATTGATTACTTTTGAAAGTACGCCAATTCGGTTTCGCTCATCTGGATCAGGAATCTCTTGCCGGATATGCTCAATCATTTCTTTGCGAAATGCTAGCTGAAGCTCTTCGGCGTCTTTTCTTTCCTTTGGGCTTTTTGCGTACTCGACTGCTTCATCATGTGGAGTACTTTGGGCAAGAAAATGGGCTATATACGTATCATTTTCTTTCCCAAGGAGTCTTTGCGCGATTGTAACAAGCTCTGCCTTTACTTCAGCTTCACTTAACTCCTTAGCATGAAGCGATGGGAGGATGCCTGCACGGGCCTGGAAACGAGCCGCAAAATCAACAGACCGAAATCTAGGGTCTTTTGCGATTTCCAAAACAAGTTCTGTAACTAATTTTGCGCGCTCCGCATGGATGATTGATCTATCGCCAACAGGATACTTAAAGGTAACCTCGGGGTTCATTATGGTGTCGATTTCATCCATCTGCACGACTTCATTCTTTTGCAGGTGAGCAACTATTTTGCAGATTGTGTCAAGGCGTGCATCTAATGCTTTATCTTTGCCGACGCCCACACGCTTTTGCTCTTTATACGCTTCATACATGCTGGTGATGATTGAGTGCTTTTGCCTTGGAGTAAAGAGCATTGTTACACCCTGCTCTTGAGCTGCTATCAAGCGGTTATAGAACGTATTTAGATAGCTTGCATCTTGGGCAAGATCTCTCGAGTAGGGCATATAGAGAATATATTGCTCAAAAGCAGATCCGATTGCATCTACAAGCTGAACTCGCACCTGTTCAAAGAGCGCATCTGGTACCAAAACTGCAGAAAGCGACTGGCTATCTGCAAGAAGTATAGCAAGTACCGGTTGCAGCACTGAGGATTTCCCAGCACCCATAATCATCTGTAGAGCCTGCGCTCGATTTTCTTTTAAGGCCTTTTGAAATTCTCTGATATTGGCTACCTGGTCTTCTCGCATGATAAAATTTTGCGAAGTTTCCAGCGCAAGATAAATAAGGGCATTTTCGTCATCGAGTGAGTAGGCTCTTTTCTGCTGAAGAGCGCTTCCCAATTGGTTTAGGGTAGATATATCTATAAAAGAATTTGCCCGTCGAAGTTGCTGTACGTATTGCTTTTGCTGCAAATACTCTTTTACCGCTGCACGTATCTTTTGTAAATCTTCTTTAGCAAGTTCTGGGTAGCGCTTAGCAAATATGCGTTCAAAGTCTTTTCGAGCTGCTATAAAGCAGATCTCTTCTATAGTTGGATAGGGTCTAAGCTTTGCCGTAAACTGGTTGTTTGTGACAGGAGATGCAAATAGGGCGGCATTTATGCTGCCTACGAGATACATCTCAAGGTCTTGCAGTGTTTCTTCTTGTCTTGCAAGTTCAGGGCGGATTTCGTCGCCAATTGATGCCACATCTTTTGTATCAAGCAGGGAGAATTCTTCTTTTTCAAGTTTTGCTTGTTGAAGATCAATGTCTGCTCGTTCAAGCTCGCCTTTAAGTGCAGGATCTTCTCGGCCTACAAGGTTGTTTTTATAAATGCCTGTAGATGCCTCAGATGGCTCTACAACTTGCTTCTCTTTTTTCAAATGCTCGTTAAAAATTTTGGGAAGGAATGTTGAAGCTTTGGCAGATGCTTTGATATAGCCAATTGATAAAAGCTCTTGAGCTCCTCGCTGCAGAGCATGAAATGCGGGAAGCAGAGTCTGCGGAACAGATGTCTTCGTTAGTCTATTGGCACGGTTTAGCGCTTCGACCTCTTTTTGTACTGGTTCCCCGAGAACTGCAGATGCCTGCTCCACTGTCGGAATGAGCGCTAAAAGGCCAGCGCCTAATTCTCTGCATTTTTCGTCTGAGTGAAAGTGAGCGAGATGATGTAAAAAGGGAACAAGACCGCTCCTTACGCCGCTATTCCAGAGAGAGCCGCGGCATTCCTGGAGAAGAAGATCTCTATAGCGCTTAAGGTCATCAGGTCCCGGATTTGTTTCATCAAATGGAAATCGCTTTTGAAGACGAAAGACTGTGTAGCGCAATTTATCCCTACTAGTCGGTCTTTTGGCTTCAAGTATTTTGTCAAATTCTTTACGTGTTTCTTTGACGTTGCGAAGGGCAAGGATTTTTTTGCCGATCGGCAGAAGGATAGGAGCTGCTTTTGCGAGGAGTTTTACAAAAAATGAGGGCTGAATTCTCGCATCTTCAAAAGGACAAGCAAGCGGCTCGCCGCCAAGCTCTAGAGAGCGAATAGCGCATACCTTCTGCATCTCTTGAAGATGTGGCTGAATCTTTTCGAGCAAAAAGAGCTCATCTTGAATAGGTAGCTGCGGTGTGCGTGATGCCTTGCGAAAATATGCTTTTAGTATAGGCTCGAGCGTTTCATGATTAAGATAGTTTTTACCATCACCTTCTTTTGAAGGAAATTGTGCATTATCTTTTACGAGAAGTAAAAGCGCCCTCATCTGTATTCTATGGGCGCGTGGAACATGCGCTGCCTCTTTCCACATCACACACGCTTCTAAAATTGCCCTTTCAGAATCTGTAAGAGAGGCTGTCGTCTTTTCTGCGAGCGGGGAGAAGAGAAGAGATTCTGCTTCGTCAACCATCTCTTTTTGTAAATAGACTCTAGCAAGCTGGTAGCGCGCTTCGAGTGTTTTCGGAACAAGTTTTTCCTGGACGATGTCGCACTCTACATAGCGAACATGGAGATCATCTTCAGAAAAAATATACCTACCATCTGAGCCCACTTCGCGAACGGGCAAGAGGGCCTTTTTTTGACCTTTTGAGTTTTCAAGTACAATAAAGCCTGTTTTATCCCCGAAGCGATCTAAAGTTTGCTCTTCAGCTACACGCCACGCAGTATCACTTGCAAGCTTCCATACGGTATTTTCTCGGACAAATGACACGCCAAGCCTTGAGCAATCTATTCGAGTGAGAACCTCATCTTGATTTTGCCAGTAAGATGTACAGTTTTTTGATTCAAAAACAGAAAATGGGGAGTTTTCAGGAGCTTTAGCTAAAAAGCGGAGAGGGCTTTCTACTGACATGAGCATGCCATCTTCTGCTTTATACAAAACCTCAAGGGTTTTTGGATCGATGAGCTCTAAGCCTTTTTCTTTTTGCAAAACGATACATTTTCTTCCGAGTTCAACATTGCCAAGAACCTCTGCTGCTTGAGAGCTGTCAAGAACTCTCGCCCATTCACTCTGAGGAAGTTTCAACCACACTTCATTTTTATGAACCTTTCGCTCATCTACCTCTGTTACATAGGTGGCGATGCGAATATCGCAATTTCGGATAGGGTCTGAAATAAACGTATCCTTATTGCTTTTCATGCTCCGAAGTTTGAAAAAATGCTCTTTATTCCATGTGAAGTTATGGTTTTTTAGAATTTTAGCATGTTTTGAGCATACGGCCTCTGACGAGGCCTGAAGAAGTGTGGGGTCGGCTTTAGCTGTAATGGTGTGGCTTGCAAGATCAAGCTCTATACAGGCACGCTCATCGATACTGCCTTCGAATACTCCAGCGCCTTTGGGTGCAAAATGTAGTCCCTTCAAACGTGTAAAGACAGATCCAATGTAAGAGGATGCTGAGTTTATGAGGTCAGCTAGTGCCTTTTGATCGGGATAGGTTTCAGTAAATCTATCGAGTAGCAAAGTGTTTTTTTCAATATCTGGAAGGAGTAAAATATCAGCTTGCTCTGATGTGAGTTGGTCTCGGAAAGGGCGTAAAAGAAGCATGTAGGCAAGAAGCTTTTTTTCTTCTTCATTTTCTGGAATTTGGCTTCCTACATCATAACCTGCTAAGAGATATGCGTAGACACTTTGTCTTTGCTCTGCATATTTTGGTCCTACAACCTTTTCAAGGAGATCGAGCCAGGTTTTTGTAGCAACTAGACGAGGCTCATCTTTTTTGCCAGCGGCGTGATCAAAGTAGCGCTGCAATTTGTTTGCAAGAAACACCATACTTGAGGCTTCTCTATAATTATCAAGCTGCACCATGCTACTAATCTGTTTTTTAAAAAACTCCTGAAGCTGCTTTGCACATATTTTTCGTGCATTTGGATTTGCAATCTCCTGCAATAGAACATCAGACTCAAACATGAGTGCTGAGAAAATTGCTCGCCCACTTTCGGTTTGCAAAAAATCTGGGTGTTCATTGCAGTAGTTTATCATGCTTTCTATACGTACACCTCGAACGGCGTGCAGCTGCATGTACTCTCTTGCTTCTTCTAGATCATTGAGGGTGTTTGCATGTTCAGATTTTGCTGTGGCTACTATAGCAACACGGCCTTCCTCTACATCTGTTTGAATTCCCCGGTTGTAGGTTTCATTGAGTAAACTTCCATCTAATGAATAGCTAATAGGATCATGACCTTGATTGCTATATGGGGCTAGGGTATTCCCTTGATCTTTAAAAAAAAGTCCGATTTTGCCGTCATCTGTTTTTGCTGCTACGGGGACAATATCAACGGGCTTTTTTGAGTTTGATTTAGAAAAAATGCTTGCAGAAAGCACTGTCGATTGAATAAAGCTTTGAAATTCTGGTGGAAAAGCTTTGAACGCATGGGTAAGAAGTGCTGTCGCATATTCTCTTGGAGGCAGGTCAGAAAATCCGGGTGGAAAGTAGGTAGCTTTTTGCTCTTCGAGTAGACGAGCTATAGGGGATAAACTTGCAAGGGTTTGGTTTTTCTTTTGCTCGGATTCTACCCATAATTCATCTACTTTTCTTTTAAATTCTGGGTTTTGATCTACCCAGGCTACAATAGCCTTCGCCATAGAGTCGGTAAGGGTCATTGCAACACTATGTGCGTTCCAGATTGAGTAAAAATCAGATTCACGATCACTTTCGGCTCGTTCTTTGATTAAAACGAGCTGCTCGGCCCAGAATGGATCAGTTGTTACAAGTTCCTTTAGATTCCTATCTGGAACACGGCCCAATATGGAGGGAGTATCAGCGCCAAAAATTCGGCCTTTAGTGTCTACAAACGAAAAGGCCCTTTCAAGTGCTCGGGTACCTAGTAAAACAGTGAGGTATCTCCGGGCATCTGTTGCGGCAACATATGTATCGATATCGACTGCATCTGCTGCTTTATTCATAAAATCGGAAAAGACTTCAACAGCTGTTTTTGCTTCTTCAGGGGTGTAGGTAAGCGCTTCGATCCCTTTAAGGCCGCCTATTTTCTGAAAGAGGGCCTCGGTGAGGAGCAGCCGCTCTTCAGGAAGGAAAGAGCCTTTGTTGATATGGGAAATGCATGCTAAAATCGCCTTGGAATCCTTCGGATCAAGCTGCTTAATTTCTGCTCTGATTACAACTTCGCATGTCATGAAGTCTTGAACAGGGCCAAGTTTTTTTAGACCTTCAAGGCCCCCCACTTTTGTAAAAAGCGCATCATCTATCAGCCTGCGCTGTTTGCCGGTGATTGGAAGTTCTTTGAGAGAGTTCATGCAAGCTATAATTGCCTTGCTATTTTGTGGGCTAATCTCTGTGATACGAGCTTTCAAGGCATCTTCAGCATTCTGGACAAACTCTTGAATGATCTCGTCATCAAGTCTGATATACTGAAGCCACATAAAACCACCTATCTTGTCTAAAAGCCGTTTTGTAAGAAGGAGCTTTTGCTCAGCAGTTGCAGAGCATGCGTTGAAGCGAATAATCCAATCTTTTAATTTGTCAGGATAATTTATCGATAGCATCATGATTTCGCCTTGTAGGGTATCTACTGACACGAGTGCAACTTCCCCTTGAGGCTTTTTTTCTACTCTTTGATTTAGTGAATGCGTGTAGGGAGGCTCTACCTCTTCAATTGCTTGCGGCTCGCTTTGCACAGGAAGAGGCATAAGCTTTTTTTCTTGATGCTCTAGCTTTGCGATGTGCGCATCTAGTCGATCAAGTACAAGCTCTAGGCTTTTGCATTCACTTTGAATAGCCTGTTGCATATCTTCTGGGAGCACAAACTGCAGCTTATTTAGGCTTGCTGAAAACTGCTGCACTGCCCGCATACCTGCCCTGTGTGCAAAGCATGCTTTGCCGAGTGTCATTGTTGAAGTTTGTTGTTCAAGTTCCTCACGAAAACGCTTAAGAACAAAAAGCTTTAATTCGCACTTAAATTTTCGAAACTCGCTAGCGGGCATTGTATGAGAGAGTGCTGCCATTTGCGAACGCTGGGCTAAAGATCCAGACCTTGTAGATGAAAGTAGTTTTTGAGTGGTTTTTGAAAGAGGAACGCGCGTTCCGCCCAGCATATTCATCACTTCTTCGTTGCCATCTAAAACGAATGACTTAAGTAGAGTGGGCTTGAAGAAGTCATCCATTTTAATTCCTGAAAGCTCAATCGCTGCTTGCCTCTCTGTTTTGTAGGGGTCAACTAGTGCATTAGGAAGATCGGGATCTGTCTGGTTGTAAGCTGCAAGTGTGAGTGTTCCATTTTTTTCGAGCGTAAGCTCGTAATACATCTCTTGTGTGCGAAGAAAGCATTTTCCATTCGTTTCTAGCTGCGAGCGTATTTGATGCTCCACAAGCTGAGACCGAACTTCAATTTCATCTTTTTTGCTGCCAAGTACCACTGCCTTTAAGACAGGCTCTAGGCGTTCTTTATATTGAGGGTTTTCTTTTACAAAACGTGCAACAAGCTCTCTGCATTTCAGAGTGTCAAGATCGCTACTTTCACCAAACACTCCTTCAAGCTCACTAAATGTGGTGGAATATTCTTGGGTCTGGCTAGGTGATCTTTCAGGATTAATCTTACTGAGGACTGAGGAAAGTTCAGCTTTTGAACTACTTGTGCTTTTGACTTGCCCGAGTGCTGATTGTAAACGCGCAAGATTCGGAGGGGATTTATTCAGGTCTGATACAAGTTCATCCCTCTCTTGATGTTGCATAATAACTGCTTGAATCAGCTTTAGCTCCCTCGGGGTAAAGATGTCTTTGCCAAAGGCGCCTTCTATGAGGTCTGAAAGAGCGTCGAAGAGGTCTTGAGCCTCTTCTGGTTTCAGTGCTTGTTGCACCACTTCCTTGCTAATCCCGCGAAAGGGTGGGTTAAGCTCAATTTTATGCTTTTTGGTCTCTGGCAGCTCGCTTTGCAGGGTTATAAGCTCGCTTGCAAGCTGATTTAGATTGCGCTTTTCAGTCTCTGTTGGCTTAGTTTCTTGAGCTTTAGTAAATATTCTTTGTGCAAGCTGCAGGTTTTTTTGAACATCAAGAGGCCCCTCTTTTCCTACAAGCTGACAAAGTCCATGAACAACCTGCTTCCAAACACCTTTGAAGCTGCTTTTTTTTACAAACTCTAACTGCTCGCCTGTACGAACCAAAAAGAGCTCCTGCACGCGAACATCCTGCTGGGCTGGAGACTTTTTTTTAGTTTCTTTGCAGTAGCTTTCATAGAGATGTGCACCCTGTTCAAGAGCCTTATCAGGGGTAAGATCCGCCATTAAAACACCGTTTTTTTCATAAATACAAATTATTTTATTTAATTTAAAGGAAAATTTAGACAGTTTGGCTGCCAGATTTACAAGATTAGTTACAATTAATAATCAGTTATTTGGAAAAACTAACAAAAGCTTCAAGAACGTGGGGGGCTTTAATTTCAGAGAAATTTACGAGGCAGACCCTCTAACATGCTCGAGCTGCGGCAAGAAAATAAAAATAATGACTTTTGTGACTTATCCCGAGCATATACGACGCATACTAAGAGGTGTCCGTGTTTGTCTCCAATAAAAAGTTCGTGTCGGTCTTAATTTAATTCAAATAATCTAAATAGGCACAAATTGACATTATTATAATTGTTTACTATACTAGCTTGCCGCAATTTAAAGGTACACTCATGAACATCACTCCTGCCGGGAGCGGCTCAAGTTCACTTGAGACAAGCCCACTTAAAGACAAAAATACTGAAACTCCTGGCTTGTCGGATCAATTAAGTAAGCTATTTACCCCAATTCATGCGGAAGCTCCAGTCAACGCCAAACGCAAAATCTCCTTTGATTTTGAAAATGCTCCCCCATCTCCCCTTTTATCTGCAGCAAAAAAGGTTGAAGAGGTAGTAAGTGAAAGAGACCCCCTCCGTCCCATGGCAAGGCCTGGTGAAGCCGGCAGCGGTGTCTATGTTGTAGAAGCTCTAGAGTCAGCCTATATCTTTAAACCAGGCGCTGAAAAAGCAGAAAAGGCTATTGCCTGCTACGAAATAGCAAAAGCGATTGGAATGGAAAAAAGCATCCTTGAAAGTACAATACTTCGCGCGCCGCATATTATGGCAGAGCATGTAGGATTAGAGGGAACACCTATTGATTACACCCTTATTGAAATAGAGGGCAAGCCCTACCTTATCGACCCATATCATGTGCTTTCATTTTCAGAACGAGTTATCGATAAAAGGCGTCTTGTACTCATTGAAGGGACCGAATTTGAGCTAAAAGATGGAAGGCTTCTTCCGTATAATGATCCCATCGATGCATGCGATGAACTGCCTTTGAAGCTTGTATTTGATGAAGATTCTAATGCATTCCTCGTGCCCGTTGAAAAACTGCAGACAGAATATTCCTCTCTCCATTTTAAGACGCAAGATGGCAAGTGGGCGCCATTTAGGCAAGCCTACTATATCGGCCAGGACACAGAAGATGTGGCTGTAAATGTCCCTATGCGAATTCATACGCCAGAATCTATCTATGACGTTGCAGACGATGAGGATGAAGATGGCATGTTTACCCTTCTTACTCCCGAAGAGAACGAAAGGGAATCAAAACTTGAAAAAATTACAGAAAATAGAGTTGTCATTGCCATATGCGATGGAGAAGAAAGACTTGTAAACCTTGCTCACTGCATGGCTATTGAAGATATAGAGACTACGCCGCGCGTAGGCCGTTCGCTTTTAAAACAAAGCGGCGGATCTCAAGATATGGAATCTAGCGATGATGAAAAAGGAAGAGCAAGTCCCATTCCAAACCCGGCAAATCTTGTGACTCAAGATATCGGCTATATGCAGCAAAAAATTCCTCACCTTGACTCCTGGTATAATGGTAAAGAGGTAAATATTACCATCGACACACCAGAGCGTGCTGCCTATTTTGATATGGTTGACTTTAACTCCTTTGCTGACGCCTTTATCCTTGGCGTTCTTTTAAAAATGGAAGATGGGAAAGCAACAACTCTTCAAGAAACAAACTTTCTTGTATCAGAAAATGCAAAGGGAGATAAACTCCTTCTTACAGCAATCGATCTTGATGAAACGCTCGGAATAGCTAAAGACAACCCCGATATTGCCCCCATTAGACTTGGCCTTATGGGCTATCCTCAGGCATATAAATCGCTCACCGAAGAAGAGCGAGCCCACATCCTCTCTCGACTTCAACGTGTCGCGGAAAGCGACCTTGCCTCCATTTTAACAAGCGGCAGATTCGAACACTTAAAAGATGAGCAAGTTGTCCAAAGTTTTCAAGCTATTATCGAAAACATCACACACTTTTATAATGAATTCCAAGAAAAGCCATTCACTTTAGAAGATCTCGCATTTAGCGTCTATCCAGCATATAAAATGGCATGGGATGAAATGCAGGCGCTTGGCCTTTCGAGAGAAACCATTGCAACTCACCTTGGGCGAG
Organism: uncultured bacterium; assembly: GCA_964462925.1. Taxonomy (GTDB): domain Bacteria; phylum Chlamydiota; class Chlamydiia; order Chlamydiales; family FEN-1388; genus SZAS-7. Next base: position 25,065 of record CAYWZU010000001.1, read on the forward strand.
ATACGTTGCAAGAGGTAAAAACGCTCTATAATAAATAATCACGGAAGGAATGTAGCATGTCCCTAGCTCTTACTGGTATACAAAGACCAAGAGATAACGATCTTGAGCAGGTTATTGTTGCCCCTACCCCTCTAGAGTCTAGCAATGAAGCAGCTGACCAAGAATTAGGATTTGTTACAGCTGCAGATATCCGTAAAGCACAAGATTACGGAGTTCTCGCAGGGCTCCAGCGTCACTTGGAGTGCAGACCAGATCTTAAAGCAAAAGCAGCTTTAGATATTATGGAGCCACTTTTTGCAAGTGGGTTTAGTGCAAAAGTATCGCTCTTTACTAGACAGTATGGAAGCCGCCTGCTCAATGAACTAGAGGATCCCGTACTAAAAGCAGAGTTTGCCATTAGGGTTGCACGTATTTTGGATCGCGGTGCAGAAAAAAAGGAGTGGGTCCAATTTGCAATGGTGCTTCTCAATGACGAAGATGTGCGCGAAAAATGTCCAAAACCTGCGCTTGCAGCCCTTGCAAAAATTTGGACAGAAGCTTCAAGCCATGATCAAACCATACATTGGCTAAAAGCCGCCAAGGCAGATCCTGCAAAGTATAAAGAAGCAGCTTTTGACTTTTATCTCGCTGGAGATTTTGTACATGGGCGTATCATCTATGATGCAGCGCCTCAAGATGTAGCAGGAAATGCACTCATCCCTGAAGAGAGTGACAATTTTGTAGAGCTCATAACGGAGGGCCTGCGCAATTTAGAGCTCTGTAAAGATAGAGACTATCAAGCAAGCGTGCTCAAACACCAGGATGACTGGAAAAAACAAAGCATTATCTTGCATTTTCTTTGCCACTATTGCTTTAGACAAGAGGCCATGAGCCTAGCATATGAAATGGGCATACACTCCAAAACCATCTCTCCTCTTCTGACAATATCTGCCTATATCACTGAGCACGAGGAGCGCACTCGCTATATTGATCTGCTACTTGAAACTGCGCGAAAGCTTGATGAAATGAACGAGGAAAAACATGGCTACGACGTGCTGAATATTCTCATTAAAAACAAAGTCATTTCTATACAAGAAGCTATTTTATTAGCAACTTATGCACAAAGTGCACCATCTGCAGCAAATGCTCTTTGGGAAAGAGTGTGCGGTGTGAGCTTGAAAAGAAGTAAAGACGCTCAGGATTTAAGAGATCTTCAGTCGCTACTCAGAGCTTTTGTCGGACATCTCAGCAAAACTTCTGCCTCTGATTACATGTCTGAATACTGGAGGAAAGCATTCATGATGTATGTGGAGCATGGTTTATTTGATGACGCTGTGGCCATTGAAGGGCCGTGGCGCACGTGGCGGAAGACAGCAGGCGAAAGCACGCACAAATCATTAGAGTACTGTAGAGCAATAAGCCTTCTTTGCAACTTCGCTATTTTCAAATACATTACAGGCAATGTAGAGGGTGCTGTGGAAGATTTGCGAGAAGCAGATGGCATCAATAAATTGCATCAAGAACAATATCCAGACCGTGATGAACTCCTTCAAGGCATGGACTACGCTGTAAAAGAACTAAAACGCTCTGTGATAGAGTTAAGCCCATCACAAATTGGAGTGTTGGATGCTCTAGCAGTAAATGCCCGTTCGTGTGAGAGAATTTTTGCCTGCGATCGAGAAATTGCAAATATCGATGGTTTGATCAGTGACTGCACAAGTCTCTTTCAGAGCATTCATGAGATCACCTCTCTCGTAGAGCAATCTTTAGGCCGCCGCATTCTTGAATCCTTGCAATATAAGAAGTTGCACCAAAAAGTTATCAATGGCCTCACACAAATCAATTCAAGATCACCCGCTGTTTATAGAAGTGGGTATTTACAAGAAAATTTCCACCTTTTAGCAAGTGAACTGGAAGCACTTTTTACGTCGCTGCAAGACATGCAGGATGTAAAATGGAACTTACCAGCGATTAAACGCACTATTTTTCCTGCTCAAGAAAAACTCAATGCAGTAATTGTCAGGCTTAAAGAACATTCAACATCCCTAAAGAAAGAGATGCAAAAGCTTAGAGGTAAATGAACGAGCAGAACATCTTTTGAAACAGTACTGAGTAAAAAATGACCTTATTGCATAATTAACCACCGAGGCATTAAGCTCACTGAGAATGGTGAGATAAGAAGAAAGATTAGTTGATAATCCGCACATCTTAACTTCTTCCATATGGTAACTCTTCCTTACTTCAAGGATAGCTACTAGGCCAAGTTTCCTTCATTTACTGACAGATCGCTTCTATGCCTCTCAAAGAGAGGCGTGTCATAGATTAATTTGAAAGCGTAGATCGCCTCCTTCTTAAATAAAGCGCATATTGCTCGCGCATCATTTCTAGTTCGCGCTCTGCACTCTGGTCTTTACTCTCTTTAAGCTGAACGATGAGCTTAGTTGTCCAGTTGTCTGGATCTATACCACTCACCTCTTCGACCTCCTCAAAGTCATGAGGAAAGAGCATCTTTTTTTCACCTAATTGCAAAACTTGAGAGAAGTTGACGAGCCAATCAAAAAAATCAACGCTCTGAACATGTAAAAACCCACTATGCAGGGTTTCAAAGCTAAGATTTTTTGTAAGCTGCTTGGAATAGAAATACTCTATATTTTCTCTATTTGCAGTTTTGCAAGCGTAAAGATACTGATTCTTTACCCAGTCGCTATTTTCTGCAAGAGACGGGTTTTGTGCTAACTGATAGGCAAGGGATTCATTTCTTTTTTGAACTGCTTCTTCTGATTTTACATACGCGCACTCTAACTCCTTATTTTTCACCCTGAGGAGATAGACTTCGGCATCTTGAGCAATTGTATCCATTTCGCGAAAAAGATGGCTTGGAATAGTAGCTGGCTCTCTCCAGTCGTTCCACTCAACATGTAGCTCAAAATCATCTTCTCGAAGCTCGTAGAATTTGCCAAAACTTCGTACAAAGTACTCTAGCACTAAAATATGAGCTTTAGAAGTGTCTGCATTATGCTCCCCATCTCGAAATAGGCCATGGCTTTTAAGATATTTTACCATTTTGAGCAAACGGCGCATCGCTCCATAGTAGAGCGTTTCATCATCAAGTATCGATAAGGACTTCCATTTGTCACTATTGAGCACAATATCGAGGGCGAGGTTAAGCAAAATTTGATTTGGATAACGATCTCTGCCAAGTAATATTGGTCGCTCAACGAGCGCCTGTTGCAGCTCTTCAGAGCAGCTTTCAAGTAGATGCTGGCCATATCTGTGGTTCAGGCTAGTAGCAAATAGATCCGTCACATATTTCGGACTTGTATCATCAACTCTTCGATCAAAAGTCTGAAGCGTGCTTAGATCGCCATCTCTCAAATTCCAGATGTCCTTGCTCCAGCGGATGCCAAAATGCTCTCGTGTTACTTCGATAGACCTATCAAGTGCTTTTAAGACGCGGCTTCCTAAAATGGATGCAATACATGAATGATACTCATCATGAGCAAATTGATCAGGATACAAAGACATAACACCATGAACAGAGACGCTAGCTGGCACAAGCCCAAGAGTGCATGACTCTCCACTTATCGTAAGTCTTGCTCCCTTTTTCATAAGGAGTTCAACATCATCTATAGACTGCTCGCCAAGACGAGGAATAATAGGAACCCAATCCTCGCTGCCGTAGTGGGCAAGCCCGATTGCATTTCGTATTCCATGAGAAAAGAATAGCACTCCCTGATAATCTGCTTGATCTCTCTTTAGCAATCTCGAATATCTATATCGCTGCCTACTATCTTGAGTAGGAAATCCTTCAGGATGTGCATCACTATTTACCTGCTCAAAAAAATTAAAAATAAACTGCTCTGATTTTGGCAGCTGTCGAACAAGTGCGATAAGAAGACGCGTTTCATCATCAGTTAAAAAGCCATTCGAAGGATGGATATAGGGCTTATTACTATGTATAGGAAAATATCGAATATAGTTTTTTATAAGTGGTTTTGCTTGTTCTGAAAAATCGGTACCATCTTCGTTTAAAAGAGCAATAGCCTCATAGCTACCAAACACCCTGCTTGTCTCAATAACTAAAGAAAGCGTAGCCTTTTGCTGCCAGGTAATCTTGCCGGATGCAAAGAGAGAGAGGGCATTATAGTGTGTATCTGCTCTTCTGAAGAGCTCTCCTTGCCAGGGATTTGCTTCAAGCTCTCTAAGTAGCAGCCTATCACCTTGATGATCAAATTTTCTCTTAACGTCACTTCTATCGCTGAGCAAGGTGTGAAATTGGTCTGGATGTGCGCCTTGAGGATTGAATGTGCTGAATTTTTTTGAATTTCGAAGCTCTCGCCACCAAGCTGCAATTTTGCTTCCTGCATCTTGCTCTTGGCGGCTTATAGGAGCTGCCGCACCCTCTACTTTTTTTGTATGAAGGGCTCGCCTTTCCTCAAGTACCCGAGACTCCCCTGTAACTGATTTGAATCGTTCATCGAACCCCTGCCAAAGAGTAGATGCTTGACTGCAGAGTTGTGGATCAATATTCATTATTATTTCCAATTATAAAAAAGAATAATAACAAATATTGAAATAAAAAGCAATTATTCAGACATCGAAAAAACCAGCTATTTTGAGGACATAAAGCTTCTCAAAAAGCTCTTCGCGAGACAAAACTCCAAGCTTATTCTTCGCATTATCGATATAGAACTGAATCGTCCGAGATGAAAGGCCGAGCTCCTTGCCATGTTGAGCTGCTGTTTTGCCTTCAAAAGCACCCGCAAGAACTTGCCTCTCTCTGTTTGAAAGTGTGTGTGCTTGTGTAAAGAGATGAGCATCTACGCCTAATGCTTTTAAAAACTGCTCTCTTTCGGCATGACAATCATTTCCGTAACTTCTCTTATAAAAATTATCTGACCCTCGAAGCTCAGCAATATTTACCATCTGCTCATCTGTATGTTTTGTAAACTTGGGATTTGTTGTTGCATAATAGTTGAGAAAGCTATCGAGAATAGGAAGATTGTTTATATAAAATGACTCAAGATTTGGCATATACTTTCTTGCTGCAAAGCCGTAGATATGGGCAATGTCTCTTTGCTCTTTACGGATCATGATAAAGGGATGATACTGCGGGAATGTATCTTTGAATGAGTCGGTCATTGACACAAACTCCTTGTCAAAGGAGAGATGAAAACAGGACTCTTTGAGCCTTGATGGCGCAATAAGAAAGTTTATAGCCTTATAATGCTCTTTATCCCAAAAATTGATCCACTGCTCATAATAGGTTGAGACATTTGCAAGCTGGCCATTTTCATAGAGTGTAATATGCCAAAAGTCATCTATGCCAAAGCTATGCAGAAGAAGCGATCGCATCTTATCAAGTGAATCCTGACACGCTAAGTTATGTCTAAAAAAGGTATCTGAAGTTTTCATAGCTTAAATAGTAGCAATTTTCCTTTAAACAGCATACCGTAACGGTTGCGGTATACAGACTTGGTTATTGCGAAATGTTTACATCGTCTTTCTTTGCAACCTCTTCTTGCACTCGAAGCGGTCCAATGTATCCGGCTTCTTTTTTGATTTCGTCAAGGTGGGAAACATCTTCTTTATGCGGAACTCCCCATGCATTAAAAAGAATACCATTTACCAAGGTATTATGATCATCAAGAGCTGAAACGAGCGCTTCAAATGATGTATATACTGCGTGGGTAAGCTTACTATCTCTATCTCGCACAATAAGTGGTACATTATCTAAAATTGGCTTCATTTGAGCCGCGTCAAGAAATTTTCCTCTTTCTCTAACGTAGCCTCCGTCTCCCCTCATCACTTTATGGGCAGCAGATTTTACATAGCTATGGAGAATCGTGCGTGATTGCTCTTCAGTTATTACAGTTTTTGCATCCTTTTTAACAAGTTGCAGGTCAACGACAGCCTGCTGCAAGGCCTTATATGCGGCAATTTCTACTTTATCATGGATTACTTTGATGCTAACTCCATCCACTATCTGCTTTGGGGTAAATCCCTCTTTTAGACGCTCGCTTACCTGTTTTTCTGAATAGCCCAAACTTTGTATCCACTGAGTTTGTTCCTGTGTAAAACCGCTAAAACATACTGATTGCATATTATCCTTATTAATAAAATAAGAATTATAGCATTAGTTATACAATAATTGCACCATAAAGTTTAAAAGTGACTTTATTAATTATTCTGAACACTTTTGGGGCGTTGTTGCATAAACCACCACTGAGTCACTGAGTCCACTCGAAATTTTTGAGAAATCTGAGAATGCCTATACAATCAGGCGACGAAGAAGATCGTGTTGTATTATGACAAGCTTAGGGATGCCATATAGTGAGCAGACTATCTTCTACTAATCCTTCTCCCTATCTCGACCCTCTCAGTGAGCTCAGTGCCTCGGTGGTTAATTATGCAAAGAGGCCAAGGCAAGCTTGGAGCTTTGAAAGATCCTCATAAATTAAAATTAGCTGGGTAAGATAATAACTGAGAAGAGCGCCCCAAACTTTGAAGCGCCCTGTTTAGACGTACTGCGTTAGTCCGTTATTGCATGCTCTAACCAAATATCTCGCCATGTGGTGCGATCATTATAGTCAGGAGCGGGTTTCGTGCTAAGTCCAAGTGGATAGGCCTCGATAATAGGAGCTACTCCAATATCTTGCCATTCCGTTTGGTCATACCAGCCAGGAAGAAGTACATTCGGGACTGTTGCAGGCATTGGATTTACTAAATATCCATTGCGATCTGCATATAATCTTCCCGATTCAGCTCGCATATATGTAGCTGTTACTTCAAGGCCATTTGCATCGACAAGATTATGAGACAATGTATTTATAGGAAGCCCATCTCGCTGTTTAGCGCTTGAATAGAGACGTCCATCAATATCTCCTATGATGCGTGCTGTAACATTTCTGCCCAAATCATGAACTGTACTATCTGGATCTGGCCCAAGGAAGTTATGTGGAAATATATCTCCGCTACTTGCAGCATGTGATGAATCAAGGATAATAAGCTCAATTTCCTTTGTAGTCGATCGCACTACGCCATATGGAAAGACTCTTGCTGCTTCATCGCATTGCAAGACTTCCGGTGCAGGTGGTATTGAATGAAACACCGTCTGAATTCCAGACCCTGGAATTACTGTTGGATCGCTATATCCATTGCCAGGTGCCTCAATTGCTCTGACGTAGGCACCGACACGATCGCCTCCAAAAAGCGTCCCCCAAGTTTGTGAAAATTCAAATCCGCCGCCATTATTTCGTATATCTATAATATATCGATCTGGCTGGTATTTATTGAGCTCTTCGATGAGTGAAGCCCATGCAGCAATATTATTGCTCAAGTATTTCGCTTTTATATCTTTGCGGCCAAAAGCAAGACTTCTGACTGTTAATGTCTCTACAGGTTCATCAAAAGCTGATTCATCAGCAACACGTAGATAAGCAACAGTCTTTCCATCAGAAAATTCAGGACGTACGATACCTCCATAAAAAGCAATCGATGCATATGGGTCAGCACCTGTCGAATTGGTTGCAAATATCCAGTTATACTGCATCCATTCATGTGTGCCATACTTATCCACGAGCGGTGCGGGAAAGGTCTGGAAATCGTTTGCTTTAAAAACAACCTTAGAGCCATTTGAAGTATATCCCTGATCAACAAGCATACTTGTTATTGGCTGCTCTGGATCTTCTTTTCCTGTCACAGTAAAGAAGATGTTTTTGACAGTGCTTCGATCGAGATAATTTTCTAGAACAATATCATAATCGAATGCTGCATCAAGAAATGGCGCTAAGCCAAGTCCAAAGGGATCATTAAGATTAAATGCTGGAATATTCAAACTGGAAGTAAGAGCTGGATTCCAGTACATAGAAAAGCCATTTGCCACATATGTTCTTGTGCGGCATGGAATGAGAGAAACAGCATCATTCGCAAGGCTCATCTGGAGCTCATCAAATGTTTCCGGCACAGAAATACCATCTTCATTATTTACCCAGAAATAGATCCCCGTATGGGTGGTACCGCCAAAACTTGTTATAGCAAAATCGATCACTGCTGCCATAAAATCTCTGTATCCAATATCAGGTGTTATTGGACCATGTTGAGCGACAAGTGTTGCAACGCCGTGTATATTTGGATCATAGCTTTCTGAAATACCTGATGAATCATAGATGATATGAAGGTATTGTTCACGAGATGTTGCATCTTGCCAAGGCTCCTGAGTGCTTAAGCTAACTGAAGATGGTGGAAATGCCGCCACCTTTTGCACGCCATTGAGCACTGCATAAGCGCCTAAAAAGCCAGAAATTTCCACAGTGCTGCACTGATTCATATGGTGAAAATCTGCAGTAGTAATAGTTGTTAATGGAAAATCAGCAGGATACTGCGTGCGCCATACGCCAATATAATTACCGCCGCGATATGCTGTACTTACCTCTGCCTCACGAATAAGGCCCGTTGTCAGCATAGTCTGCTGCAATGCCTCATATGCAGGCCAGCCAATAAAATTTTCTTGCTCGAGGCTTTGAGCTTTTTGCGGCTCACCCATGAGTTCATAATACTCTGCTATATAGGCAAACATCTCTACTGGATTTGTCCAATCATGCTCAAGAGATGGAAGTCGATTCAATTGAATATCAGGCTTGTCTGCAAGACGGATAAAGCGAGAGAGTTCTGTATGGACCCCATATTTAGGGCTATCACCTGTACCATCCCACGCTGTCCAGAACATTACATATGCAAGATTTTGATCTTCATCCTGAATTCTAAAGGTACTTGTAAGGTCATCTTTACTCAAAATTGGTCCGTTATTTAAGAAACGGATGGACTTTGGACCTAGAACTTCTACAGGAATTACTGTTCCAACAGTAGAGGCAGGCAGGTTTTCATTAGCTGCATCATTTGGAGTGACTTCACGTGGGTTATTTTGCGTACCATCATAAAATTTAGCATAAGGCTTGCCCTTATCCATAAAGAATTCGATTACTGTTTGGGCCTCGAAGTCATCAATGGAATTGAGCTGCCAAAACCCTTCAAAGTTTTTAAAATTTTTGCGAACGTCTCTTTTGTTATGGGAATTTGAGTCTGAAGAAGAATGACTAGTGGATCCTTTAGAACCTTTGTTAGCTGCTATCTTCTTATTGCGAACTTTGGCTGTAATGAACTCTTGGATTTTTTCACCATACCCAAAATTCTTCTCTAAGGGATCTCTCCTTTTTTGTTCAGTAAAGAGCCTTTTGAACATTTGAGCTTTTGTTTCGCCATCCTTTCTCAGCGTTTTAGCTTGTACTTTAGCCTTGGAGGGAGGCGCGACATGCACTTTTTTATCCTGCTTCTTACCTTCCTGCTTTTTTTGAAGCAGCCTTGGTGCTTGTGCTGGATTATCAGCAAAGCCAGAGACAGACAATGCAAAGCTTAGTGACAAAGCATATCCAAATATAAATTTCATATCACTCCTAAGTAAAAATTTAAGACGAAGTCGACAATGCCAAGATACTCAAATTTACTCAAGAAATAAAAAAATGGCTAAACACTGTTTACCAGCTATAAATGTTTTTTAATTTTCTGGAATGCCACTCTTAGGTATAGTGGTGGCATGAATTTTGGATGGCAGATGAAAAGGGCTCTTTTTGTAGTTATATTTCAGGTTTTTTCACTTTGGGCAGAGCCAAAAGTTGCGCTTGTAGTTGCAGATCCCTTTATTAAAAATGCCATTGTAAATCGACTGCAGATGGAGGGCATGGGAGAAATTCGCGATTATTCCCCTGAACTTGCGATTGATTTTACAGACTTCATGCCAGACTATGTTATTATTGACGGCAGCACAAAGAGCGCCGCAGATAGCATGATCATAGACGCTAAGGCCCTTGCCGCAAGCTATGCAGTACGAGCAAAAAAAACGCTACTTCTCAGCTCATCTGAAGTCTACCCAGAAAGAGCGGCGATTCCCCTTCGAGAAGATATCCTTGCAGACATTGAATTAGACGAGCTTAAAAACCCCTACCAAATTGCAAAGCTATCCTGTCTCAAGCAGTGTAGAGACTATAATGGCCTAAAAAATCCACGCTTTATTCTCTGTCCCTACGCACTGCTAGCAGGAGCACACGCAACAGGCTTTGATCAATTTTCAACAGATCCTATTAAAAACATCTCTGCACGGATCCTCAAAGCAAAAGCAGAAAATAGAGATTTTGCTCTCGTATCTAATGACGGAAAGGCATCTTACGAAGTTATCCATGTTGATGATCTTGCATCTGCAGTTGTCTTCTTACTCACACAACAAGATCTAGAAGATGATGTTATTAACATCGGCTATGGCAGAGATACTAATATAAAACTTCTTGCAGAGTACATCAGACATCACCTGAAGTTTGAGCAAAAAATCATCTATGATGTAACAAGCTTTGATGATATTCCTCGAAGAGTTCTCGATACAAAGCGGCTTACGGCCCTTGGCTGGTATCCATCATGGAATACACAAGACCTTCTTAAAGACACTGTCCTTTGGTTAGAAAAAGAGCACAAAATAGCCTGTAAAAAGAGCAGAGATTCAAAATTCACCCTCCCATGAGGTATTGCCTATGTGTAGTTATATCGACAGAGCAAGTACACAAGTTCAATGGACATTTATTACTTCCTATGAAAAGGCATCAGAGCTTGCAGTGCGAATAGCACGCGTTGTCGATGCTGCTTTTGAATTATTAGAAAATGGGCTCTTACATGTAAAAAGAGGTATCACATGCTGCTTAAGAGGACTTTTTAGAGCCTTAGTAGCTAGGGTATACATGTACTCTCTCAACGAGCTTACAGGCGATGAACATCGCGATTTTGCAAATCATAAAATAGAAAAGCTTAAAGAAAAAGGGTCCATTGTTACAGAAAGCCCTTTTCCAACATCTTTAAAAGCCTCTCTCTCTACTATCAGCCTGGTACATACATTAGTAACAAATCCTGAAAGACGCTCTCTCATATACTTTCCAGGACAGTATGAAATCTGGCAAAGCGCGATCGATTTTTTAGGCAAGCTCCATCTGGAAGCTGGCATAAACGTCTATGCGATAAACTACCGAGGCACAGGCACATCTACAGGGTTTCCAGAAACAGAAGAGCTTATGCTTGAAGATGCCCATGCATACATACAATCATGCAATCTCCCTAAAGAATCAGTTATCCTAGCAGGATCTGACATAGGCGCAGCTATTGCAACAAAACTAGGCTCAAAGCATAGCTACGATATTGTATCTATTCGCTCATTTCGCTCGATGACAAAACTCATTCAAGCAACTTTTCCCATTTTTTCCAATTTCTTTGCAGAATTTGCAAGAGGACTTCACTGGTCGTTTGATGTTGAAAGTGATCTTAAGAACCATACGAGAAATTTTGTATGTGTCTATTCAGAACATGACACCCTTATCCCATTTGAGCAAAGCGTAAGAGCTTTCATCGAAGAAGAAAAAGAAGAGGCATTCCCCTCATCAAAAATACACACCATAAAGCTTGATGAGGCAGATTTCTTTGAAGAGTCTCCACAGCTTGCAGAAGACCCAGACTGTAACCCTCACGTTCGCCCCTTTACAACAAAGGAACGAGGAGAGCTTGTCCGGGCCATAACGGCAATCTGGAATAGCGCCCATTAATTGTTCACTGCCACAAAAACTTCGACATCTTTTGAAGTACCAGAGCTAAAGGCTTCGCCGTAGCGCTCATAATCGCCAGTATAGGTGCGCTTTAGGTCGGCAGTCCATATAGTATTCCAAGTTTTTACAACGCTTGCGGGAAACTCCCCTGTTGCTAAAAATCGCTCGTAAGTCCCGCCTGGGATTATTTTAGCTACCATGCCTTCGGGGATTGTTTCTTTTGATGAAACTGGACAGCCGATAACAAGCGAGTAGGGCTTTGTAAAATCGCCTTCATAATCACAGTACAGGGCAATAACATCATGAGATATTTTGTTTGGGATTGCTAGAGCCGTACCTTCAGCATAGAAGCGTTGCCAAAGCTTTGGGATGTCTACAGATGCAGCATCTACAGCGTTAGAGGTTTTGCAGGCGATTCCTATGATTGTAATCGACTCTTTCTCTACAGTCTCACTCATAATTTTCTCCATTGGGATAAGTGCTAGTGCTGCTGCAACTATTTTAGCTAACATTTTCATTATATTGTCCTTTTTTTAAAGCTCTTCCAAGGCGCAGCATTGTGGCGCCGCATTCGATTGCAATTTTATAGTCATCAGACATTCCCATAGAGGTTTCAGAAAAGTGCAAAAGGGCATAGCGACTTTGCAAAGATTCTTGAAGCTCTTTTGTCTTGCTAAAGCAAAGTCTTGCAGATTCTGGATCATCTTTAGGAGCCATGGTCATAAGGCCTCTAAGCTTTACATGTGGGAGCTCTACTAAGAAAGGAAACACATCTTCTAGCTCTTTGACACTAAAGCCATGTTTGCTTTCTTCTCCTGAGATATTTACTTGCAGGAGAATCTCTTGACAAATGCCCATCAGATGTGATGCCTTTGAGATCTTTTCAGCAAGCTCAACACTATCTACAGAATGAATAAGAACAAATCGGCCTACTACTTTGGAAACTTTCTTTGACTGAAGGGTGCCAATAAAATGCCATTTGCAGTCTGGCGGAAGCTTTGCCATTTTTGCCTCAGCCTCCTGAAGGCGAGATTCGCCAAAATGGCGATAGCATTTGTCATAGAGAGCTTTTATCTCATCAATTGTAAAGCCTTTTGTAACTGCTACAACAAGCGGCTTACTATCCATTCCAGGGAAAGGGGCTTTTACGGTTACTTACAGGCTGTGAAAACACCTCATAGGACAAAAAGATAAGCTTTTTATCGGGAAGCGACTTCATAAGTTCATGAATATTTGCCTTCTTCTTTGACTTTACGACAGCGCCTTCAGTATTTTGAAGAGAAGAGACGTAGTCATCGAGCTTTGTGTGAAACTCGTAGGGACTTTCTTTCTCTTGTGTAGCTTGTTTGACGATTTGAGGCTTCGGAACTGGAGGAGGGACCCGGATTTCCTCCTCTTCTTCATCCTCTTCGTCATAGTAGTCATCTTGATGCTGTCGCTCTCTTTCACGCTTTGCATTTTTTGCGATAGAAATAAAGCTATAAATCACAGCGATAATGGCGATGACTAGTGACAAAAGATCATCAGCGTTCAAGGTGCTGCTCCCTGGCCGCCAAGCTCTTTTCTCATGCGAGTATCTGCCTGTAGGTTATCCATGCGAAGGTAGTCCATAAATCCAAGCTTTCCTTGGCGAAGAGCATCTGCCATAGCTTGTGGAACTGCAGCTTGCGCTTCGATGTACTTTGCTTCCATCTCTTTAACTTTGGCGCTATTTTCCTGCTCAGCGGCAACTGCCATAGCACGTCTCTCTTCAGCTTTTGCCTGAGCAATGCGCTTATCAGACTCTGCCTTATCAGCACGAAGTTTTGCCCCAATATTTTCGCCAATTGCAATGTCGGCAATATCGATAGACAAAATTTCAAAGGCAGTTTGCGCATCAAGGCCTTTATCAAGCACGCGCTTAGAGATAAGCTGCGGATTTTCAAGAACGAGTAGATGGTTTTCTGCGGCGCCTATCGCTCCTATGATGCCTTCGCCGACTCTTGCGATAATTGTCTCTTCGGTAGCTCCACCAACAAGCTGGGCTATATTTGTACGTACTGTGACACGGGCGCGGCATTTAAGCTGAACGCCGTCCTTTGCAACACCTGTAATATAATCTCCGCGGCTTCTATCTGGGCAGTCAATGACTTTTGGATTTACAGATGTGCGTACGGCATCTAAAATATCGCGGCCTGCAAGGTCAATTGCAGTAGCTCTCTTCCAATCAAGAGGGATATTTGCCTTTTCTGCGGCAATAAGTGCTGCAACGACATCTAAAACACGGCCGCCTGCAAGATAGTGCGTCTCAAGATCTGCGACGTTAAATTGTTTAAGGCCTGCTTTATAGGCATTAATGTGGGCATTGACGATGATACGAGGAGGAATTTTCCTCAAACTCATCCCAATAATATTAAAAAGTGAAATCGGCGTCCCAGAAACCAGTGCCTGAAACCAGAGGCTAATATATCGCCCAAGGATAACCACTAAGATAAATGCGATAATAGCAAGCAGTATCAACAAAAACGAAAATTCCATAAGAAGAGGCCTTTTTTAGCTTGATTTTGGTTGTTTTTACCCTAAATTTCAAGTGAAAAGCAGGATGCCAAGATCTCTGCTACCGTATTTCTTGCGGTAAACAGCCACTCAGATAAGTGATACTCTTATTGGTAGTATTTACTTACCAAAAGGATCACCATGTCAATACAAACTGGCAGCTGCCGCTACATTTTTTCTGATGAATCAGCAATCGAAAAAGAAAGGCTTAAAAGACTAAATGAGCTTTATAACAAAAACACAGTAGCTATTTTAGAACCAAATTTGCACCAAGCAGCTAGCGTGCTTGAGATCGGCCCCGGAACAGGCGAGATAGGCAGGTGGATTGCAGAGCAAGTTGGCCAAAAAAACTATACTGCACTTGATAGTAGCGTTGAAAATATTGATGTTCTTAGAAAGATATTGCCAGATGCCACCTGTATCGCAGGGTCCGTAGTAGACATTGATCGCCTGCCAGAATTACAAGGCAAAAAGTTTGATGTTATCTTCCTTCGCTGGGTTTTAGCCTATATTCCAAAAGAACAGGTCCTGTCCACGATACAGATACTTTTTGATAAGTTTTTAGAGGAGCGGGGGGCGCTTATTTGTGAGGAGTGCAATGTATACAAAGTACATTGCATTACAAATGATGCAAATCGCACTCGAGCTCATGTGAAGGCCTATGCAGATTGGCTAGAGCTTACTCGAGATGTTCAGGCACTTGAAGGCATTCATGCAGATTTTGGCATTGGCCAAACACTAAAAAATCATTTTGTTCAACTAAACGCAGAACTTTCTCAACATACGTTTCAGCGAGCGCTGGATGATCAGTATACTAAAGAAATTCCGGTTCTTGCTATGAAGGCCGCAAAAACATTTTTAGTCTCCAAAAAGGTCAGAAATGAAGCGGAACTCGAGCAGCTGACAGAGCAATTAGCAGAAGTAGCAATAGACCCTGCTATCACTGTAAAGTATCTGAAAAATACAGCGATAGTAGCAAAGAAAAAGCAGTAAGATGAGGGCCAGCCGTGCACGGGTCCTTACGTTTATTTGCTTCGGACGATGTAATTGCCAAGTTCTTTGCCTATTACTTCGATTTGGGTGCCTTTATCAAGGTATGGGCCTCTGCAGATGATTGGATATCTTCTGCCATCGATGAGGCCGTAGCCTGATGGGCCGCACTCGGTTGTAGTCACTCCCTGCTTGCCTATTATATCTGCGTGGAGATCTTGGGCAGTGTATCCCTCTTGATCTTTTGAAAGGAAGAATGTGTCTTTATTTGCAGATTTTTTAATACGGCTAATGGCTATACGTATTGTGGCAAAGATTCCTATGCAGCATGCCACAAAAAAAAGTGTCGTTGCAACCACCGACGTCGAAGTTGAAAAAAAGGTAGCAAGCGCAGCAAAGATGAAAATTGCACTAGCTACTGCAAAGGCGCCGCCTGGCAGGTAAAATTCAAGCCAAAGAAAAAATAATCCAAGTATGAGAAAAATATATGCCATTACACCTCTTCAACAATAACTTTTGCACCCTCTATGCGGACAACGCGCACTTGTTGTCCTTCAGCAATAAAGCTTCCAATGCTTAGCGCATCAAATTCAGCTCCATCAGCAGATATTTTACCAGCTGGCCGCAGCGCACTTACCACCCTAGCAGTTGAGCCAACTTGCAAGGTAAGATCTGGGGCAAGGTTGCCTTCAACTGCTGCTTTTGACCTCATATCGTCTGATAATACAAGGCGCTTTGCCAGGCCTATTTTTGGCCACATATATCTACTTAAAATCAAAATAATAGCACCAGCAGCAAGGAATGCGCCAGAAATCCAAGCAAGGCGAGAAAGTACATACTCACCTGCCACATTTAACGAATGCTCTTCATAAGAGACCGACTCTATTCCAGGAAGCAGCATTCCTGCAAGCCCCATGATCACAAATAGCGCTCCAATAATTCCAAGAATACCAAGGGTTGGAAAGAAAAAGATCTCAAGTCCAACGAGTAAAAGACCAAAGGCGAGTAGTATTGGCTCAAGCATCGTAATAGCCTCAAGTGCAAAGCTCGAAAGAAGCACAAGAAAAAGTGAAATCAAGGCTGCAGCACCTGCGACGCCAAAACCACCGGATGAAATTTCTACATACAAGGATACCAAGAGGATCATAAAAAGAAGCGATGAGACTGCCGGTGTTGCAAGTAGGGCCAAAAATTTTGTTTGCCAGTTCATCTGAAATTCATGAATTTCAATCCCCTCAACATCTTTAAATGCAGGAATTTGCCTGAGCGCACTTTTTGAAAGTGGATAGATTCCAGACTCTTCTTCAAGAGGAGTCAAAAGCGGCAAACTCTCAGGCGCTATCTGCATATCTGCAACGCCGTATTGAATCATCTGCTCAGCGTTTAGAGTAAGAAGCTTTCCTTTAGGGCTGATCACGACATCTGTTGGCTTTACTTCATCTACTTTACTGATAGAGCCATCCCGCTCGACTAAGATGATATCTTTATCTACCATTGCTTCGGCAATATAGGGATTTCTTCCAAAAAATTTAGCATGGTTTGCAAAGTCTGCTCGAAGGGCAGAGTTTACTTTTTCAGATGCAGTTTCTGCCTTGCCCTCTGCCCCCATCTGAATAGGCTCTGCAGCTCCCATGCTTGCATCTTTCGAGCAGACAATGTAGCGCGAGCTATAGGCAAGAAGGGCACCGGCAGATATCGCCCAGTTATCTACATAACAAATTATAGGAATGCCATACTGGGTATCCATCTCCTTTAACGCATCTGATATGCGCTCTGCAGCAAAAACCTCCCCTCCTGGGGAGTTCAGCTCTAAAATGATAGCAGCAGGTTTTTCTTTTTTATATTCTGCAAGGGCGGTGTTAACATAAATCCATGTAGCTTCGCTAATTGCTTCATCTCTATTGGCAAGAGAGATTTTTCCAAGGCGTTTTGGCCCCTCCTTAGGAAAGTTGACAGCAGCAAATGACGTAACAAGTAAAAAGGCAAGTAGATACTTCATAATACAGCAAGATGGCAAAGATTTTTGGGGGCAATATGGGCAAAGAACTCAAGTAGCGAATCTCGCGTGTATTCAAGATCTTTTTCGCTATGCGCCATTGAAACAAACCAGGCTTCATAAGGGCTTTGAGGCATATAAATCCCTTTATTAAACATATGCACAAACAGCTTTTTAAAGAGCTGCTGGTCTTGCGCCTTGACATCATCGTGAGAATGAACATTCCTCACGCCGCAGAAAATGGTAAAAAGTGAGCCTTGCGCTTGTATGCAAAATGGCATTTCCCTTTCATGAACAAACGCTTTAATGGGCTCGATTATGATTTTTGCTTTTTTATCGAGTTTTTCATAAAAACCAGGCTCCTGGCAAAGCTCTAGAGCCTGCACCCCCGCTTCCATCGCCACAGGATTACCAGAGAGCGTCCCTGCTTGATACACACCTCCAAGAGGTGCAAGAGCGTCCATAATTTCAGCTCGTCCTCCAAAGCCAGCGGCAGGAAAGCCTCCTCCCATAACTTTGCCAAAGCAGCTCAAATCTGGTTTTATGCCGTAGAGTTCTTGAGCACCGCCAAGAGCTACGCGAAAGCCAGATATAACCTCATCAAAAATCAAAAGTGCTCCGCATGCTTTTGTGCGAGATCTCAGTAGCTGCAAGAACTCATGCGTAGCAGGAACTAGTCCCATATTTGCAGCGATAGGCTCTAAAATAACGCATGCAAGGTTCTCAGCAACTTCAGGATTATCTACTATCTTTGAAAACGCCTCAGCGTCATTATATGGAAGACAAATTGTACTGCTTAGCATATCGTGCGGTATGCCGCTTGATGATGACTCTGCAAGCTTTGATACGCTAGAGCCTGCTTTTAGTAAAAAATGATCTGCATGTCCATGATAGCAACCTGCAAACTTGATCACAAGAGGACGGCCTGTATAGCCCCTCGCAAGGCGAACAGCTGTCATAGTCGCTTCTGTACCGGAGTTTACGAGGCGGACCTTTTCGCAAGAGGGCATACACTTTGTGATAAGCCTTGCGAGGGTTTCTTCAATAGGGGTTGTGAGACCAAATGAGGTTCCCTTTTTTACTCGTTCAATGCAGGCATCAATAATTTTCGGATGGGCATGACCATGGATAAGCGGACCCCAGGACATGCAGTAGTCAATAAAGCTGTTGCCATCAACATCATACACATAGGCCCCTTTTCCAGACTCTGCAACGATGGGTACCATATCGAGATCATTAAAGGCTCTAACTGGGGAGTTTACGCCTCCCGGTATCACTTCCGAGAGTTTTTCAAAGCATTTTTTACTTATCGGTCGATCGGTAGTTAGCAAAAGTCATCTCCTTAAATCACGATATTTCCTACAATAGCATCCTGTCTAGACAATGTGAAGGAAAAACTATGCCTCGGCCACTTCTTTTACTTGCGCTTTCATGCATGCAAATGTCAGCTCTATCTGCGCTTGTAACAGAATTTACCTGCAGCGATAAAACACTCAAGAAAGCTTTCGAGCTTAGTTCTGAGACTGTAAAACTCGGAGGCACTCCTACACAATCTGTCCTAAAAAGACGTGCGCAGCATGATGTAGAAAAATTTGAAGACCTCGCACACTACTACGGCTATTACAGTGCAAATATTCGCTATCAGATACAAAATAGTGATCGTATTGTCTTCATTGCAGATCTTGGTCCAAAATATGCGCTCAAGGCGTTTTCATCGAATGCTCCAGTAAAGGCGGAAGAGCTTGGCCTCAAAATTGGAGATGCGATCACAACAAAAAAAGTATTAGATGCAGAAGAGAAGCTTTTATGGCTTTTAAAAAAAGAGGGCTATGGCCTTGCCTTTATTCAAAAAAGGGAAGTTATTGCCCATACAACCGATCATACTATCTCCCTTCGTTTTGACGTAGATATTGGACCTAAGCTTTCGTTTGGCCCAACAACAATAGTAGGTGCGGGATCTGTTCGCCATGAGACAATAAATAAATATATTCTCTACAAAGAAGGAAGCCCCTACTCCCCTATTGACATAGCACGCACACAAGAAAGCCTAGAAAAAACAGGTCTATTTTCTTCCGTTGTAATAACAGAATCGAGGCAAGATGTTGCAAATAACAATCTTCCTATAACTATAAACGTACAGGAAAGCAAGCATCGCGCGGTCGGTGTCGGCTTTGCCTATGCAACCCCTTGGGGTCCTGGTGTGAAGGCTGAATGGGAAAATAAAAATCTCAGGGGCTCAGGCGACAAGCTCACATTTCGCACAGAGCTTTGGCAAAAATATCAGACTGTTATCTTTAGCCTTACAAAGCCCCATTTTCGCGGCCACGACCAAGATCTTATATGGGTTGCAGAATATGACAAACTAAGAAACCTTGCCTTTAAATCCCGCTCCTATAATGCCTCAGGAATTGTCCAAAAAAGACTTAGCAATACAACTGAATTTCTTGCTGGAGTTCGCGTAGAGTGGCTCCATTCTCATAACTATGAAGGATCGCATCTCTATCACTTACTTAAGATGCCTATGCAGTACAAATGGTCAAATGCTAATAACCTGCTCGATCCAACTAAAGGTGAAACCTACAACCTCAAGCTTACCCCAACGACAAACTTTTTAACACCAAGCTTTTTTTATACAATCCACACTTCAACACTTTCTGCATACCGCTCGATTTTCAATAATCGGCTGACTTTAGCTGCAAAAGTGGTCTTTGGCAACATACTAGGTGCTGCAAGAAACACCATCCCCCCGCCCGATCGCTTCTATGGCGGCTCAGAGAATGTACTTAGAGGCTTTAGAGCATATACGGTAAGCCCGCTCCATCATAGAAGAATTCCCGAAGGGGGCAGATCTCTTCTTGCTGCGTCCTTTGAAGCTCGCTTTCGCACAGCCGGAGACTTTGGCTATGTCCTTTTCTACGATGTAGGAAATGTCTATAAAAAAAATGTCCCAGAACTTCAACTCCGCCAGTACCACTCAGTAGGCGCGGGCCTTCGCTATAACACGCCAATTGGCCCCCTTCGCTTCGACGTTGCCGTTCCAATTAATCCACGCCCGCATATAGACCCATCCTTTCAAATTTACTTCAGCATCGGACAATCTTTTTAGTAATAAAACTAATTAAATTAAAAGATTTGAATTTTTAATTATAAACCGTTATTATTTTGTGATAAAACGGAATTAACATCATGAGTAGCAGCATAAGAAGAGCCTTTGGTATAAAAGAGACGGGAGAGGACAAAGAACCTACACCTAATCGAGCACCCAGCATCTCTGAAACTAAAACTTGCGAAGTCGCCCAAAAGACCATGCAAGAAATGAAAGAGCAACTTTATGCCGATTTTCCCGATGAGAATGTAAGAAAAATTATTACAATCCTTGAATCCGACGTTCTTGATACGCAAAAAATAGCCTTTTTTGCAGCATGCAGTTTGTTTTTCCGTCTTGTTGTGTCTGAAGGGATGACAGAAGCTGATTACTACCGCAGGAGTATTACTAAAACTCTTCAAAGGATGGCTCCGGATCAAAGAGTGCGGACACTCGCTCATACTGCATCACTTCTTAAAGACTCTACCTCCTACCGTGATTATGAGCAGCTTCTTGATCAGGTTGCTCAAACTGCACCAGACGAGAGAGAAGCTTGCGTAGCAATAGCTATAGCTCTTTTTGAAAATAAGGAATTTAATAAAGCCCTTCGCGTCACAACACTTGCTGCAATTGCTAGCATACCCTCTGACATGCGAGATGATCTCATTAAAGACCTCGTAAGCTTTCTTTCAGATTGTGAGGTTGGCCCCTATGACATCTCTGATGCTATTTACGCAATGAAGAAGATCGAGCCAGGTGTACGATCAGATGCGGTAAAACATACAAAACTGCTCTTTAACCTATGTGAAAATGGGCCACAAAGATCTTTTCTACTTACTGCAATTAGTACAATAGCACCAGAGCAAAGAGCAGAGGCGATTGTAGATGCTCGATCATTATTTACATTCTTTAAAAATGGACTTGGCATCGCATCCCTTTTGGGAGCTGCAGCAGAACTTCCTTCTGGAATTCGAAAAGAGGTACTAGACGACTCAAAGCAACTACTAGCCGGGCTCTATGGAGGCTCCTACGTAAATAAAATTTTTAGCGCGATTGCAGCAATACCTAAAAGCGAAAGATGCGCCCTCATCGAAAAGGCTCTTCCCCTTTTACAACTGACTGACGTAGCCTTCTGGCGAGGCGATGGCCTTCGGGCAATTTATGAAACAGCACCAGAGAGAAGAGATGGACTCATAAAGCGTGCACTTCCCCTTTTACAAACTGATGAGTGGTGGAATGATTCTATAGCAACATTTCTTCAGGTTGTTGCGACGACAGATGAAGAGCCGCTTACACTTCTCTTAGAACAGGCAAGGAATCTAATAGGCACCAATAGCATCGGTGATAAAGTTGCTGTTTTAGCTGCACTTTCAGAACTACCAAGCGATATGAGGCAAAGCCTCATCGAGCAGATAGGGCCTTTACTTGTAGGCGGCATAGATCTTACTGATTTAGCAGTAATTCTTAAAACTTTAGCTCCTATGAGCGTAGATGAACGCCAATCTGTTTTAGCACCTACAACAACCTTACTCAACGCACGCGATCCGTTCGGTCGATTGGCACTCTTTCAGGCAGTATCTGCAATGCCTGCTGAAATGCGCCAAGAGCTGATAGGAGAACTGGCCGATTTCTTGCGAAACTTCAAAAATAGTGAGATTGCTCAAACGATTACCCGGATACTTGAACATCGAGTAAGAACAGCGCAACAAAGAAACTGGACGCTAGAAGATGCGCTCACATTTTGGAAGAATGTAGCAAATGATGCAGCATATGAACTTCCAAATATTGCAATCGATCAGCATCTCGATAGAGCAGTAGATTTTCTATCTCGACTTACAAATACTGCTGAATACGAATATGAACAGACTAGACCCCTTCTTGCAAAACGCATTCTAGACGCTTTTACTTGCATGGCACAAGACCCCGAGATAAAGAACAGGGCACTTGACATCATCTATCATGGCGTTGCCACATGCAGTGACCGAATTATTTCTGCGCTAAAAGAAATCGAGCTCATGATTCGCCTCCATAAGATCGAAAAGAGCGGTCTAGAGGAAGATGAGCTAAAAAAGCTTGCAAAGCAATTTTTGCTTTTGGACATGGTTAACGAAAAAGTTGAAGAGCATAAAAAAATGTCACCCGCTGCAGATGAAATCGAGCTTTCTTTAGCCTTCCAAATAGCCCTTGCTGACCGGTTCAATCTTCCTATTAGTGTACGAAACATGCATTACAGGGCTACTATCACGCTCTCAGATGATGAAATCGCTAAAATTGGCGATGAAATCGAGCAGGCATGCTCTGAAGAAAAAGTAGCTTTTCACCTGCAAACCTGGGGACCATGGATTCAATACCAGAGAAGAAAAGCACAAATTCCTCAATATGATAGTCTGCCCGCTACCCTGCGAGATATCTCAGATATAAAATGCCCATTAACACAAAACACTCCTGAAATGCCCATCCTGTACAAAGACATAGTGTATGACTATAGCACCTTTATCAGATGGTATCATGAAAACGGCAAAGATCCGATGGGTAGCAACGAGCAGATTGATCTAACAAAAATTCAGCGTATTACACAGATACAAAAAAACTTGCTCTAATCACTGCCAAATGATAAGACTTCTTTGTCTACAAAGGAGTCTCTATGAACCTACTTAAAAAAGTCATTATTTTCTCTGTGTTTGTCTGCACATTCACGAGCTGCGCTCTATTTGCATCAAGCCATCAAGAGACAACAGGCTATCACCTTGTACATAGTTTCTGGGAAAGCGTTATGAGGCAGGATGTAGAGAGCTATTCACATAAACTCTCTCACAATTTCCAAGGCTTGAATACAGATGGCATATATAACCGGCACGATCAAATTACCGGGTTATCTGGCCTAACTGTCACATCATTTCAGCTGGAAAATCTTAAAACTTCAAGATCGGGAAAGACTCTTGTAATTTCCTACGATTTTTATGCGACAGGCGATGGCATTGTGAGCGGACCAAGCATAGATGTTTGGCAAAAATGTGATAAAACATGGAAGCAAATTAGCCACTCATATGTCCCTTTTTAGGGATATCTTCTTGGCTCATTTCGCTAGGCTTTGTTTTGATATCGTAGCCTAGATACTTCATCAAACTTCCAAGACCTAAGGAGTGGGTTTCTTTGCGTGTTTTGTAGGCAGTTGGAATCGTATACCTCGGGCCAAAATTGCTCGGGGTTTTGAGTCCGAGAACATGGGTTGCGATGCGATCTAGGGGTTCAATGTAGTGATTATCTGTGACATAGTCAGTTTCTATAGTAAAGTTTCTGACATGCTGTGCATTTTCTTCAAGAGCCTTTACCCCGATATTAGTTTGCAAGCCGCCGCCAAGCGGCATTGGATTAATACAAACAGCGTCAAGGCCAGACTTTAGCGCAACATAAGATGCTAAACTTCCTCCAAATGATTGGCCCACAAGTTCAATTTTTTTATCTTTCATAGATGGATGGTTTACAACATCTAGCACAAGCTCATAGGCTTTTGTAAAAATTTCAGGTACAAGGCCTGCATAATTTGCTACGATTGCACTTCTCTGCGACCGAAGTGCAGACTTTTTCTCTTTATCTTCCGTTAGTAATTCATTAAAAGATTCATGCGCGCCGAAGGTGATAAGAACTCTGTTGTCATCAGTCTCTAAAAGGCCAATTTTTAGACCAAGAGACTCATCAAAAAGAAACTTAGCGGTAGAATGTATCCCCTGGAGATGAAGATCGTTTGGATTCGGAGGAGCAACTTCATGCAGCAGACCTTTTATCCAATGATCCTTTCCAGCATGAATATAGCTTGCCGCTGCAAGATAGGGCAAAAAGCTTTTTGCACGCTCTTGGCTTAAATGCTCAACCTGTACAGCCTTGCCAAAACAGGCCTCTTTAAATGTCTTTTTATTATGAAGCATATCATAAAAAACATAGCCTGTAATAAGCCTGAGTCCAAGGCCTATAACAGACCATGATTTTGCGCCAAAATAGCGAGGCAAGATAAAGTCAAATGAGGGTTTAGCAGCCTGTATTTCCATACACCCTATCTAACAATAAAATCTTTTACTATCAAGCTAAAAGGTGTAACTAATGTTCACCAGCAAAGAGTAATAGAATTTATTCTGCCTGCCATTGAGGTGCTGAGTGAGGGGAAACCCAATTCCTGCTTGGTAAATCACATGTTCCGACGATGCCCAGAAAGATGGTGTAATAAATATCTGATTTCCACCAGAGTTATAGGCTTTTTGGCCATTTACTATATTTTTAGTAGCATAATTTCCATCTATTTCCGCCATCCAGGCGAAGATCCAACTTTTTGGGCTTGGTATATTTCTGCCAACACCACATTGGTAAAGATACTGGTTTCCAAACTTTGTCTTATGATGTTTTGTTGGAAAAACTATGCCATAGGATGTGAAGGTAAACCAATAGGTTGCTGTGTAGTTATAAGTCGCCCCAATAAAATAGCTCGGAGCTCCAAAGCCAGTAGGAGGATTTTTGCTGCTAGATCCTGTAGGAAAGGTCATATTAGCAACGAGCGTCGCTTGCCCTGTAGAGTTTTGCGACCTTGTAGAAAAGTATGCGTACTCAAGTTGCAAACTAAGATCTTCCCAGCCACGTGAGCGTACTGTTTTCCCGTTAGGGGCAGTATCCTTCAAATATGTTGTACAGGGAGCAGTAAAAAGGAGAGAACAGCTATCTGAAAGGCCATATAAAATACTTGGAAAGAGATCGGTTGCAACCCTTTTTTTCGAATAAAAATCATCCGCATAGAGTGAAACCTGAGTCTGTCCCTTATCAATAATGTTATCACCAAAACTAAGAAGTGGACCTGGCTGCTGAGAAGGTGAGAGTGCAAAGTTTCCTACAGCTGACGGCGCATCAACTGCCCCAACTAAGGCATTCATTGCAAAGAGGAAAAAAACAAATGGTCTACTGTTCATCATAGTCGCCATAGTAGATAAATTGGCAATAAGCTGCGAGCTATTAGTTTAGTAAGGCCTTGTCAGAGATCTCTCGATACTATATAGTTTATGCGCTCAAATCCCCAATATTATGACTTTTAAGATAATTGAAGACTACGAAACAGCTCTAGATCCGAAACTTCTTACTGATAAGTTTCGTGAGCTTACGCTTTCACGTACGGCAAGCTTTTACGATAAACAGTTTCTCGTGATCCGCCTCCTTACAATTTATGGAACAGCTAAAACTCAAGACAATGCAGAGGCTTTGATAAAAGCACTACTCACATATGTGCGAGAGATTGACAACCAAGCCGAAGAGGAACTTCCTGTCATATGCACTGAGTCCTTTATGACCTGCTTTGACCGGGGTGCTACTGGCTTCTTAAACGCACGGATGAAGGAATTAAAACAATATGGGCCGTCTGAGCTGCAAAATAAGAGGACTGAGTGGCAAAATCTCTGCAAAATAGCAGGCAATATGCTTGAGCCTGCTTCATATGCTCATGTCTTATATAGCTACAAAGAAGAACAAACTCTTTCAGATGAAGATTTTGGCTTTTGCATGCTTAGACTTTCTGAACTTATGGTTATTATCAATAAAAGACCGATAGAACAAGCCGCTCTGGCTGATGAGCGAAGAGCCTTCTTATATAGCTACCTAGCTGTTGATGCTAACCCAGCGAATGCTTTCGTTCTTTTTAAATCAATGCTTCAAGATCAGTATGGATCTCTCTTTGTTGAAAGCGGGTGGGAATGCAAGCTATCAGATGAGGAGTGCGAACTTTTTGCTGCCATTATAGCTCTTCCATCAGTGACTCGTGAGCAGTGGACGATGGTAGTTCAGAGGGCAAAAGACCTTGGCGCCCAAAAGATGCGAGAAGCAGTAGTCCTAAAAAAAATACCCCTTAATACATATTCGGAAGGGCATTCCATAGACGAATTCCTGGAAATACTTGAATGCGTACTTACCGGCAAAAGCACAAGAAAATTTAGCGCATTTTCTGACGATGACAAACAGGCAATATTTTTGCTCCTGCTCGCTGCATCCTTTGATGCAAAAGAGACTAAAAGCCTTACCCTTTTGCTCCTTTCAATCCCCTATGTTGTACATAATCTCCAAAGGGTCCGTTTAAAAGACTCACTAAATGGCTCTGAAGCTGACCTTAAGCGTATACTACAGTGCCAAATTGCTACATTTTATAGTCCGCAAGCAGATAATCTGGGAAGTGATTGGCCTTCTGTAAACCAGGTAATTCGCCATGTCGCCTCCCAGCAGATAGTTGAGCCTATAGCACTTCTCACTCGCGCCCTTGTGCTTTGGCATCTTCAAACCTCTCCCCGGCCAAAACAAGCAGCAGCAGCTATAAAAGCTTGTGCTGAATTTGCTGTAGGGTTAACCGAGGTTGGAGAAAGCATTCAAGATATTACCCATCACCTCCTTTTAGCGCTTGCTTCCAGCGTTGCAAACACCGGCGATCTTTCCATGGTGAATGTGCTCTTTCATCTTTTACAGCTTGATGGCAAAAAGCTTGAGCCAAAGGGGCCTAGCTGGACAGAACAACTTGAAGAAAAGGAAATAGACCTCTTTTCTAATCTCCTCACAACTAGCCAGCTTGCTTCTACAATTTATGATGAGCTTTTTACCTACTATACTAGAGAGGGATCTTCAGAAAAATGCTTTCAACTTGCACTGCATATTGCCCCCTGCCTTCACGTAAAGCAGCTCAAAATACTCATTCAACACCTCAATTCTCCTGAAAGAAGAGCGCTTTTTGTAAAAGTGGTATGCTCTGACGTTTTTCGTGCTAAAACTCGCGAAAATCTTGTTGCCTACTTATTGACAAAAACAGTAGATGATCTTTTACTTGCTGGTCAAATATCTCTAAGCTTTACCATCAATGATCTTACCTGCTACCTTGAGGCTTTAAGTCAAAAGATCCCCTACTCTCTTTCAGTTACACCTACGCATAAAGATGCACTCCGAGAGCTTAACAAAAAGCCCTGGTGCATCACCCACGATAACATGATCTACACAATAGCTGACGATAATGCCGAAAAGCTCCTTACTCTTTTGAATACAGCTACAGAAAAGATGTGGCTTACAGATGAATTGCCGCCCACTCTTTGGGTGCAAAAACTCCAGCAAACAATCGACATGAGACTGATGGAAAGAAAACGAAGTCCCTCACCTCAGCCTATGCTGCTCCCTGCTGTACTTAGAAAAAGCGCATCACCTCTTCTTAGCCGAGAACCTCAAGAGGTACTATTCGTTCATTTGAAAAAAAGCGGAGCGCTGGAACCAGAACAGAAAAATACCTAAGAGTCAGACCTAATAAAAATGGGAGGGGATTCACGCCCTTGCTGCTTTTAAAAGCAGTGCGAAGCGTGCTAAAACAACCTTAAATCAACAGCGCGGGTCCGCACCCGATTTCACTTTGGTTCTCTATCTAAAATAGATGATCTGCTGTATAGTTGAGGGTAGGATGAAAAGAGCATTTTGTTACACTGCTATATTTTTTCTTTTAATTACTATAGGCTTTTGGGCAGCATTTCAGTTTGATGCGGTTCAAAATGTTGCAAAAACCCGTCTTTCTACCGTACTTCAAGAAAAAACTGGCTATAAAATTGAGGTTGGCACTTTTTCTGGAGCAATGCCTTTCATGTTTGGGGTAGAAGATGTAAAGGTTGCTCATCCAGATATTGGCCGATTTTCTGCAAAAAGTATCTATGTAATTCCAAGTTGGTTTGAAATTCTTTTTGGTAGATTTTCGCTCCTCTACTGCAGTATTGATGGCCTCGACCTCAGAGATTTGGACATTAAAGAAGCTGAAACGGTTGCCAAAGCATGCCTGCCTAAGGTACACCTCGGCATCCATTCCCTTCACGCTTCAGCTATTCAAATTCCACAAATATATTCAAATCCACTTATCACAAACTACGGCGAGCAGTCTCATGTCGATTGTTTTTTTTCATTAGCAGGAGGCATATCTTGGCATCCGGGTCGTGAGGAGCTCAGCCTTACTGCGTATATCTCCCCCCATATTGGCGATCTTTCTCCAGGCTCCATTGATGTAGACTTAACTCTACGAGAAGAAAAATCTTCTCTGAATGGCTCAGTAGTTCTTCTTAAAACGCCGGAAGGAAGCCCATTTGTCTCGCTTTTTTGCGACAAAATTACCTTTGACTTTGATCTCGAAGGTGATCTTTTTCAGAAAACTAGTCCTTTTGTAACTGGGAGCTGGAGCCTTTCCGGACTGAAAAAACAAAAACAAGGCTTAAGCCTAAATCCTGTTATCCGATTTTCAGCAAATGGCAAGCTACATGCTCCAAATAGAGATGAGCTGCACATTGCGCTAGAAGAGATGCAGGCACAAAAAATTGAGCCGCTTCTTAGCTACCATATGTCCAAAAAGAAGCAAATTTCTGAAGAACTTCTCCTTGCAGATAGCGAAGAGCCTCAAGATGCAAGTACACTTTCGCGGATCACTCCAATTCCTCTTCCAAATAATTTAAAGGCATCATTTACGAGAGAAGAAAACCGCATTGCAGTAGCGCTCATAAGTTCAGACATTACTATCGGTAGTGAGCACATTCCATCCTGCAGTTTGCGATGCAGCTTCGATACGGCATGTTCAGGAGATGTAAATCTTGATGCTACCCTGCTCTATGAAAATAGGCAATTGCCTATTTGCCTCTCGTTTGCAACCTCCATGCTTGAAAACGGCCATGTTGCCCTAAAAAATATTGAAGCTAGTATCGCAGGCCTTTTACTAAAAGGAGCATGTGATGTAGCACTAGAGCCCTTCGCCTTAAATGGCAGCATACAGTCAGATCCAAATAGCGTAGATCCATTTTTAGAGCAGTTTTCTGCAAAAGCAAAGTCTCTCGAACTTAGCTTAACATCGACCCCTGAAACTGCCTCTTTAGGGCTCTCTTGCGAAAAATTTGTTCACCCAGAAATTTCCTGCGCACAGTTTGGATGCAAGATCACACAATCTGATAAGATCGATTCATATGTTACAATCGATAAGCTCGTCAGCACAAATCTCGCCATCCACAATGCAACAGTTAAAAGCTCCAATGAAAAATTTAGCATAGATCTTGCAGGCAAAAGTAAAAATGGTGATTTTAGCTCTCTTGCTTCTGGAAGTTTTAGCAAAAATTCATGCACCTTTGAATCCATGCAAAGCAGACTTTTAGGTCATGAGGTAGCACTTCTTGAGCCCTTTACCATCACATATCACAATAGTCTCTTCACCATATCCCCCTTTGCCTTTACTCGTGAAGGTAAAACCTTCCTGCAGGGAGAGCTTGTGATGAAAAAATCCTCAAATGTTGCAACTATTACTGTTTCTGATCTTCCGCTAGAATGCTTTGACCCATTTTTACAAGACGTTACGCTCTTTGGCAATATTTCCGGCCGTTTTGAGCTAAGTGGTACAAAAACATCTCCTATTATTGCCCTCACATGCGCATCTTCTAGCCTACAGCTTTGGAACCCTAAACTTTTTGATGCCCCTCCCCTTGCTGCTTCTTGCGAAGTCACTATGAAAGATGATCTCCTGCAAGCTGCACTTGAAATTGAAGGCCTTAGCCTTCGAAAGCCTACACACTTAAGCCTCACAAAAGACAAAAATAAACTCTCAGGCAAAGTAGAGGCAGAATTTGACCTCGCAACGCTTCTCTCATCCTATCTTGACGAAGATGAGCTTGTTGAAGGGATAGTTTCACTCGATGTTGGACTATCTGGCACTAAAGATGCTCCCGTTTGGAAAGGCAAGCTCGATATTCACCAAGGAAAAATATTTGTCCCTTGTCTTGGAACAAGCTTCTCAGATGTTGAAGTTCATGGCAGCCTTAAAGACAATCAATTACTTATCGAAAAGGCCGCCGCAAAAGATGATGAAGCGGGCACATTTACAGCTACAGGCTATCTAAAAAATCTCCTAAACAAACGCTTTGAGTATCGAATCGATGGAAAAGCGAGCAATTTTGCTACCATTATCCTTCCTGAAGCAGAAGCAAAAGCTACAGGAGATCTTACGGTTACAGGCAATCTCAAAGAAGCAAATTTCATCGCGAGCATGGATGTTGAAGATGCCAAGTTTTATCTCTCCCCCGCGAGCTCTAAAGATATCCCAAAACTTGATATTATCTACGTTGGAGAAGATCATGCACCTGCTAAAAAGCCATTTAAAATTGGCCTTGATCTTTTGCTTAAAATGAATGAAGGTCAAGTGGTAGGAATGGGTCTTGACTCTACCTGGAAAGGTGATGCCCACGTCACTGGCCAAAATAAAAATATAGACGTTCAGGGCAATATACTGCTCTCTAAGGGTATTCTTGAGTTTGCAGGAAAGCGCTTTACCCTCACACAAGGCGCACTTACCTTTGCAGGAGATCTCTTAAAGCAGTCCAATCTGCAGGTAATAGCAAGTAATGATGTAGGGGCCATAAGCACCCAAATAGCTCTGCAGGGCCCACTTGCTAACCCACGCATTGTCATTCAGTCAAACCCTGCAATGTCTCAAAAAGAGATACTCTCATGGCTTCTCTTTAACAAAAGCTCATCAGACATCACCCCTATGCAGGGAATCCAGCTTGGACAATCGCTTTTAAAACTAAAAAGCGGCAATAATTCTGTCGATCTGATCGAAGAGCTTAAACAAAAACTCTCCATTGACCGTATAGACTTTGGCCAGGCATCAACAACCCGTCCAACTCTTCAGGATTCAATCCCCAATGAAGTATCCGTTCAGGTTGGAAAATATATTTCTGACGGCGTTATCGTTACCCTCTCAAAAGATGTAACAAACGAAGTAAATCGTGTGGGTGTTGAGGCAAATCTTACAAAGCATATCACAGCGCAAGCCAATGTCGGCGACGATGCGAATGCTGAACTTTCACTCGAATGGAAGCTTCGCTACTAAATATTTAGCTCACCATTGTACAAAAATTTAAGATATAGTAGGTTCTGTAGGTCGCAATCTTAGGAGATTTCTATGACATACGGAAAAACAGTATTTAGTTTGCTCGCACTCTGTGCGAGTGCATTTGCCTCGACAAGTAGTTCAAGCTCATCATCAGATGCTCATGAACAAGGCAGCTGGCAGCTTATTCAAAACCAGCCTGCAGATTTTTTTGAACCACCATTTGCCGCAGCATATAACCCCCTGCTTATGACAACTGGCGAAGTCTTTGTCTTAAACGTAAATGGCCCTCCTTATACAGGCCAGACATGGAAGCTGACACCAGATATTTATGGAAGCTATGAAAATGGCACCTGGACAGAGCTTGCCTCTCTTCCAGATGGCTATGCACCTCTTTACTGCGCATCAGCTGTTCTTGCAGATGGCAGAATCATTCTGCTTGGCGGAGAGTATAATGGCCCAGATTTTGATAAGACGTATACCAACATGGGAGCAATCTATGATCCCACAACCGATACCTGGCAGACTATTTATGGCCCAAGCTTTTTCACCTACTACGACAATAGCCCAGGAAACCCTTTTGGCGATTCCCCAAGTACTGTCTTAGAAGATGGACGCTTTATGGCTGGAAATCTGTTTAACAAACAGACAGCTATTCTCGATCCTAATACCCTTACCTGGACAGAAACAGGCGCCGGGACGAAAAAGGATTTATTCTCCGAAGCTGGGATGATTCTTCTTCCTTCAGGCAAAGTATTTACAAAAGATGCCTTTACAGGGTGGTATTATTATCCTGAACTCTTCAAGCAAACACCTTTCCCTGCTAATGCACTTGCTGAAATCTACAATCCAAAGACTGGAAAATGGTCATCTGCTGGCTATAGCCCAGTAAACCTTCAGGTACTTGGCTTTGAAGAGCTTGGCGCTAACCTCTTACGTCCAGATGGAACAGTCGTTGCCTTAGGAAGCTCAGAGAATATTGCTATCTATGATTCTACAAATGGCAAATGGAAGGCGGGGCCCAAATTCCCATCACTTGCTAATGCACAAAATGTGCCGACACTTCAGGTGACATCGCCTATTTCGGAGACAGTTACAAATCTTATTATTGGGTCAAACCCAGTTTCACAAGATCCATTTTTGCTGCAAGCTCCTATAGTCTTAGCCTATCCAGCGATAGCAACACCTTCGGTAGACAATGACCTTACCGGCGCTATTGCCCTTGTAGATGCAAATGATTTTCAAGATGCAGGCTCTGCTACTAAATGTAATAATGCAGCAGCAGCTGGGGCAATTGCATGCCTTCTCTATGATTCAACAGGGACGCGCTATGGCTCTCCAATCTCCGGAAGTACTTTTATCCCAAGCGTTATGACAGATTATTATACTGGTCAAATACTTGTAGATAATTTGAATACACTTCAAGGCACCCTCGAGTCAAAATTAGGGCCGCTTCCGCTCGGCGCAGTGGATTCGCCAGCGATTTTGCTGCCAAATGGAAACACCCTTCTCTTTGCATCTCCATCTACAGACAGATCTGGCAATGTGTTTTTACCCCCAACACAAGTGTTTGAGCTTACAAAAGACAATAAACTTGTCGACGAGCCTACAGTCACTAACCCAGAGATTCCTTGCTATGCGATAGCAGGAACACTTCTTCCAACAGGACAAGCTATTTCCTGCAATCTTTGGTATGGAGATGTGGAGATCTATACACCGCAAGATCGCTCATTTAAAAAGGAGTGGAGGCCTCGTATTACGGAATGTCCTAAGCAGATTGTCGCAGGAGGAAGCTATGAGATCGAAGGATATCTCTTTAACGGCATGTCTCAGGCGCAAAATGTAAACGATGAAAATAATTCTGCCACAAATTATCCAATCGTTCGTTTGACCTTCAAAAATACTGGACATGTCTTTTACTGCAGAACGCATGATCATAGCTTCATGGGTGTTGCAGCTGAAGATAAGAAGGTCTCGACCTACTTCGATGTCCCAACAACTTGGGCAGGCTATCCTATGGAAACAGGAAAAGCAAAACTCGAAGTAATTGCTAACGGCATCCCATCGAAACCTCGCACTGTTCACGTACGAGGCTAATCTTGCCCTTCCATGCCTCTTCATTCGAAGAGGCATCGAGTTTGTACATTCTAGGCAAAGCCTTTGGAGCGAAGCTCTTTTGAGTGCGGCGATACTTCGCCGCTTTAGTTTCCTTGAAACTTAATATAAGTGACTGTATTTAATGTAATTACGCTAATTTTGTAAGTTTTTTCTCAAATTTAAAGCGGTGAATAATCACCGCACTCAAACAGAGCTTCGCTCACTAGATAAGGCTTTTTTAAGCTAAAACATCCAAACTCGATGCCTCTTCTTTCGAAGAGGCATGAGTTGTCAATATCGTTTGTATTTTTAGAAAGTTATAGGAACAGGTGCACTTTCATTGCCGCCAGGATATACTGCGGTAATTGAAAGATTTTGCAGATTTACTCCCTGTTTATAGCGTAAAACGTATGTATAGAGAGGCTCTGGAGGAAGCTCTGCTATTAGCACATTTCCGTAGTAAATCCTATAGGCAACAACACTTTCTGGTTGCAGTGGCGGACACCAGGAAAGTTTAATCCTGCTGCAGCAACGTATAAGGCAACCGGTAAAGCACTCTGGAGGTGGAAAATCAGGTAGTGTAATGGACACCTGATTTGTTCCAGCCTCTAGCGGAACAAGGTTGCCAAGGCATGGCTGAAAGTTGTAGTCAATATATGAAGAATTATAAAATATAATTCCTGTAGGTGGATATCCAGTGATCAGGGCCTGAAATGCTAAAGTTACACTATCGCCTACAGCAATTGTTCCTAAAGATACCCCTGTCGTAAAATTAGGATTTGGCTGAGGAATGCCATTTATGGTAAAGGTTCCAGGAACAAAACTTAAACCGGACTCCAGAGGATCCTTAAAAATCACAGAGTAAGCATCTGCTGTTCCTGAATTTTCTAAGCTTATAGAAAAGGTGACGGTATCGCCAATATTTCTATCTACGTCAAGCACGCCATCTACAAGCTTTGATGCTATAAGGATAGGGGCTCCTACCTGAATCTGTATCCCTACAGAGCTGATCGTATAGTCATCACCTGTAGTAGTACCTTGTGCATATGCTGATGTATCATTAAAGTTTATAGAACTTGTTATGTCAATGCTCGTTATGTCTATCCCTTGTCTTCCGCCAGAGACATTTGTACCGGCTACTGCATCTTGGTTTGTCGTACCATAGCTTCCGCGCGTATCGAGCTGGCTCGATCCAAGTGCTACAAGCTTTCCTGTAATGGGATCTGTCGTCAAAGGGAGAAGTGTATTAATCTGCGATGCAAAAAAGTTGTTAATCGGATTATTCGTTCCAGAGAGCCTATCTGCAGGAGTAAAGGGCTGCGCTGTAGAAAAGAGCATGGTATCTCCAGTCTTATTAGCATCTCCTTCAATAGCTGAGGTAAAAAGTCTTGCTGAAATAAACCCAGATGGCGGCGCGCAAAAGCCCTTAGCTGAAGCTGGGGAATTTGTATTTGATGATGCCTGCTCGCAGCCAACAAAAATAGTAAGATTTGATGTGTACATCAAGGGATTTTGATAGGCAACTGCTAATACCCAGCCGGCAGCATTATGCGTGTCATCGCCTGCTGCAGAAGTGCCTGCAACACCGCCAACTGTATAGGTACCAGCACCTCCACCTTGAACTATACTTGTTACATTCTGGGAGCGTACATAGTTTCCGCAGGGGCAGTTGCAAGGAGTTGGAGATGGTCCCGGACAGCCGTAGCCAGGGGTTGTGGCATTCTGCGCAGTTGCTGGATCTGCGAGCACTGAAAAGGTGCTTAGTTGCGGTGTAGTGATTGTGACTGGGCCATTTGGTTCATTGCCTGTGATTTGGCTGTAAAAGTCAAAACTTCCCATCCATATAAGTTCTGCATAGAGAACTGTACTTCCACTTGGCAAGTCTAAAACAGCAGATGAGCTATTTTCAAGGTAGTTTAAAGTTGTTCCGGCAGCCGTTCCATCATTTGGATAGCTTCCGACGGGAGCAGGAAGAGGCTGCTCAGTAGTAATAAAAGCGCCAATAGAATCGCTAGTTCCTGGATTATTTTGGCCAGCTCGCTTACTGAGGCCTAAAGTATTGCCGGTGTAAGAAAGCCCTCCATTGTTTAGAGTACTGTAGCGCAAGATATAAACGCCCTCAAGCGATTGCAAGAGCAATAAAAGGGCAGTAACTAAATAAAATAATTTTATTTTCATGATTTCACCATAGATTTACACACCCCTTCTATAGCAAATAATGAAAAAAGAAAAAACAAAAAATCCTGAGATAGCTGCTTATCTACAAGGCAGGTTTGACAGGTTCGGTAGGTTTTACCGGATCCCGTATTTGTTCAAAGCAGTTTTGATACGCTTTACCGAAAGCGATTTTTTTAGCAACGCTCTGTGTCGAAGCTGCGCCCTTTGCAAGATCTAGCGGGTGAGCCGGACGAATTTTTTCGATTACTGCTGGAGAAAACCAGCGAAGCGACATCGGCTGCATGCAGTTTTCATTCAGCATTCTACTTACATATTTTGCTTTTTGCTCTGTAGATGAAAAAAGCGTTCGAAGGTTTACGTAGACAGCCTTGCATAGTCCGCCTAAAAACCAGGTAGGTTTAAAGCGGTTTGTTTGTACAACGTCATTGATAAGATCAAGAGGTTTAATGTCCATATTTATCCAGCCATGGGTATGTTTGCTACAAAAATTTTCTTGTGATCGATCGTAAAGGTGAACTTATTTCCCTCTCCACGTTCAACCTCAACAACATGATCCTTTTTTGGATCCAGTTCAACTTGGCTATTAATCACTTCCTGAAAATAGGGAAAGAGAATCTTCAACCGTACATCACCCCTTAGAGTAATTTGAGGTTGATTTTTGCGAGCGAAAAAGTTGACCTTCTCGCGGTATATAAAGCTGCCAAGTAGTTCCATAATTTCTTGCTATAAAAAAAATCAGCATTTCAGTACAAGGGCAAACAATGAGGAATTTTTATGATGGCTGAATACTTTTCAGTTTTTGTCTACTTAGGCTTAGTTCTTTTTGTAACACTTGTCATGCTCGGGGTTACCTGGATATTCCCCACAAAAAGAGATAGCACGGCAAAATTTATGCCCTATGAATCGGGCATTCAAACTGAAACCAAGCTTCTTCAAAAGCGATTTCCCCTTAGACACTATCTCGTAGCCTTAATTTTTTTGGTTTTTGATATCGAAGTGATATTTTTATTTCCTTGGGCCGTGGTCGGGAAAGAAATTGGCGCCTTTGCCTTCTATGAGATGGCGCTCTTTCTTGTAGCACTCTCTGTTGGCTTTATCTACGTATGGAAAAATGGAGGACTAGAATGGGAGTAAACCCAAAAGAAAAAACCCCATTTATGGTAGCACCATTAGAACAGCTTATAAATTGGGCAAGAAAAAATTCTCTCTGGCCTGCCCAGTTTGGCCTTGCCTGCTGTGCAATTGAGATGATGTCAACGGCTGCAAGCCGCTACGATATTGCAAGATTTGGTGCAGAGGTATTTCGCGCATCGCCTCGTCAAAGCGATGTGTTAATCGTCGCTGGAAGGCTTAGCCAAAAGATGGCCCCTGTCCTAAAAACCGTCTACGATCAGATGCTTGAGCCCAAGTGGGTTGTTGCGATGGGCGACTGCGCATCGTCAGGCGGCATCTACAATAACTACGCCATCATACAAGGAGTAGACAAAATCGTCCCTGTTGATGTGTATGTTGCAGGCTGTCCGCCAAGGCCAGAAGCGCTCCTTGACGGCCTCCTCCTTCTTCAAAAAAAGATCCAAACTGAAACGCCATTTCGAGATAAACATGTTGTCAAGTGAAGTAGAAAAAACAAATCTTTTAGACTCCTTAAAGAGCGAAAAAGAAGCAGGCTTTAGAGTCCTCATGGATCTTACGGCGGTAGATTATATCACGCATACAAAGATTTTATACCTGCTCCATAATCCAGATACTTTTGAGCGAAAATTTATAACAACTTCGATACAAAGAGGCGAAAGCATTCCATCAGTGACAGCGCTTTGGGAAGGAGCCGACTGGTACGAAAGAGAGCTCTGGGATATGTTTGGAGTACATATAACAGGGCATCCCGACCTTGCACGGATTTTGATGCCAGATGACTGGCATGGCCATCCTCTGAGAAAAGATTATGCCCTTACTGAAGAGCCCGTAGAATTTAAACATGATGTACATCCAAAAGTTCCATCGGAAATAATACCCTATGTTAGATAGACGAGATCTCACACGGCTAGATGATAGCACAGACAGTATTATGGAGCTCAATTTAGGGCCTCAGCATCCCTCAACCCACGGTGTGCTTCGGCTCAAGCTAAAGCTTGATGGCGAAGTTGTTGTAGGCTGCGAGCCTGTTATTGGCTACCTCCATACAGGTGTTGAAAAAGAGTGCGAAACGCGCACATACCTGCAGATGTTTACCCTCATCGCTCGCCTTGACTACCTATCAGGACCTGCAGAAGAGCATGCATTTGCTCAAACGGTTGAACAGATTATGAACATCGAAGTTCCAGAGCGCGCGCAAAAAATACGCGTTATGCTCCAGGAGCTTGCCCGAATTGCCTCTCACCTACTTTGGCTTGGAACAAGTGCTCTAGAGCTTAATATGAGCTCAGTATTTATGTACGCCTTTGTGGAAAGGGAAAAAATTTTAGATCTTATCGAGAGCTATTCAGGTGCTCGCATGTTTCCTAACTGCTGGAGGATTGGCGGACTCAATAGAGATCTGCCCGATGGTTTTGTAGAAGCTGCAAAAAAGTTTTTAAAAGAACTTCCCAAAGCACTGCGAGATTTAGAGAATCTCCTTACAGATAACTACGTATGGTGCGAGCGCCTTCAAGGAGTTGGAGTCATCGACAAAAAACTCGCTGAAGAATACATGTGCACAGGCCCCATCCTTCGAGCGTGCGGCGTAGCCTATGATATCCGCAAGGCATACCCCTATAGCGACTATGAAACATACAACTTTGACATTCCAACCCAAAAAGAGGGAGATGCCTACGCTCGCTATCTCGTACGCCTTCAGGAGATGAAAGAAAGCATCTCCATCGTGCAGCAAGTTTTAGACGGCCTCTCTCCCGGACCTATTATTGTAGATAATCGAAAAGTCGCCCTCCCTCCCCGCTCTGAACTTGCAAGAAGCATGGAGGCTGTGATTCATCAATTTAAATTAGTTTCTGAGGGCATTCATCCCCCAAAAGGATCACTCTATACCGCTGTAGAATCTGCTCGAGGAGAACTTGGCTACTATGTAGAAAGCGACGGCTCAAACAAGCCCTATAGAGTTCGCGTTCGGTCTCCATCATTTCCACACGTTGAGGTGCTTAAAAAAATTCTTCCAGGCCTCATTATTTCAGATGTTGTAGTTGCAATTGCAAGTATTGACCCTATTTTAGGAGATGTCGACAGGTGAAACTCTCAGATGAAACAGTAGATGCTATACGCAAGCTGCAAAAACGCTATCCACAAAAAAGGTCTGCTCTCATTCCATCCTTGCATCTTGCACAAAAGGAGGTAGGATATCTTCCTGTAGACATTCAAAAGGAAGTTGCCGCACTTTTCGACCTTGATAAAGACGAAGTGCGGGCTATTGCAAGCTTTTACGATATGTTTTTTGAAGAGCCAGTAGGAAAACATATTATTCATGTCTGCAAAAATGCCTCATGCATGCTTCGAGGATGCGACCATGTGATAGAATGCCTGAAAGCTAAGCTTAAGGACAAAACAGACATAACCCTTATTGAATCAGAGTGCCTCGGCGCATGCGATAGAGCTCCTATGATGATTGTAGGTGAAAAAGTAGTGGGCCCAGTATCTGTAGATCACCTTGATAGTATCATCGAGGAGGCATCAAATGGATGAGATGAGAGTGCTTATGCGCTATACGAATGATCCTGAGCAGCGAAGGCTTGCAACGTATCTTAAAAATGGCGGCTACAGGGCAATAAAAAAAGCAAAGGAGACTCTTACTCCAGATGCGCTTATCGAACTTGTTAAAAATGCAGAGCTCAGAGGCCGCGGCGGCGCAGGCTTTATGACGGGAGTAAAGTGGGGCTTTATACCAAAAGGTGAATCCATCGATAAGTATGTCGTCTGCAATGCTGATGAAAGCGAACCTGGGACCTTTAAAGACCGTCTTCTTATAGAAAAGGATCCCCATCAGATACTCGAAGGCATTATGCTTGCAGCCTATGCCATAGGCGCAAAAAAGGCATTTATTTACTGCAGAGGCGAGTATTTTGAAGGCTTAGAAACCCTAAATGCTGCAGTTGATGAAGCTAAAGACTATCTTGATGGCCTAGACATCATTGTTCATCCCGGCGCCGGCGCCTATATAGCTGGTGAAGAGACGGCGCAGCTCAATTCTTTAGAAGGCTACAGGGCAACTCCCCGCCTAAAACCGCCATTTCCTGCAACCAAAGGCCTCTATAATAAACCTACAATCATCAACAATGTCGAGACGCTCTGCAATGTTGTCCATATCGTCAATAATGGCCTTGAATGGTACCAAGGAATAGGAAAACCAAAAAATCGTGGAACTAAAATCTTTCAGATAAGCGGGCAGATTCAAAAACCTGGCTGTTATGAATTTCCCCTCGGCATCACTCTTAAAGAAGTGCTGGACGCAGCAGGAGGAATGCTTCCTGGTAGATCGTTTAAGGCATGCTATCCTGGAGGATCTTCCTGCGAGCTGCTCACAAAAGATGATTTAGCCATTTCTATGGATTTTGACTCTTTGATGCAGAGAAAGTCAGCACTTGGAACTGCATCCATTATTGTTATGGATGATAGCGCAGATATGGTAAAGGTAGCCCATAGGCTTATGCAGTTTTATCAAAATGAATCATGCGGAAAGTGCACACCCTGCAGGGAAGGAACCAGGTGGTCTGTGCAGATACTTGCAAGAATAGAAGCAGGTCAAGGAACCTATAGGGACCTTGAAACAATCGATGATATCTGCAATAGCATGGTTTCAAATTCTTTCTGCCCTCTTGCTGTTGGTGCTGCTCCTCCGATTCAGAGCGCTATGAAGCACTTTAGAGATGAATTTGCAGCCTACATTGAAAAAAATCCCGATAGAAATAAGCCCCAAACCTTGAAAATTGCATACCCCTACCTATGATAAAACTTACGATTGATGACAAAGAAATAACCGTTGAAAAGGGAACTACAGTCTATCAAGCTGCAAAACAGATGGGCATTGACCTTCCCATTTTTTGCTATCAGGAACGGATGCCTCCCTTTGGTGCATGTAGAGTTTGCCTTGTCGAAGTTGATAAGATGCCAAAGCTGCAAACTT
The DNA here is from genome assembly GCA_964462925.1 of uncultured bacterium. GTDB lineage: Bacteria > Chlamydiota > Chlamydiia > Chlamydiales > FEN-1388 > SZAS-7. The sequence continues at coordinate 65,568 of CAYWZU010000001.1, forward strand.
CTTGTACGCTCGAGTGTCAAGAAGGCATGGTTGTGCGAACTCAGGCACATCCTGCAGTAAAAGCTCGCGAAGAGATTTTGGAATTTTTACTTATAAACCACCCGCTTGACTGCCCAGTATGCGATAGAGGCGGCGAGTGTCCTCTCCAGGATCAGGCGCTTAAATTTGGCCCTGGCAAAAGCCGCTTTTTCGAAGATAAAAGACATTTTGAAAAACCTATTTCCTTAAGTCCAGTACTCAAACTTGACCGCGAGCGCTGCGTGACATGTGCACGCTGCACACGCTTTGGTGATCTTGTTGCAGGCGATCACGCGCTTGAATTTATCGATCGCGGCTACAAAACTGAAGTTGGCGGCGATGCTGACTCTAAGTTTATAGGAAATACTATCATGATATGTCCTGTTGGTGCACTCACGAGCGATGTCTACCGCTTTAGAGCAAGGCCTTGGGATAATGCAACTACTGAAAGCACATGCACGCTTTGTCCTGTAGGATGCGGGCTCTTTTTAGACTCCCGAGATGGGGAAATTATGCGTACGCGCTCAAAAGAGATGCGAGAAGTAAATGATATCTGGCTTTGTGATAAGGGCTGGTTTGGCTATGAGTTTAGCTCAAGTGATAAGAGGCTGACTACTCCCCTAATTAAAATTGATGGAAAGCTAAAGCCCGCAAGCTGGGAAGATGCCTACAGCTTTATTGCAGAGAAGATGAAAAAAGCAAAGACTTCTGCCGCTTTTGGGGGAAACACACTTACTATCGAAGAGAGCTACCTCCTACAGCTTTTGATGCGAAAAGGGCTTAATTCAACTAATGTCGATCATCGCGTTGGACTGCCCATCTTTTCAAAAGACGAAGAGGGTCTTCAGGCTGGCATGGAGCTTCAAATTGGAGATATTGAATCCCTTGATGAAGTACTTCTCCTAGGATGCGACATCACAGAAGAATTTCCTGTGATTTGGCTACGGCTTAAACAAGCAATAAATAAAGGCTGCAAAGTGATATTTGCAGGCCACTTTGCACCAGAAGTTTCGCGCTATTTTCAAGAGGTTCATCTACATGCGCCCGGAAATGAACTGAGCACGCTCTCTAAAGTAAAGAAAGAAGGGGCTCATATTCTTGTAGGCAGCCAGTATCTTGCGTCAACTTCGCGAAAAGAGCTCCTCGCTGAGCTTCTCTCCTGGCAGCCAAAGAGCTTAAACCTTCTTGAAGGCAGCGGCAACAGTATGGGCGCCCGCTTTGCTGGCATGTATCCTGATAACGACGGCAAAAACATTCTCGAAGTTATGGAAGAGGCAAAAAAATCAGGATGGGACCTTATCTATGCAGTAGGTGCCGACCTGGCATCTAAAATGCCAGAAGCTGAGTGGAAAAAAGTTCGAAAAAACCTTGGATGCCTTATTGTTCAAGATATCTTTATGACAAAAACGGCAGAAGATGCCGACGTTGTGCTTCCAACTCTTAGCTTTGTTGAAAAAGGCGGAAGCTTCATGAACATAGAAGGCCGCATCCAAAAGCTAAAGCCCGGGAAAGCAATTCCAAAAGACATCTACGCAGACTCTTATATCTTTGTTCGAATTGCCCATAAAATTAGATGCTCGCTTGTGATAGAGGAGTCGTTTCTGAATAAATTAAAGCCAGGCCGCCTCCCGCTTCTTCGCCCAAAAAGAATCGATGTAGAGGAAAAGCCCGCACAAAAGCATCAGGGACTTACTGCTACATTCTCTCGCGCGCTCTTTGATCAAGGTGTTCGCATGCAGCATAATAGCCATCTTGTGCAGCTTGTAAAAACTCCCTACGTTCGGATGCATCCAGACGAGGCTAAGGAATCTATAAAACTTGGAGCCATTACAGCTAACGTGCAGCAAGATCCACTTGTAGCAAAAGGCTGCATAGTAATCCCCCTTGGCTTTCACGAAATTCCTGCCTATGAGTTAGGCCAAAACCTGCTTTGCGGAATGCCGATACCTTCACCTTGATCTTAATCCCATTCATTACTAAGATGCGGCCCATCTTAGTACTATATTTCACAAGGGGGCTTTATACACATCATGATAAATAATACATTTAATGAAATATCCGCACGTGCAATTTTGCTCGGAGGAGTTTATGGTCTTGCCGCAGCTGCATTTGGCAAAGATAGCGCTGGACGTGCTTTTTCCTATATTCCAAGTCTTGGAGGACGGCTAGCAGAACTTGGCCTAGAATCACTAGTAGATGCAGGATTCATTAACCCGCTCTCTAAAGAGGTTTTACTAAAAGCTCGTTATATCGCTACGGCAACTACTGCAGTAGTTGCTTTTTGGAAAGGACCCGCACTCATTGGAGCGAGCGCAAATAAACTCCAGGAGATAGGAGGAGGCCTTTCGATCACGCAAATACTTAAATCGCCCTTTAAGATAAAACAGTATTGGGTCAACCATCCAGATCGCATACTTCTTACCAAACGGCAAGCTATAGCCCTTGGCGCTACGACGGTTGTTGCATGTGCTGTTGCAGCAGGCCCTGAGCGCACATCCTGGGCGGTTGATCAGCTAAGCAGCATGCCAAGCCAGCTTGCTGATTATACGTTAAATACGCTTAAAATAACTGATGAAAGCTGGTTTTCAAGTGCTGCTACTCCAAGATGGGCAAAATGGGTATCAGGCGCTTCTCTGGTAGCAGGCGGATGGTGGGCCGTTAATACCGCAGCTGCTGGAGTTCTCTGGGGAGTTAATAGAGTGCTCAAAGGTGTACAGACACCTGTATGGGGGCAAAATTGGTACGACCGTTATCAAAGTATAGCAAGCGATCACTCCAAGCTATACGATAAGTATTGGGAAGTAAAGAGAGGGGCGGATATAAGACTTGAAGAAGAACAGGCAAAAACTCGAGAATACAAAAATCTATTCACAAGAATGGTTGATACTCTCGCACCAAGTCTCAAGGGGAATTTTCAAGGGTTTGCAGATGCGCTTTTAGCGTTCACGAAGCAAAATGAGAAGTCTGATACAGAGTAACAATAAATGAGACTCCCCATAAACGCTAAATTATTTACCACCCCGCTTTGATCACAGAGGGTAATAATGAAAACTTAAAGCGCCTGTGGGGAGCTTTCCCCTTTTTTTACCCTCTCTAAGGCAATCTGTACATAAATTCCCTCATTTGTTACGGATTGGATTATGAAATACGTTATCGTTTTACTAGCTATATGCCTACTTAGCGCGGCAAAACCTGCATCTTTTGATGAAAAGATGCAGTCTTTACTTGATGATCATTTTAAAAAATATCAGGAGCTTGAATATTTTTCTGGCGGCTCCCTTTCTATTTATATCCCTGGAAAGCCGCTGCAAAATTACTTTGCTGGGAAAGTCTCTCACGATCCAGCAAGCAAGAGCGTTACTAAGGATACCCTTTTTCAAATAGGAAGCATCACAAAGTCCTTTACCGGAGCACTTGTGCTCGTGCTTGAAAAGGAGAATAAACTACATCTAAATGACACCTTAAGCACCTATCTTCCAGAGTATCCAAAATGGGGATCTCTCACTATTGATAGTCTCTTAAATATGACAAGTTGCCTTCCAAATTATAGCGATGCACCACTCTTTAACGTAGAAGTAGCCAAAACTCCAGAGAAATATTTATCCCCAAAAGCTCTCCTAGAGTATGTTTATCCCTCAGGTGCAACTAATCCCCCGCTAAGAACGGGCTATTTTTACTCTAACACAGGCTATCAGCTTGTAGATATGATTGTTGAAAAGACTACAAAACAAACCTTCAATGAGGCCCTGAGCACTCGCCTCATCACACCTTTAGCGCTTAAAAACACTTTCTACCCAGTGCCTGAGCTATCAAATGAGCAAAAGGCCCGCATGGCACATGGCTATCAATACAATAGCTATGATAACCCGCTTCTTGTTGGAAAAGATGTTACAAACATGAACTTAGGATGGGCAGGTGCAGCGGGAGGCATAATAGCTACGACAGAGGACATCATCCTTTGGGTAAAAGAGCTCTTTACAGGATCGCTTCTAGACGATGCTCAAAAGAAAAAACTTACATCGCTTCATTCTACAGTATCTGGCAAAGCAATTGAGCGTGTAAGCCGGGCAGATCCTCAAGGTTTTGGTCTCGGAGTTGTCTGCAAATTGCTGACTGAAAACGAAGAGATGGACTTTTGGTTTTATGAAGGAAAAACGATGGGCTTTCGGGCGCTCTACATCTATGTACCAAGCACCGGGATACTTATAGCATCTGCCTTTAATAGCTCTCCAGATGATGCAAATGATCATGCACATGAACTTATCATGCAGGCATATCAGCTTGCAAACAGCCTAAGAAACTAATTTCGAAGAGCCGTTAAAAAGCCAGCAAGGGCATTATCTCTTGTTGCATCTTTATCGGTGTGCACATAGTCTCTTAGCAGGCGAAGGGCTTCTTTTTTAAGAAGTGACGGATCTTCTGCAGGACGTTTTAAAATTGCCGCCAAAACAGTTAGTTTATCTTCAGATGAAAGGGTATCGTTTTCGATACCTTTCTTTATTTCGGCAATTGAATATGCAAGCTTTAGCCGTTCAAATGAATTTTCGCCCTTACTAATAGTACGTAGATCTTGAGATGTAACGATGTACGGGATGCTTGCTCGAAGCTCCTCTGCAACTTTATGTTCAGGAAGCGTACTTGCAAATCTGATAAAGTCAATTTTTTTAAAGTCAATATATCTAATGAGCGTATCTTTCGTGACGGCTACATAGTAGTTCTTAGAATTATCTGCATTCTCCATAACCGCATATTCTTTATGGGATAATACTTCCTCAACATCTTCAGCATTTTCGCACCACCTCCCCTCAAGGCGGGATTTTTGTTCAAAATGCTCGAGGGGCGAAATTTTCCTTGAAAGAGGAGGAGTAGCAGCCGTATCGAGGCTATTTCTACGAGAAAGGGGCGGGGTTGGAGCATCTTGCATGTCATATCTCTTTGGAGGCTTTGGCGCGGGCCCCTTGGGAACCTTTCTAGGTAAGGGCGGAGTAGCGGCGGTATTTAAATCGCTCTGAGGCGCTTTAGGAGCTGGTTTTTTTGGTGCTGAAAACACCTTTTTAGCAGTTTCGGCCTCTTTTTGAGCCGAGGCTGTTGTTTGCCGACTTGCCGTATGGCTCTTATCAGCTGTTTTTAGATTGTTTTTTGAGCTTTTGGAAAACTCAGCAGGCAAATTTTGGTCATTATAGTAGTTTCTTTCTATAGAAGACATACCAGCACCCCTTACACCTAATATAGTTAAATTTTATATTTACTTGTATCAATAATTAAATACGAAGGGATTTTGCTCTTTGGTCGATTTGACCACGACAATTACACACAAAAGGGCTGCCCTGATCAAAAAACTCATCTTGCGAAAAATATTGTACATTGAGCATAAGTAAGTTTTACAAATTTGGAGTGAGCTATGAATATTTGGAAACAGCATGCATTTGCCTTGCTTGGAAGCTTTGCTTTAATACATCCTACGATGGAAGGCATCTCGAGTTTTTCAAAAATAAGTGACTTTCCTGATAGCAGCAGCACATCATCCAAAACCTCAAGTAAATCTACAAAATATAAGCGAGGCCCGAAGGGCTCCAAAGGAAAACGAGGAAAAAGAGGTCCTCGCGGAAAACGGGGAAAGCATGGACATACCGGAAAGCCAGGACCAACCGGAACAGCTGGACCAGCTAGTATAGGCCCAACAGGAGCGACTGGCGCAACTGGGATGACAGGTCCTACAGGACCATCTGGAGGACCATCTGGCCCTACAGGTCCCAGCGGCCCGACAGGCCCTACAGGTGCAGGAGCACCTCGGAACTATGGTGCATTCTACGTACAAGGCATACAGACACTCCCTACAGGACAAGATCCAATCTTGTTCACACAAGGAACGCAAGGCGGCTCTGGTTTTGTCTACCACCCTCTCATGGGTCAAATTATCTTTGGCACAGCAGGCACATACCTTGTAACTTGGGGCGCATCATTTCAGCAATCGGATGCTGTCTTTGCTTTGATGCTTAATGGCGCCGTTATCCCAACAACATCGCTAGCTTCCGGTTCAGCACTGCAAATGACTAGCGGCTCTACCATCATTCAAGTACAAGTTGGCGACACACTCACGGTGGTCAACAACTCAAGCGGCACAATTACTGTAAGCCCAAATGCTCCAACAAGCACAAATGTTGGTGCGTATCTTGTGATCCAGCAGCTGCCATAAAAAGGTCAAAAGGACCAAAGGGACCAAAACGACATAAAGGATATAAAGGGCGATTCATTAGTCCTTTATGTCCTTTTTGACTTTTCTGTCCTTTTAGTGCTTTCAAAGAAATCAGAGCCTCCAGTATAACCCAAAATTTATGATGGTGGCTTATGTCTGCATTGCCAATTTTGATTAAAGGGATAATTCTGATTTCGCTGCTCTTCTTGGCAGCAGCCTATATGACTCTGCTTGAGCGCGTTTTAATGGCTCGCGTGCAGCTACGGCTAGGTCCGAATCGTGTCGGCCCTTTTGGCCTTTTGCAGCCTATTGCCGATGGAATTAAGCTTCTTACTAAAGAGCGCTTTCAGCCAGCAGGCGTTGAAAAATTCACATATTGGCTAGCGCCTGGCATATCTGTCTTTATAGCACTTAGTGTTTTTATGCTTATCCCATTTGGAGATAGTCCTTGGCTTAAAATATCAGATGTGAATGTCGGCATCCTTTTCTTACTTGCTCTAAGCTCGCTTGCTGTCTACGGAGTAGTGCTTGCCGGCTGGTCATCAGATAACAGATATTCTCTCCTTGGCGGTCTTCGAGGCACAGCGCAGATGATAAGCTACGAAATTCCCATGGGACTTGCAATACTCTCTGTAGTGCTTACAGCAGGAACACTCAACCTTACAGAAATCGTCCATGCGCAAAAAGAGGGATGGTTTATTTTGACAAATCCAATCGGCTTTCTTATCTACCTCATCACAGGTTTTGCAGAAACAAACCGCGCCCCATTTGACCTTCCAGAGGCAGAGCAAGAGCTTACGGGAGGCTACCATACGGAATATGGCGGCATGAAGTTTGCCCTCTTTTTCCTCGCTGAATATGTGAATATTTTTGCCATCTCCTGCATAGCTACTACCCTTTTTCTTGGAGGCTGGTATGGGCCATTTGATCTTCCCGTCGTCTGGTTTCTCTGCAAAGCTTTTCTCTTAGTACTCTTTTTTATGCTTGTGAGGGCGACACTTCCACGCTTTCGCTATGATCAGCTTATGAGCTTTGGCTGGAAGCTGCTCATACCTGTAGCTACCATAAACCTCCTTATAACTGCATACTTTAGGCTGGTATAGATGTTTAAAAAGCTGAAAAAATATTCACTTCAAGTTCTAGCAATGCTAAGAGGTCTCTTAATTGTTGCAAAGTACGGCTTTAAAAAGCCTGCAACAATACGCTATCCCGAAGAAAAGAGAACTCTCCCCATAGCATCTCGAGGCCGCCACTACCTTACCAAATGGCAAGATGGCAAAGAGCGCTGCGTAGGCTGCGAGCTTTGCGCCATAGTCTGTCCGGCGCAAGCAATTTATGTAAAGCCTGCAGAAAATAATCCCGAAAATCCACACTCCCATGGCGAGCGCTATGCAAAGGACTTTCAAATTAACATGACGCGCTGCATCTACTGCGGCCTTTGCGAAGAGGCTTGCCCAACTGGCGCCATCATCTTAAGCAGCGAATATGAGCTATCTGGATACACACGCGAAGAGCTCATCTTTACAAAAGAAAAGCTTACTGAAAAATACCCCGGCGAATCTGGCCGCGACCCTAAAAGAGAGATATAGCATGCTCGCAGATTGGATACTTGGCTTTATAATTATCACATCCTCACTTGGCGTTATTTTAGCCAAAAAACCGGTGCACTCATGCTTATCATTTCTCATGACGCTTCTTTCACTTGCTGCTCTTTTTTTACGGCTAAACAGTCCCTTCGTTGCCGTCATGCAGGTTCTTGTCTACGCAGGAGCAATTTTAGTGATCTTTATGTTTGTTATAGTGCTCTTTCAAGATGCCTACCTTGCAATAGATGAGTATAAACCAAAGGTAAAGCCGCTCTGGCTTGCCTTTTCAGGGCTTAGCTTTCTTGTAACACTTTCTATAATCGGCATAGAGCTTACAAAATCACCCCTTCCAGCAAGCCGAGAGGCGAGCGATTTTGGCTCCGTACAAGCAATCGGCCGCGCGCTCTATATTGACTTTTTCTTTCCCTTTGAAGCAGTAGGCCTGCTCTTTTTGGTGGCAATCGTTGGGGCATTATACATTGGTAAAAAGGTGCGTTGATTTATGTATATCTGGATAAGTTTAGCGATGTTTTTGATAGGAGTAGCTGGCCTTCTTGCAAAACGAAATGCCCTCATTATGTTTTTGTCTATTGAACTTATGCTTAACTCTTCAAATCTCTTATTTGTTTCGTTTTCTAATGACTTAGAAGATACAAGGGGACTTGTCTGGGTATTTTTTGTACTTGTACTTGCTGCAGCTGAAGCTGCTGTCGGCCTTGCTATTATTATCAATCTTTTCCGCTCTAAGCAGGTTGTCGATGTGGATCAATATAACTCTCTAAAGGGCTAATATGCAATTGCTACTCTGGACTGCACTTTTTTTACCCCTTGCAGGCTTTCTCCTGCAACTCTTTCTGCCGCTTTCACGGAAAGTTATAACAAAACTCGGGCCATTTACAATTTTTGCCTCTTTTTGCTGTTTTGTAAGCCTCTCTTTACAAAATAGCTTTTTTGAAACGACACTTTTTAGATGGATTTCCCTGCCATATCTGCAGGCAGACTTTGCTCTCCACTACGACTTCCTTTCAATGCTAATGACACTTATTATTACAGGCGTTGGCTTTTTGATTCACGCCTACTCTGTAGGGTATATGGACCATGAGAAAGATATTAGACGCTACTTTGCGGTGATGAACTTTTTTATCTTTAGCATGCTGCTCCTAGTGCTTGCACAAAACCTTCTTTTACTTTTTGTAGGCTGGGAAGGCGTGGGTGTGGCATCCTACCTCTTAATTGGTTTTTGGTATCAGAGAAGGGCTGCTGAGGAAGCTGCAAAAAAGGCTTTTGTTGTTAATAGAATTGGAGATCTTGGACTTCTTCTTGGCATATTTTTAACGTTTGCCCTCTTTGGAACTAGTGATATAGCGGTAGTTACGAAAGCAGCAGGCTCTGGCATCATAGTAGCAATACTTTGCCTCCTCTACTTTTGGGGAGCATCGGGAAAATCTGCGCAAATTCCTTTACATACATGGCTTCCAGATGCAATGGAAGGCCCTACCCCAGTATCTGCCCTTATCCATGCTGCAACAATGGTGACAGCAGGAGTCTACCTTGTTGTACGGATGTCCCCTCTTTTTACTCAGGCGCCGTATGCTCTTGAAATTGTTGCATTGGTTGGAGGAGTAACTGCCCTCTATAGCGCCCTCTGTGCCACGAGCCAAACAGATATTAAGCGAGTACTTGCCTACTCAACGCTAAGCCAGCTAGGCCTGATGTTTTTAGCATGCGGATTTAAGGCATACAGTGCAGCACTGTTTCATCTAACAATGCATGCCTTTGCAAAGGCACTCCTCTTTCTTTCTGCAGGAAATGTTATCCATATGCTCCACGGGGTGCAGGAGCTTTCTCAAATGGGCGGCCTTAACAAATCCCTTAAAAAAACAAATGTACTCTTTTTGATCGGTGTCCTCTCTATGGGAGGAATACCTCCACTTGCCATATTCTTTAGTAAGGATTTGATACTAGAGGATATCTCTTCATCAACTCCTTATTATATTCTTGGACTTACTGTATCTCTCCTCACCGCCTATTACTTGATGCGTGCATATACAATGGCCTTTTGGGGAGAGCCAAAACAGCAGGCAGAAGATGCTCCACCTGTTATGATTATTCCAGTATCAATACTTGGCGTTTTATCCATAGTGGGAGGCATGTGGCTTGCAAAAACCTTTGGATTTCATATGGGACCTGGAATGTGGATCTCTATTGTAGTAGCTATCTTTGGTATTTTCCTTGGTACAATCAACAGAAAAACCCTTCAGTTTTTCTATAAAGCATTTTATATCAATGAACTGTATGAAAATATGATTATTTCTCCCCTTAAGAAAGTTGCGTATACTGTTTCGTCTATTTTTGAGCCAAAAATCTTTGATGCAAGTATTGACGAGCTAGCACGTGCTGGCTATAACACAGCATCACTTCTGCAAAAAATCCAAACAGGTCGCATACGTTCATACATTGCCTGGATTATCCTAGGAACCTCCTCTGTCATCTGCTACCTTATTTATGAGGGCTTTATCTAATGCTTTTGCTTTTTTTACTTCCCCTGCTTTTTGCATGCACCTTGCCAAAGCAAAAGCTTGCCTTTTTCTTTAGCTTAGTACCACTCACGCTCCTACTTTCTGGGCAGACAGAAAGCGTGCAGGAAAATTGGTTTTTAGGAGAAACCGTAAAGTTTCATCTTGCACTAGACACACTCTCTCTTGTCTTTGTCTATCTCGTTGCAATCCTCATTCCCATTTGCATTCTTGTACAAGAGAGTAAGTTCTGCCTCACCCTCCTTCTCCAAGGGCTGCTTATAGGCTTTTTTTCTGCACAGGATTTGATGTTTTTTACCTTTTTCTTTGAAGCAATCCTCATTCCCCTTTTCTTTATGCTGCAAAGACCATTTAAGTTTATTATCTATATGATAGCAGGGTCTTCTTTGATGATTCTTGGAGCGCTCTCGCTCTACCTTGCAGCAAATAGCTTTGATCTTACCTATCTAAAAGAACATGCTGAACGTATTGCCCATGCAGAGATCTATGCCTTCATTTTTTTACTTGCCTTTGCAGTAAAGACTCCCCTATTTCCACTTCATGGCTGGCTTGCAGATAGCTATACACTTGCTCCCACATCTGCAACTATACTCCTTTCAAGCCTGCTCTCCAAGGCAGGAATATATGGGATTATCCGCATAGCATTTGGCCTCTTTCCAACTATTATGTCGCTTTGGAATCCAGTACTTCTCCTCTTTGCAATAGGCGGCGTGCTCTATGGGGCCTTCGCAGCATGGGGACAAAATGACTATAAAAGACTCATTGCCTATTCAAGCCTCTCTCACGTAAACTTTATCCTTGTAGGCCTTTTTGCAGGCACTCTCATTGGGCTGCAAGGGGCAATTTTTGCATCCGTCAACCACTCAATTACTATAGCTGGGCTCTTTATCGTATCTGGCTGGCTCGAAATGCGCCTTGGAACAACAACACTTGCTGGCGCATCTGGTCTTACGGCAACGATGCCTAAACTTAGCTGGATAACGCTCTTTTTTATTCTCTCTAGCGTTGCTCTTCCTGGCCTCAATAATTTTATTAGTGAAATTATGGTGCTTTACGGCCTCTTTCAGATAAGTTTCTGGCAGACGCTCCTTGTTGGAACAACTGTTATATTTTCTGTGATCTACATGCTTAAGTGGTTCCATACTGTCTACTTTAATGCACCACAGCACAATGGCTACTCAGACATTCAAGCAAAAGAGGTTTTGATTCTGACCCCGCTTATTGTACTCATCCTCGTGCTGGGAATATACCCATCAATTGTTCTAACCCTTATTCAGAGCATTACATGAACACTCAAGACCTACTTGCAATAGCACCTCTTCTGATACTTTTTGCTGCAGCACTCCTGATGCTCCTTATAGAGAGAAAAAAGACAGTATCTCTTGTTGCAATCGGATCCCTTCTTCTTGCAGTAATAGCCGCGCTTTTTGCACCAGCCTCTCTAAGTCCAATGCTCACGCCATGGCTTGCCTTTGACTCGCTCTCTCGCTTTTTTACACTGCTCTTTTTAGGTATTGGCCTCGCTACTGAGCTTGTAAGCGAGTACTATTTTGAAAAAAAGGCAGAGTTTTCCTTCTTCCTGCTCTCATCGATCTTTGGCCTTATCTTAATTGCTATGGCTCAGGACTTTTTAACGCTTTTTATTGGACTTGAAACACTCTCCATTAGTCTCTACGTTCTCTGCAGCTACATAAAAACAAACGCTTTTTCTGCAGAAGCCTCCTTTAAATACTTTCTCCTCGGCTCTGTATCTACCGCCATCTTACTTTTTGGCATTGCGCTGATCTATGGAAGCACAAAAACGACAGCACTCGTAATGCCTCAAAATCCAGATGCCCTCTTTGGCGTTGGTATATCGCTCGTTACAGTATCGCTACTCTTTAAAGCAGCCATTTTTCCCTTCCACATCTGGACACCTGATGTCTATCAAGGTGCTGCATCACCCGTTACGCTCTTTATGGCAGCTGGAACAAAAGCAGCAAGCTTTGCAGCCTTTATTCGGATATTTTTACTTGGATTCTCTGCAATTAATCCAATCTGGCATAGCCTTATGGCCTATATGGCAATACCAACACTTCTCTTTGCAAACTTTGTTGCGATAAAACAAAAGGAGCTTAGGCGCTTTTTTGCCTATTCAGGTATCTCACATGCCGGTTTTTTACTCCTTGGCCTTGCGGCAGGTGATACTTCTAGCATTCTTTTTTACCTTGTTGTTTATGCCCTTGCCACAGTCGGCTGCTTTTGCTGCCTTGCCTTTATTGACAGAAAGCCAGAAGGAGTTACAGTCCCTGACCTCAAAGGCCTCTTTAGCGCACATCCAGTTATTGGCGCTTCATTTGCCTTTTGCCTACTTACACTTGCAGGCATACCTCCCACAATAGGTTTTTTTGCTAAATTCTATATCTTTAAAGCAGCATACACAGCAGGCTTTGTTACCCCGGTAGTTATAGGGCTTTTGACAACCATACTTTCTGCCTACTACTACCTTATGTTTATTGCCGCCATCTTCACAAGTAAGGAGGAATCCGCTCCAGTGCAAAACGGGCCACTTTTTGCAACATGCTTTGCATGCGCAAGTCTTCTTGTACTTACCTTCTATCCAGAGCCGCTACTCAAATTTATTTCGTTCTGAATTTTATAGTTTGAATAAGCGTTGTTGCATAATTAACCACCGAGGCACTGAGCTCACTGAGAATGGTGAGAGAGCGAGAAAGAGTAGTTGATGATCCGCTCGCTATATGGCATCCCCAAGCTTGTCATAATGTTTAAAGCGTTGGATTTACTAAGTGCCTCTCTTGTTGCCCCTTCAGGCTAAATAGCCAAGTGCTTCTTAACCTCCAAGTCGAGCGGCAAAAGAGCATTCCTATCAAGTACAGGGACATCTTGTTAGATGCCGCATACCGCTTGGACTTAGTAGTGGAAGGTCAAGTAATCGTTGAAATTAAAGCTGTTGCACAGCTTTTGCCTATTCATGCAGCTCAGCTTTTATCCTACTTGAAGCAAATTGGTGGGGGAAGAGGGTTGTTGATTAATTTTAATGAAAGACTATTGAAACACGGTCTTCGTCGCGTGATTATATAGGCACTCTCAGATTTCTCAAAAATCTCGAGTAGGCTCAGTGAGCTCAGTGACTCAGTGGTGATCTATGCAACAGAGCCGTTTGAATGAGCGGCGAAAGAAGAACAAGACATCGGACATCAAAGTTATAGTTTGCTACTCAATAAAAAAATAATTGCAGAAAGAACAGCCGAAGCAGGAATTGTCAAAATCCAGGCCCAAATAATATCTGCGGCAATTCCCCACTTGATCTTTGAGGGCGCTCTTGTGGCAGAACCTGTGCCAATAATTGCACCTGTAATCGTATGGGTGGTTGAAACTGGTATTCCGTAATGGGTTGCTAAAAATAAGGTGCAGGCGCCAGCAGATTCTGCACAGAATCCACCTATAGGCTGCAATTTTGTAATTTTCATTCCCATTGTCTTTACAATGCGCCAGCCGCCAAGCGCGGTTCCCAGGCTCATAGCAGCATGACAGGATAATATAATCCAGGATGTCTTAGGGTTTACAAGAGAAAGCTCTACATTGTGATCAAGAAGACCTCCGGCAATAAGCAAGGCCATAATCACACCCATGGTTTTTTGGGCATCATTTGCGCCGTGACCTATGGAATATAAGGCAGCTGAAAGAAGCTGTCCCTTACTAAAAGTTTTCTGAACTTTTCTGGGAGACCAGAAGCGAATAAGCCAGTAAAGTCCGATAATAAAAATAAAGCCTAAAACAAAGCCCATGAGAGGTGCAATCACAATAAATTCAACTACTAGAAGAAGCACATCCAGCCTAATCGCTTCTAATCCCGCATAGGCAAAGGCAGCACCTGCTAGACCGCCAATTAAGGCATGTGAAGAACTTGTCGGAAGCCCTATCCACCAGGTCAAAAGGTCCCACAAGATGGCGCCAAGTAAGCCGCACGTTACAAGAGTAATGTAGGTAGGATCATTTGCCTCTATTGTAACTATTTTTGCAATGGTATCTGCAACGCGCGGCACAAAGATAAAGAGCGCAATAAAGTTAAAAAATGCAGCCCAGATCACCGCAAGAGCTGGGGATAAAACGCGAGTCGAAACGACAGTAGCGATGGAGTTTGCTGCATCATGAAAGCCATTTATCACATCAAAAAGAAGCGCGATGATGACTGCAATAATGAGAAGCGTCATTCTACCTCAGCTATTTTCAATGATAATGCCCTCAATCCTATTTGCAACTTTTTGACACCTGTCAGTAGCCTCTTCGATTGCTTCATACAGTTCTTTCCACTTAAAAAGCGTACAGACCTCATTTTCCTGCACAAAAAGAGCCATTAGCGAATCTCGTAAAACTGCATCTGCCTTTTGCTCAAGGCTATGGATGCCACGAAGCTTTTGCATAATGGCTTCACTTGTTTTAAGTGTCCGCAGTTCGGTAACAATCGATTCAACATCAACAGTCATTGATGCAAGAATAGAGGCTAATTTTTTTGCAGGTTCAGTAATTGAGTCGAACTTGTAAATTACGAGACGGCAGGCAATATCCTCTATAGCATCAATGATATCATCCATAGAGGTAATAAGCTGATAAATATCGCTCCTCTCAAAGGGCGTAATGAATGTTTTGTGGAGCTCTTCAATGCAGTGCCTTGCTACAGCATCGGCTTCACTTTCTAGCTCTTTGATATGAGTATTTAATTCAAACTTTCCTGCTGAAATCATCGCAAGAAGGGCATCACTTGCTTTGACAATAAGAGCTGCATGCTTTTCAAAATCATCATAAAAAACAACTGTGCGCGGCAAAAATTTGCCAAACATATACCACCTCTAAGTTAAACGTGAATGTTGTCGATATGATATTTTTTCACAACTGTTTTCAATGTCTTTGTCCTTTTAGCTGTTTAAAAATTGCTCGCGCGTATACATTCAAACTTCATAATTTAACGAGGTTTAAAATGAATAAACTTATTACTATTTTTATAGCATTTATTTTGACAGTACAGCTTAGCGCTGTAACTATTACACTTGATATGCAGTATCAAGAAGCTGCAACTGGAAATATATGTAAACAAAAGATGCCGCTTGAAATAGTAGCTCCCTCAGTTTCAGATGCTGGAATGCATAAAACGCTTTTTGCAATCAAGCTATGCGCACTTATTAAATCAAGCCTTGTAGACTATCATGAAACACTTTCTCGCTACGGCACATCTTGCTACTGCATGCCAAACCCTCAATTTGTGAAAAATGAACATGCTCGAAGACTCTCTGCGAGCATAGAAAACCTCAATCTTTTTAGCTTTGGCTCGGATCCAGATGTACAAGAAGCCCTTCAACTTGCCAAAATGCTCTCTGAAAATATGCGTACAGGAGAATTTGGACCTGTATTCACTGATTACAATCATGCAACAGGCATCAGGCCGATGATGAAGATGGAGAGTATGCCTATGGCAGCAGCGCTTCATGTCACAACTGGAGGCGTGCAAGATTATTCTCACTGCAAAAAACAGATTCAAGATGGCTTTGTGCCAGTGCCTGAGGCATTTATTGAAGAGGGTTTTTTACGCAGCTTTACCCTTGGATTAGAGGTAAAGAATAGTGACAA
Source organism: uncultured bacterium (assembly GCA_964462925.1). GTDB lineage: Bacteria > Chlamydiota > Chlamydiia > Chlamydiales > FEN-1388 > SZAS-7. The sequence continues at coordinate 81,530 of CAYWZU010000001.1, forward strand.
CCTTCTCTCAGTAAATCCACAATTTGCCTGGGATAAAGAAACAAACAAGCTCTATATTCAGGTTGATATGAGCTCAGCCGTAGATGCAGAGACATTTAAAAGGCCGCCTCTTAACATTGCATTTGTTATAGATATCTCTGGCTCTATGGCAGCTACTGATAATACCGAGCGTACCCGGCTTGAGTGGGCAAAAGAAGCTAGCTGCCAAGCAGTTTCTCACCTCAATGAACATGATATTGTCTCTCTAGTAGTATTTGACAGCAAAAGCACGGTTATACTAAAGCCTACTGAAGTCTTAGATAAATCAGCGATTATCAGAAAAATTCAGGCGATCCAAATAGGGGGCTCAACAAACCTTGATGCTGGCCTTCGAGATGGCTATCTCTTAGCCTCACTTGGTGCCAAATCAGAGTATCAAAATAGAGTCATGCTCTTTTCTGATGCTGGGCTCAATACCGGAGTCACAGATCATTCTTCAATAGTTCGTCTTGTAAGCGACTATGCAGCAGAAAATATTGGCCTCACAGCTATTGGCATGGGCGAAAATTTTCATCATGACTTTATTCATAAAATCAGCATGAGCAAAGGGGGCAACGCTCTTTTTGTCCATTCAGGAAGCGACATGATGAAGTTCTTTAGAAATTTTGACTACCTTGTGACTCCTATTGCCTACAATCTCAAGCTCACGTCAGAAGTTGTTGAGGGAAATGCAAAGTTTGTAAAAGCCTACGGCGTACCCAAAATGAAGGATGAGCCTGTACAAGAACTTATCAATATCCGCACACTTTTCTTTACCCAAGAAGGCGGCGGTGCAATTGTTTTGGAATATGATTTATAGACCTTATTAATATTGACACAGATTATTTAAAAGTATAGGAATAAGAATGAACCATATGAAATGAAAGACACTATGCAATTAAAAATCGGCGTTATGGGATCTGCCACAGGAAAAATTACTGCTAAGCATAAAAAGCTCTGCTATGAACTTGGCTCAGCTATTGCCAAAAAAGGCTGCATTACGATCACTGGAGCCTGCCCGGGAATGCCGCTTGAGGCTGCAAAAGGGGCAACAAGTTCTGGAGGACTTGTTATTGGCATATCCCCAGCACTTAGCGAGCGGGAACATAAACTTAGGTATCAATCCCCTGTCTCCTACCACCAGGTACTGATTTTCACAGGTAGCGGCCTTATGGGAAGAGAAGTTGTCAATATCCGAAGTTCCGATATTGTCATTATTGTGGGCGGAAGATCTGGAACACTTGGAGAATTTTCCATCGCCTACGATGAAGGCAAACTCATTGGAGTTTTAGAAGGCACCGGCGGCATAACATCTGGCTTAAAATCAATTGTAAAAATGATACGAAAGAAAACCGGGGCAAAGATCATCTACAACAAAGACCCAGATGCACTCCTAGATGCTCTAATTACCTATTACAACAGCAAGCAGTACAAAAAACCAAGCATTCACGACGATTACGAACAGGAAAAAACCCTCTAACTACTCGATAGCTGCAGTGCGCGGCGACGCAGGCGGTGAGATTGCTTTATCATACAGCTTATAGAAAAATGCCTTAATGAAGGCAATTTTCATGCTAAGCTCAATTTTTTTGGCAGGAGTCGGATTTTTTGCTAGCTGCTCTTCAATCTCAAGTACCTGTTTTACGTAACCTCTTTTAGTTTTAATGAGAGCATCTTTTGAAGCTGCAAGATTCACTTCTTCGCTAAGAGCTCTCTCAATAAAGGTGAGCCATTCGGCAGGAAGCGGTATAGTTTGGAGGTTGACATATTTTTCTCTTTTTTCTTCTGGCAAAAGCTCAATAAGTGAGCGGCTTTCGGTAATAAGTGCAGATCTTTCCCTATGGAGATTTTCGATAAGTTCTGCACACGCCTCAACCGAAGAGCCTTGTCTAAGTAGTGCCTGAAAGCGGCTTTCATGTCGCACGATTTTTTCGTTATATACCTTTATGCGAGCGGCAAGTTTATTGAGCTCAGCTTCACAGCGGCTCTTATAATCACTTGGGCCGGCTAAAAAGCGCTCTCTTAGAAAAGTAAGATCTACTTGCTCGTCTGCATCAAGGGCGCGAAGAATTTTTGCATACTGCGCTATATACTCTTTTTCGCTATCTTGGCCCATAATGTGGGTTATGAGTTCTTTAAGCTCTAAAAAACTCATATTTTCAACTTCTTCTTTCGTAGGCTGAAACACATAGGCGCGTTGATGCTTTCGCAGCTGGGCAAAAGAGCTTGCAAGCCGCCGGATTGCACTCTTTTTGGGGCGTGCACATTCCAAAATTTGCTTTTCAAGATCTTTAGTAACAAGATCTTTTCGATAGGTTTTTACAAGCGAAAAGACATGCAGGATTTTTTCACGAGAAGATTCCAGAAGCTTTGATGGTGTAAGGGAAATACGCCTTTCCCTCGGCATCTGGTTGTAGCGTTCAACAGCCGCATGAAACTCTTTCTTTTTAGCTGCATGGCGCATCTTCTTGTATGTCTGAAATGGGGTCTCTGAGTAGCCTTCATCATGTGCCACCTGAAATAAGATATCTTCTTGAGCATCTTCTTCGAGGTTCATGAAGTCTTCTACAGTAATGGTGTCTAAATGAGGGTGTGCAGCGATCTCAACGCGGGCCTTTGTAGAATAGGCTGCAAGCTCACGTAGCGCTGGAGGAATCGTCATTCGCAGCGCTTCAGGGAGCAGCATAAAAGTTCCCGTAAAGATCCGGAGAGCAAGCGCTGACGCTTGTGCAGCTGATGCAACCCAGAGAATGTGTCTCTTTTGCCAGGTTTCAGACTCTTGCATCAGGGCAAGAGACTTATCCTGGAGAATCTCTATAGCTGCATCTACAGACATATCTGCAGAAATTGCAGTTTGTGGAATATTTACAAGCGGCCTTGATTCCAAAAACCTATGTGCAGCATTAGACATATAGTAGAGCGACTGAAGCGCTCGTATGCTATTTTTAATACTTCTAGGCAGCTCAGTTGGAATGGGCACTAAGAGGAGAAGGTCTACTCCGGTAGCAACTGCCTTAAGCGCTGTTTCAAGACTCTGGCAAGAAGGCCTGGGTGCAGGCGGCAAAGCAGTCATTTGGCCTAGCTTGCGTGCTTCAACAACGACAGGACGATTATCATCAAACATTTTCAGCTTGTGCTTATCGGGTAGGCGATTAAATTTTTTAAGAATAAACTCTGCAAAGCCTCTATCTGCATAGCCAGCAATATCTTGCTGAAAGAGCCTTCCCCGCTCACGTGTCGAAAGCGGCGCATGATCATGTACTATGTTGACAAGCTGAAGCCTTTCTTCTTGCGTACAAGTAAGAAAGATCGAGGGTGTGAGTGCGTTTTTCTCTTTCTCTCTTAGAGACTCATAGAGTCCTACGAGCTGCTGCAAGGCAGCAGTGTCAGTACGTTTTTTATTATTCAAGGCATCTAGAGCCTCGCCGAGCCGCGTCTTTAAGCGGTCAGTAAGCTGATACTGAGTGCTATTACATACGAGAAATAGTATGTCACAACGTGCCTCTACTGATTCTTTTTTAAACCAGGAAATATCTTTAGCTGGAGAAGGCAAGGGCGCTTTTTCTTTATATTGCACAGGAGATTGCGCTGCTTGAGCGCTACTTTGCATGCGGTCTTCAAAATTTTCTATTTGCTCCTTTAGCCACTCTGGATGTGCCCAAAGGCTATAGCAGGCAGAAAGCATTGGTTTAGTAATATATCCTCTAACAGGACATATGCCATAGTCGTGAAGAATCGAAAAACATACAGGAACAATATTTCGCACCTTATCTATCAAAAGAGCAAGAGATGATCTCTCTTTTTGCTCATATGCCTCTATCTGACGAGCGGCATCAATTGCAGCATCTGTCTCGGCATCAATAGCTCTTCCCCACGGAATCATTGCCTGCACAATGCGGTCGTGGCGATTTAGTGGAGGATTATTGCCGAGTGATCGTTCAACAAGCTGACGTGTAGCTGGAGTAAAGCCTTGCATAGATCGTGTAGCAAGCCCTGCCTGAATCACCTTTGCAGCACCTGAAAACAGACTGTCAATAGCCCAAGCTGCGCCGTATGCGATAGCGCCTACACCCCTCATGATTCTGGGACTTGCAATTGTTGCTCCAAAACCTGTAATGTATGATAGCGGACCTGATAGCTTTTCTGTTCTACTTAATGTCATTCAAAATATTATAATTTTCAAAATAATAAAATACAATAAATATTACTATTTAAAAACTTGGGAGTTGACATCTAGAAAATAGAGCAAAAACTTCCCAAACAGCTTTTCTTTTTTTACACAATCTTGATAGAGTTTTGCTACTCGTAAAATTGAGGCCTCTATGTCAATTTGTAATGAATGTGGAATCGGATCCGGCAGTGCATACTACGGCATAAGACATTCTGGGTCCCATTTTCATGGGCGCCATTATGTCCAGGTAAACGGTCTTGACTTTTGCGGACCTAACATTGAGTATAATCCAATCCTCAGCCCGATTGGAGGTATTTACCGTATCGCCTACGGCACATTCCAACTCACCTTCGGCAGCATGATTGTCTGCATAGCTCCAGTTACAGGCATAAATTTACTTGGAGGGGGCATGCACAACATAGTTCGCGGCTCGGTAGCCTGCATGCCTATTTTCGGGGGGCCCCTACTCTTTCTCTTTGACCAGACTGTCCGATGAGCTGCTAAGCCGGATTTGCTTTAACGAGCCATCCGGTATACAAAAAACAGCTAGACAAGAGCCTCAAAAACACCAGCTTCTTGAAGGTAGAGTGCCATTCCAGAATCAAGCAGTGCATAGGTTTCTTCGTGAAGAAGACCATTTTTTAAGTTATCGTAGTTGCTAAGCCTGGAGCCCAAGAAGTCATGTATTGCAGAGATCTTCATTATACTTGCTCCTCCATCTTTTCGGTGATCATCCATTGCCTGTTCAAGAAGCCATTTCGGCGTATAAAGCTCCTGAAAGTGCTTTGTAATCATTTTCGCATCAAGACCGCCTGTGCATTCATATGCAGGCCTTGGAACATCACCAAGACCAAATTGATCGCGAAATTTATAACGCCAGCACCCAATTGATGAAGCAACATCTTCACCGGGCGCCTGGCCCCGTATCATAGTATGGAGCATTCCTGTGACAAGTTCATTCCGCTTCTTTGCTGCCCAGAGAAGCACCTTTACATCTGTAGCCGCCCCTTCAAAGCCTTCCTTTGCAATCTTTTCACGATAAATTTCCATCGCAGCATTGTATCTTCGGTCATTACATTCAAAGAAGGCAAAGCCCATTTCTACTCCCACCCGAGCTACTACCTCTTCATAGAGCATATCTTGCTCTTTACTCGTCCTGCATTCAGTAAACTGCTTTTTGAGCTGGCTCGTATAGGCCATGAGAATCTTTTTGACCCGCAGAAGTTTTGAGTCTTTAGGATCTTCGCTATGAAGTTCTGCTAAACAACGGCTTAAACGATCAAAGACGATCTCCTTACTAAGCTGTTGTACGGAACCATCACCTTTAAGACCTTTAAGCCTATTTGCTACAAGTCTTCTTTCATCTGCCTCTTTGATAAAGTCCATAAGATGCCTAACGTCATCTTCTACCTGCAAATTTGCTTCTGAAACCTCTACAATAGCAAAGTGTTGCTGCCTAAATTTTAGATGAGCTAACTCTTCTTCTAGTGGCAATCGAACAATTTCTGTAGGACAGCCAATACGCCTAAGCTCTACTCGCGTATTTTTAAGAGTACGCTCGACATTTTTTTCTAGGCGGGCACTTGAGCTTGTCCCTGTTTGCAAGAACTTCAAGAACGAATAAAAGAGGCCGTTATCCGTAAGATCATTGATGATTTCAGGATCGATATCTAAAAGGGCAGCTTTTTGTATAAAATCTTGTCGCTTACTTTCATCTTCTCTTGCCGCCTTGTCTGCCATAGTGCTGAGCACCTGCTCTTTTATGCAGCGAAGCTCTCTCTCGCAGCCCTTTTCGGCATGAGGCATCAAAGCTTGCAGCATCGCTAGCAAGTACTCGAGATTTTTAACATCGAGATCTTTAGCATTTTTTGCCATGCCAAATACCTCAAGGCGGCGCCTTTCTAGCTCTTGTTGGTAATACTGTGATCGAGGGGCAATTTTCTGAGTGTTTGCTATTTTTTTACCATAGGGTTCCTGAAGCCAACTTTTTTCGAGAAAATAGGTCTCTCTTGCCACGACATACTCATTAAAAAGATCAAGATCTCTACAAAGGTCTTCAACAAACGCAGCCTCCTCTTGTGATACAAAGCACTCCTTCAATACTGTTTTCTGCACAGCATCATAGATTTCAGTGAGCGCAGTTTGTATAGAAGAGCTACTATCATCTGTTGCCATTGCTGAATACGCTCTCTTGAGGACTTTTTCTCTCTCTTGAGGTAAAAGTTTTACGAATTCGGCAAGCTGAAGGCACTTGACAAGGCGCGCCTCTTCAAATGCAGTTTCAAATTCCTTCTTAAGCCCAAGCTCTTCAGAAACTCGCTGCAAATGGCGAGTATCCTCTTCCGACCAGGAGCACTCTTTAAATACTGTCGTTTTTATATGCGTTAGAAGATCGTTGTAGCTTTGTCTAAGGACCTCTTTATGATGACACCAGGAAGGAAGATCCTTTCCTAGCGTGGCGATTTGCCGCACGAGAGACTGTCGCTCTCCTTCAGAGGTAGAGCTAAAGACATCCCAGTGTAATTGCCTTGTAAATGCTGCCACTCTTGTCGCAAGCAAGGCTGAGAAAGCTTGAGGATTTTTTGCCATTTGTACAATATGGCTATGCTGCACATCGGGCAAAAGCCTATTCCAGTTTTCGCTATCGGCGTAGACCTTTCTATTTGCTCTGAAATTGGCAAGCGCCTCTCTATTTTTTGTTAGCTCATAGATCCGCTCTATTGCCTGAGAACGCTCGATATTTGCATATGTTGAGGAATTTTGTTCGCTCGAGAAGAGACAACTAAGAATATCACCATGCTTTCTCTTATCAAATACTTCGTGATACCTTTCAAGCTGTTCAAACGCCTCTACCATGCGTTCAGGAAGAGTACAATTTGCCGAAACCATTTGTCTTATGCCAAGCTCTAGATCTCTCACTTCATACATACGCTGAGAGATGCCAATTTGCAGTGTATAGAGGAGGTTGCAAAGCTGTACGAAAGGGCGATTTTCATCGTAGAGATGCTTGCCGTTGTTTGCGACAAACTGAAGGAACCCAATTGAAATTATCTTAAAGACTGTTGCCCAATGAGGGTGGCTTAGCGTCCATACATAGTACTTTGTGCTAAAGTGCGATGCATATATTTGGGCATTTTCTATTCTACCTTCTCCAACCTGGTTTTTAACGGCTCTATCAAAGTCCTGAAGCCATTTTAGTGAGTAGTCGTCGATTTTCTTGACTGTATCGCTAACTGCCTGAACGTAGATTTGTCTTTCGGCTTCTTTCTCGGGAAAGGCAATTCTATTTGAATAAATAGCATCGCTATTAATAGCAGCCATAAAAACCCCATAAAATAAAAGAAAATATTACTATTTTTTTGAATAAAAGTCAAGAGAAAATGCTTTGGACCTATTCTTAAATAGCAATGAAGAATTAGAGCGTTTTATTTTATAACTCCTCACAAACTGATGTTGCAAAAGCTGAAGCCTGTAGCCTCTTGCAGCTCCCCCTTTCTTGCCATCTTTATCTTGAGAACGAAGTGTTAAGCAGAGAGAGAAAATAAAAACTAAGGAAGCAATCGCGCGATAATACATATAAGCTACTGACTTATAGAGACTTGCGATTGATAGCTTGTTTTTCACGCCAACGTTTGAGTAAAAATAAAATAAATACTATAATTATGGATAGGCGTAACAGAGGAGATCCTCCTATGACTATACCAGCAGGCGGTCACGATCCAAAAATCCAAGGTCCTGGTCCAAAAGAGACTGAACAATCCGCTCCGCACCAGCAAAAAGCAACGCTTTTAGGCCGAGTCCTTACCTTCTTTGCAGAGCAAAGAGATGCTTTTGCACAAAAAGTAGATGCACTTATGGATTCCATTTTAGACTACCCTGAAGATCTGGAAAAAAGCGAGCAAAAGCGAGAATTCAAAAAAAATCCTGAAGCCCCTATTAAACCAAAAGATGCTGAACGATTTATGAAAGGAAGAGGGGGAGCGACAGATGACTTCTCTGATGATGAAAGCCCAGAAACTTCTCCACGATTCAGCGATTCAGGCTCTTCACCACTATCAAGATCTAGTAGCGGCACTGAGAGAGATGATGTCGATCTAGAAACACTATCTGAAATTTTTGATGAAATGACGGCAGAATCAGATGAAAAAGCTGCCATGCTTTCGCGGATGCAGGATTCAGTAAAATTTGCCACAGGTAAAGCAAGACTCGCGGATGATCTTCGAGAAGCAGTTCAAGACCTTGAATATGAAAAAGGAAGACTTCTTTCTCGGGTGGAAGATACAGTAAATTATGCAATGTCGAAGCAGCAAGAAGTCGACACACTCACGGGCGAGATTAAAGATTTAAAAGAAGAAAATGGAAAGCTCATCTATAGGGTTGAAGACGCGGTAAGCTATGCGATGGAAAAACAAAAAGAGGTAGATACCCTTTCAGCACATGTGCACGATCTTGAGGATAGGATCAAAATGCTTGAAGAGCAGCTGCGCTCTCGTCCTACAGGCGTCCTTGCAGGCGAAAGCTTTGCACCGCCGCCGCCTCCCCCATCTGCATTTGCACCGCCGCCCCCTCCACCACCTCCTGGTGGAATAGGCGGACGCATTGGAGGTGCAAGACTTCTCTCTGATGACGGGGCAATTGCTGAGCTTGACAAATGGGTTAAGAATGAAGATCGAAAAACTGTGCTTACAAACCTAAAAAACAATCTCCAGCCAGACGTCCCTGCATTTCAGGAAAAACGAGCTGTAGATGGCATGAAGACCGCTTTGCGCATTTGGGCAAATGAAGCAAAAAGACCGCCATCTGTTGACGTAGATACATGGAGCGACTTGGTACAAGAGTCTCTCAAGGAAAAAACATCCCAAGCTCTTGCCGAATATGGCATTCCTAATCTTGCAGCACTTGCAGAGAATAAAGCCATTAAGTATCGAAGCACCTTTACAGGTGAAGCTGTACAGCAGCAAGGCGGCATGGTTGCTCAGCTGAAGATGCGTCAAGATATTGCAAAACTTGCTCAAGGGTTTATTGAGATTGCAAAAAGCAATGAAGAGATGAAAGGACGCCTAAAAACAGCCCAAGACGCAGACATTCTCAGCGAATTTAGAAAATGGCTTACTGTGCAGCAAAAAAAGCCAAGCGACAGCATTATCACAGAAGATGCCTGGACGTTTGGGAAGGAAGTTCTCATTCAAGATGATACAGCGTGGAGCCTTGGTAAAACAGAGAATGCAAATATACTCGCTCCACTTGTGAAAAAGCAGATAGAAGTGATCAAAAGATCACTTCAGTAGCGCTTTAATCAAGAGATCTGAAAGCCATGCCTCATAGGCATCAGAGCTCCAGCCTCTTTCAATTACAAGTAACCTGTAGAGATCTCTTCCGGTAAAGGACCAGTAAATATCTTTTGCTTCAGCCAGGCTGAGGTGAGGTGCTAGCCATTTGTTATCGAAGAGGGCTTTTACGCTCTCCTCCTGCCTTTGATACCTTCGCTTTTCTCTTTCCTGTTCCAATTCCTTAAATTCAGGGGTGATGAGTGAAGCCCCTCTTACGAGATTCATCTCTTTACGCTCTGCATCGTAGAGCTCTCGAGCAAGTTTTGCGCAGATTTTCATCCTGACCTGGGGAGTTTCCCCTTTCATGTGCTCCTCGACTAGCGATGAGTACTGTTCAGGAGGCAAAGCCTCATCCATAATAACCCGAAGGATTCCCCGTTTTGACTGAAAGATGAGGTAGATTGTAGGAGCCGAAACTTTCGCCTCCTTTGCAATTTGATTTATGGTCACAAGCTCAAAGCCATCGGTCTCAAAAAGCCGTTTTGCAGCATCGAGAATCCGGTTTCGTGTCTCTTTGGCCTTTGCCTTTCGCATCACAGAATTGTAGGGCCTCTTTTGTATTGCTGTCATATTGATATCAAAGTTAGATTTGCCTCTACACTTTACAGAAAGTGGATAATTTTGTGCATCTAGTGACTTTGATTCCTTTTACCAAAAGCCGCTAGATAGTGTTGAAGTAGTCTTTGCGAGCCAGAGCTTTGTCTAGCTCATGAAGCGCGTCTTCAATCGAAATATCGCTTGGCAGGGAAAGTTGTTGAACACATGTGTGGGTTTGTATCGAAATGCCAGAAATTTCGATCACTATTTGATTTATTCCAAGCCCGGGAGATCCGGTAACTACTGAGAGAAATGCGAGCAGTTTTTGCCTGTCAGCATCAAGATTTTTGATCCAGGCTTCTATTTGAGCTCTATTTGCATGAGTAACACCCCTTCCCCAAGAAATCTGGCTTAAAATAGCATCTGCAGACACCCTTCCTTGTATCGCAGCTTCCAGTTCTTCGCCTGTCGTAATGTCTTGCGGTATCTCAAGCCCCATTTTTACCGCCATGCACGGCGAAATAAGCTTTGGCATACACTCTACAAGGACATCTTTTGTATATTGATCGCCGAGAGTTTTCTCCATCAGAGCAACGGATGCTTTATCGTCTTCGAAATACCCCTTCATTAGTTTGTAGAGTGGAAAGAAGATGTCGATTGTTTCTACTGAAATCTCATGTGTATTATGCTGCTCACATAGGTTCATGATTCCCACAAAAAGCCCAGGATCGAAGAGGCTGCCGACAACAAGATCTTGCTCTATACAGTAGCTAAAGAGTTTTCCGATGTTAAAATAGACTTCGAAATGTTCTGGCTTTTCTAAACGATACCTGCCATCATCTACCTTATCGAGACCAATCTTTTGACATACACCGACAAGAAGCTCTGAAAGAAACTCCTTAGCAACTCCAGGACCTCGTGTCTCAGAATCAATAAATCCAATAGAATTCGGAGAGGGATTAGCTGCATCTAAAAAATCGACAAGATTGGCTAGCACCTGCTCAGGATACTTTATAAACTCTTCTCGAGAGACGAGAAAATCAGGAGGAGGCTGAGCTACAAACGGTCCTACAACAAGGACCTCGCCTCCATGCATTAGAGCTACCATATGAGCTACCTGAAGTCTCATCAATAAATCTCGACTTGATAGGGGGGCATGTATTGCATTATTTATACCCTCTACAATGTCCTCTCGTAAATCATCAGGAAGCAGCAAAAGTCTATGGATAATTGCTGCAATAGCCTCTCCATCTTGGCAAAGCTGAATTAAGGGAGCTAGACCTTCAAGGTGTTCATTATTGATATGCTGCTTTAAAGTTGCTAAAAGCAGTAAAATTTGCTCGCTATTTTGCTGCTCTTCGCTAAGTAGAAAATCTTTCGAAATTTGAATAACCGCCTGGTATTCATCACCCACAGCCTCTCGAACTTGTTGCCATTCTTCATGGGAAAATCGTCTCAGCAGATTATAAAGCGCCGGCAAATAGGCAGGGCAATCGACCTCAGGAACACCCATAAGTTCCTCTACGATATCTACAGCATCTTGTGTTTGGCAAAGCTTTGCTAGCTCTAGTGCTGGAAGGCTTGCTCCAAGGCGTGATTCTACGTCTAGATGGAGAAGAATTTGTGTATAAGCTTGCTTTTGAGTTGCAAGAGGAAGATGCTGCTTTACAACGTCAAGTCGATCAAGAACATCATCTTTCTCTGGCAAACTAAGATGAGGGTGAAAATGAATATTCATATCTTAAATAATAATGGGTTACTTAATTTTATCGAAATAGTTTTCACGTTCGATTGCTTTATCTAGCTCAACTAACGCCTCTTCAATATTCATAGTACTTGGTAAAGATAATAGCTGTGTACAAATATGCGCCTGAATAGAGATGCCAGAAATTTCTATATGTATGGGACTTGGTCCAAGGCCTGTAGTTCCAGTCACAATAGATAAAAATTTCAATAATTTTTTAGGGTTTTCATCAAGCTTCCTAATCCATGCCTTAATAAGAGGGCCATTTATCTCATCGATTCCAGTGCCGAATCGAAGCTGATTAAGAATGGTCTGTGCGCTAACAGTTCCCTGGATGCGTTTTTCAAGCTCCCCGGCAGAAATCCCTTCCTCTATTTCCATTCCATTATAAATAGCAATGCAAGGAGTAATTGCCTGTGGCATAGCCTCTAAGAGCACTTCACGAATATCTTGATCGTGAAGGTTTTGCTCCATGAGCCCAACTGATCTTTTATCATCCTCATAATGCGATTTCATAGCCTTATAGAGGGGGAAGAAAACCTCAAGTGTATCCTCAGTAATATCGCAGTAGAGCTGGTCTTCATTAAGCGATGCGAGCGCAGCAAATAATCCAGGATCAAGCTGCATGCCGATAACCAGATTATGCTTCATGCAGTACATAAAGAGCCGCCCTATATTTTGGTAGACCTCTTCCTCTTCTCGCGTAAGCTTTGCCTGCTCCGGCCGCATGCGGCCATCTGAAAGCTTTGTAAAGCGAAGTTTTTTTGTTAACTCCTCGACAAGTTTTGAAACAAACTCTTTAGCAAAGCCGATCCCCCGTTCACGACTTGAGCTAAAAGCAATAGCTTCAGGCAAGAGATCCCCGGAATTTACAAATTCAATAAATTTGCCTAGAAGAATCTCTGGGCATTTTATAAGCTCGTCAGGATTTACAATAAATTCCCTTTTAAGTGGAGCCGCTTCTACCCCACGAGCAAGCTCGAGCTGCAGAGCTATATCCTTTTGCTGCAAAAGCACCATGTAGATGATGGAGCTGTCAGTTGATACAGGAAACTGTCTTATCGTTTGCTCTAAAACTTGGCTTCGATGTCGGGGAAGAAGCTCCACAACTTCTTTAAGTATGCGAGCGGCATGAGATCCTTCATCACAGAGGTTAAAAAGCGGCACCGCTTGCATAACAAGACGCGGATCTTCTTCAGAACTTTTGACAACCGTAAGCACCTCGCAAAACTCTTCACTTGTAATACTTTTTAGCACCTGAAGCAGAGATGCTGCCTGTGGAATGGTAATAAGCGGTCGATCTTTACAAACGTCATAAATATGAGCCCAATAATCTGGTGAAAATCGTGTAAGCATCGGCGCTAGCATGGTCATAAGGAATTGATTACTTCTAATCAAAAGGATATATTTAATAAGGGTAGCAACCCTCTCGCTATTTCTACATACGCGTGCGACTTCAAGTACAAAACTTTGGTTTCCAAAGTGGTGCAAGAGAGTAAGTGCTGCATGTCTTTGAGAAGCCTCTGGAAGGTTAGCATCAAGCACTAGCCTCACAGCTTCTCTACGCTTATCTCTTGGCACAGTGTAGTAGGCAAGCTCTAAAAAAACCTTATCCATGTTAAATTCAAGGCCCTCTGTAAGCCTTTGGCGGTTTTGATAATCCCTGATAAAAAGAAGGCCCTCTACAGCATTGCTAATAAGCTCCTCTTTTTTTGTTGAATCCTCTCGAGGAATACTCCTCACACAGGCTGCTACTCGCTGATAATGACCGGTAAGGGCTGCTTGATCTTGATAAGGAAGCACTTGCCATATTGCAGCGTACTGCTCAGGGGAAAGCTTGCAAACTTCCTCAACTTCAGGAGAAAGTGGGTAATTACTATTGTTTTGAAGAATAGCCCAGATACGATCAAAAGCAACGCTCATTATGATACCTTACAAAAATTTGACCGAAGGAGTATACTACGAATATGTCATAAAAAGAAAGAAGGAGGACTTTATGGCAAAAGGTATCGAGCGCAAAAAAGAAACAAAGAAAAAGCCTGCTGCAACGCTAAAAGAAAAGCGCGCAGCGAAAAAAGAAAAAAAGACTAAATAAAGCTTTTTTAACTTCTATACCGCAGTGATCACAGGACACTGAAGAGAAAAGCAATTAGATTTTTTTCATTTTCTCAACATACTCTCAAGTTCACTGCGGTTGTTTCTTTGTAAATAGTTTGTATTTCACTATAATTGAATTTTCTGTTATAGTGAAGTCTATATGTGGTCAAAAACTAAAAAAATTCTTGAATCTCTAGGTGAGTATACGCAGATGGTCCTGCTTATGCTATGGGGATCTCTTTGCCATCCGCCAAAATGGTCACTCATCAGAAATCAACTTTTTGAAATTGGCGTAATGTCTCTTCCAGTCATTGCAATTACCGGACTATCAACGGGCATGGTACTTGCAGCTCAAGCCTATTTTCAGCTCTCTGACAAGGGCCTCACAGGCACAACTGGCATCATGGTGGCAAAGTCCATGATTGTCGAACTTGGACCTATACTTACAGCTTTTATGATTACAGGAAGAGTTGGCGCTGCGATTACTGCTGAGCTTGGCTCAATGAAGGTTACTGAGCAAATCGATGCTATGAAAAGCATGGCAGTTGATCCTCTTCGCTATCTTGTGGCACCTCGATTTATTTCCATGACGCTTATGGTTCCTGTTCTTACCGTCTTTAGCTGCGCTATGGGCATACTTGGCGGCTATTTAGTAGCAGTTCAGCTTTATGGCATGGCACCTCACGCCTTTTTTGATCCAATGCCTATTTATATTACCAATTTCGACCTACTATCTGGATTTTTAAAATCTTTTGTATTTGGCCTTCTTATTGTAACCATCTCCTGCTTTCGCGGCATGAATACTCATGGCGGCGCTGCAGGCGTCGGAAGAAGCACGACAAATAGCGTCGTTATTTGCTACTCTGCAATTCTTCTTGCTAATTTTATGTTGACACTTGGGCTTAATGCCTGCTACTGGATCTTTTTTTCAAACGGTATGCCATGATCTCAGTACAGAACGTCTTTAAAAGCTATAAAGGAATACCTGTATTAAAAGGACTTTCACTTGAAGTGCCTGCAGGCAAAACCCTTATCATCGTAGGCCGCTCAGGAGTTGGTAAAAGCGTGCTCCTTCGCCAAATTACAGGCCTTGAAAAGCCAGATTCTGGCAAAATCTTGATAGATGGCAAAGAAATTTCAGAAACCTCACTCAAACATTTTGGAATGCTCTTTCAAAGCTCTGCCCTCTTTGATTCACTCTCTGTCGGCGACAACGTTGGCTTTTACCTCACAGAACACAATAAGATGCCAAAAAAGGAACTGGATGCGCTTGTGGAGGAGTCACTTGAAAAAGTAGGCCTTAAGGGCATGCAAAAGAAAATGCCTTCAGAGCTCTCAGGTGGCCAAAAGCGAAGAGCTGCCCTTGCCCGCCTCCTTATATATCGTCCCAAAATCATGCTCTGCGACGAGCCTACAACAGGCCTTGACCCTATCACTGCCATGCAGATTAATGAACTCATTGCATCTACCCACAAGGAACTTTCCGCTACAACGATCATTGTGACACATGATTTGCAGTCAGCACTTACTCTTGGCGATTTTTTTGCCCTTCACCATGAGGGAAAGATTGCCTCTGTCGATACTAAAGAGGGCTTCTTGCAGAGCCAAAATCCGCTTATACGCGAGTTTTTGCAAAATGCCATTATAAGCCCAGAGTATACCGATATTATTAAAAAATCACCTATTAGCCTTTTAAAGGAAGTATTAAATCATGCCTGAAGCATCAAAAAATATTGCAATAGGACTTATTCTTGCGCTTGCCCTGGGACTTATTCTTTGGGTGCTCCTCTTTTTACATCCTTCCTTTGGAGATGGCAAATTTCGCCTCCATGTACGATTTAGCGATATCGAAAAGGTAAACGTCGGCACTCGCATTACCTATGCTGGCCGTCCTGTTGGAGAAGTTGTTAAAATAACCCAAGTTCCTGAAGAAGAAAGACACAGTGCGAATGATCCAGATGACATCTATATCTACGACCTCACTTTAGCGATAGACTCTCGCATCCCCCTCTATGACTCAGATGAAATAACTATTGGAACATCAGGCCTTATGGGAGAGCGCTTTATTTCCATCGTCCCAAAACGGCCAAAACATCATGTAGCTCATCCTATTGCCTATAATGAAGTTGTCTACTCCACAAATGCTCCTGGAATGGATGATGCCTTTGAAACAGTCTGCCGGGTGGCAGAGCAGGCTGAAGAGACTATGGCTACTCTTGCATCGCTTGTAAAGGAAAATAGAGATGATGTAGATCAGACTCTTAAAGCATTAAAAGGGGCAACAGTGGAGCTTCACACCCTTCTTGCAAAGGCAAACGAACAGGATATCGTAGGAAAACTGTCAAAGACAATCCAAGATACCCAAAGTATTGTCGCACGTGTTTCTGCTGGAGAAGGATCCCTTGGAAGGCTTCTTGTATCAGATGATTTTTACTGCAAAACAGCCGGCATCATGAACAAGATGGACCTCTTAATGAATGATGTTAACCACTACGGAGTCCTCTACCACCTCGATAAAGGCTGGCAGAGAGATCGAAGACGTCGCGCAGAGGATATTGCGTCCCTGCAAAGCCCTGAGCAGTTTCGCACATTCCTCAACGAAGAAATGTTCAAGATCACAGGAGGGCTCTCCCGCCTTGGCATGGCCCTTGATAAGGCACAAAAAGATGCCGCAAGCGAAACTCCCCTCGTAGCAAACAAAGAGTTTGGGCGCACTTTTAACGATGTCCTTGCCCAGCTGCAGGATCTGCAGTCAACGCTCAAAAACTATAGCATCGAAATTGCTGAGCACGAGACACAAGATGCTGCCCAAATTGCCGAGCAAAACAAATAAAGCAGGAATAGACAAGATCGGCAAAGCTGATAGGAAAACCTTGCCGCCGAAGGCGATCCTCTCACCCCTGATATTTTTTATTTGATTATAGGAGATTACCTGTGATACAGTGAGGTAATAACATATGAGGACGCTATGGCAACTATACAAGAGAAAGAATACAAAATTTCCTATGATGGATCGCTCTTTTGGCTGATCTTTTGGCTTATTTTCTTCTTTCCGATCGCATTTGTACTGCTTCTTACCGCTATTTCATTCAGGGTCAACCAAAAAAGCTACCATGTGCACTACAACGGCTCTCGCTTCTGGCTTGGCTTTTGGGTGCTTGTCTTTTTCCCAGTTGCCTTTGTGCTGCTCTTCGTAAATGGCATGTCCATTACAACTATAGAAGAATAAATAATTTACTATAAAATGACTAGCTGCTAAGGTGAGGAAAGTATGGAAAATGAGCTTCCTCCACAGATAGAAAAGGGTACCTTTTTAATCGCGAGCCCAGATATTGAAAATGGGATCTTTTTTCGCGGCGTAATTCTGCTTTGCGAACATAATGCGAGCGGCTCTTTTGGCATTTTAATCAATAAACCCCTTGAACTGGACCTTCCTGAAGAGATTATCAATCTAGAAAGTATTGCAAATCCTCATGTCCAAATACGTGCAGGAGGCCCCGTTCAAACAAACCAGATGATGATTCTGCATACCCATGCTGAAAGTTCACAGCAGACGCTTACTATCTGTGATGGAGTCTATCTTGGAGGAGATTTGCAGTTTCTACAGGAGATGACCGCAGATGAGGCGGGCCCTCGAATCCATCTTTGCTTCGGCTACGCCGGCTGGACAGCAGGCCAGCTCGAGAGAGAATTTCTCGATGGTAGCTGGTATCTTCATCCAGCCACAAGTAAGCATATATTCCAAATTCCGGCAGAAAAGCTCTGGCGCACCCTTCTTCGCGAAATGGGCGGCAAATATGCGACGCTTTCCATGCTCCCGGAAGATTTATCTGTAAACTAATAACTCTTATTATTTTACCACAGAGTCACTGAGATCACTGAGAGTGGTGAGATCAGTGAGAGGGTCCAATTTCGATCTCAATGTTCTCACTCTTTCTCTGTGTACTCAGTGGCTCTGTGGTGATTTTACGAAAAAAAGAAAAAGACATAAGGGACGATGTACGTCCTTTATGTCCTTTTTGTCTTTTTCGTCCTTTCGGGCGTTTTTAACGCTTAGAGAACTGGAAGCGCTTACGAGCACCAGCGCGGCCGTATTTTTTGCGTTCCTTCTTACGGCTGTCGCGAGTGAGGAAGCCCTCTTCCTTAAGTGCATGCTTGCGTGTCTCGTCTTCGAGAACTAAAGCGCGGGCAATGCCGAGGCGGATAGCTTCTGATTGGGACTCTACGCCACCACCGCGTACGCGAACATGGATGTCATAAGAGGTTTTAAGCTTTAGCGCTTCAAACGGAGCCATAATAGCTTTACGTTGAAGCTCGAGTGGGAAGTACTCTGTAAATTCGCGCTTGTTCACGCTGATTTTGCCATTTCCATCACGGAGCCTTACTGAGGCAACACTTGTTTTACGACGGCCAGTAGCCACATTTTCTTGCATAAGATCCTACCAAATTCGGTTACATATTTACTGGGATTGGGCTTTGAGCTTGCATATCATGCTCAGTGCCTGCAAATACACGAAGACGCTTCATCTGAGCACGAGCGAGGCGGCTCTTAGGGAGCATACCGCGAACGGCGCGTGTAATTGGATAATCTGGGTGCCTTGCTTGCATTGTTTCAAATGGCACTTCGCGAAGACCGCTGATTGAGCCGGTGTAGTAGCGATAAATCTTTGATTTACGCTTTGTGCCGGTTACAGCGATTTTGTCTGCGTTAATGATGACAACGCCATCGCCGCAGTCTACATAAGGTGTAAAGTTTGTTTTGTGCTTACCACGCAAAATCTTTGTCACTTCTGCTGCAAAACGGCCAAGGGTCTTGCCAGAAGCGTCGAGCAGAAACCACTGTCTTGTGACGTCTTCTTTCTTTACCAAGGTGGTTTGATTTGTATTTTGAGCCATGTTCAACCTATCGTTTAGGAAAGTAATAAAGAATACGAATGCGACCGATTTTTGTACAGCAAAAACAGCAAGAAATTTACAATAGCTTGCGAAAAGAGGTAAAATTGATGAAAAACGTAAAGACTTTTTTTGTAAAGACATACGGCTGCCAGATGAACGAAAATGACACCGAGGTCATGGTAGGCATGCTAGAAAAGCGTGGCCTTAGTCGAACTGATGATGAACAAGATGCTGACCTTCTCCTCTTTAATACCTGCTCAATTAGAGATCTTGCTGAGAGAAAAGTACTAGGAAAAATTGGAAAACTGGGAAAACTTGGCCAAAAGAGGTCTATTATTGGCGTAACAGGCTGTATGGCAAACGCCAAGAAAGAGACTCTTTTCAAAAAAGTTCCACATATCGATTTTGTGCTTGGCACCAATAATATACACGAACTTAACGCTGTCCTTGACGAAGTCCTTCTTACTGGCAAAAAATCGGCAAGAGTCGATATGCGCTTTGAACATGAGCTCGACTATATGTCAGCAAAAAGAGACGATCAAGTAAAAGCCTATGTATCAATCATCCGCGGCTGCAGCAAGTACTGTACATACTGCGTGGTGCCCTATACAAGAGGCCCCGAGGTCTCAAGAGAGCCGCAAAGCATTATAGATGAATGCAAAGCTCTTGTAGACCAAGGCTATAAAGAGATTACGCTCCTCGGGCAAAATGTAAACAGCTATGGAAAAGACCAGGCAGACTGGAACATGCTCTTTCATGACCTGCTTTACAAAATTGATGCTATAAAAGGGCTAGAGCGCATCCGCTTTATGACAAGCCATCCTGTGGATATTACTCGCGAGCTTATGTATGCAATACGCGATCTCAAAAGCCTCTGCGAATTTGTGCACTTTCCGATTCAAGCGGGCTCAGACCGCATTCTCCGCAAGATGCACCGCCTCTACACGAAGCAAGAATACCTTGACAAAGTGTCAATGCTTAGAGAAATAGTCCCAAATGTCACCCTTGGAACAGACATCATCGTAGGCTTTCCTACAGAGACAGAAGAGGAGTTTCAAGAGACATACGATGTCTTAAAAGAGCTAGAGTATTCCGTCGCCTTCCTTTTTGCATATAGCCAAAGAAAAGGCACTCCAGCTATGCGCTGGAAGGATGATATTCCTGAAGCTGTGAAAGAAGAGAGACTCCAAAGACTGCTTGCTCTCCAGGAGGAAATTTATAAAAAACAGCGACAGGAATTTTTGGGAACTACTGTAGAGGTCCTCGTAGAAGGTGCCTCCTCAAAAGATTCATCACTTTTAAAAGGCCGTACGCGCTGCTGGAAAAACGTTCTCTTTGCAGGAAGTCCATCACTAATTGGAACACTTCAAAGGGTAACTATCCATAGCTTTAGCCACCAAACTCTCCACGGAGAACTTGCATCACAACTATCGCTCATAAGGTAATTACCTCTCTATGATCTCCTCTTCGACAGACCAAGCGTACAGCGACCCTATTTTAGACTATGCTTTCGAACATGAAGCAAGTGATGAGCAAAAAGAAGCACCCCTTCAGCAAACAGCTAAACAAAGAAGGCAAGAAAAAAATCGCCTTTCTGCTGCTCGTTCACGTGCAAGAAAAGCGGCAAAACTTGAACGGTTAGAGAAAATCGAGGACTCCATTTCCAGTCTAAAAGACAACCTAGTAAGCAAACTGGGAGGAATAAAAGAATTTTCTCAAGATCTTAAGGAACTTCAAAGTCTCGAGGAGTCCGGTCCTCAACTTGAAAAAATTGGCGCTATTTTTGACCATTTAATTAAAAGACAAAACGTTCCGATAATTAGAATCCAAATACCTTCAAAAACAAACACTTCAATGAATTAGTAAATTAGTTTATAATTCACTGAAAAATGGTTTTATGAATATTAATGGATTCGCAGCACAAAGAAGTGATCAGTCACCTTTCGTTGAGGAGAATTCCAAGACAGAAAAGGTGCAAAAGGCTGCAAAAAAAGAGCCATTTGCCCAGCCGCAGATACCCCCTCGAGGAGGTAAATCTGTTAAGATTGGGGGATATGACGGGAAAATCAAGAATATAACTATTATTCTCCAGCCTATTGAACTCGCGCTGCTGGACGGCATGGATCCGGGCCTTCATCAAACAGTACAGGATGCTACAGAACATGCAGTTTGCAGCTTTTCACCAAGTCCCTACAGGGATTGGTTTTTTCAGCTTCTTGCATCTACTTCTCCGCATGGAAGGATAAATGCCCTGGGTATAGTTAATACAATCCTTGCCGGACATACTCGAAAAGAAAATGATGCAAACCTTCAGCTTGCAGCAGATATTTTCCACAATTTCCCTAGAAACGCAGAGACGATCACTAATGTAGTTCGCATTCTCGATGAAAAATCTATACTTATTTCGAAAGAGGAGCGAGATAACCTCTGCAGACTTGCTCCTTTTATACGAGGCCTTGAATGCCATGAAGTTGAAAAAATATACAGTGCAATAAGAGCTATACCGTCTGATATCAGAGAAAAGGTTTTGAATGAGGTAAAGCCTTTTCTTACACATGCCTCAACTGCACTCGACCGCTCTTTCCTGATCTATTTTTTTGAACGATACAGCATGCCAAAGGATATGGTAGCAGACATCTTAAAACTTAGACTTTTTCGGTCTGAAGCCGATTTTAACCAAGCTGCAGATTGCATTTTTACACTCCAAAAAATGGATCCGCTGAAGCGAATGCTTCTTCTAAATCAGCTGCTTCCTATTTTTAAAGGGATAACAAGTGGGGCTTTTTACCTCTTTGATAAAATCCTCACCATTCCATCTCAAAAGAGAAGAAGCCTATTAGCAGAGGCAAAAGATGTACTCCCCTTATTTCAAAATGGATTTTTTGTCAGAGATCTTATAATAGAGCTCCTTGACAGAGAGCAAAATCGATCTGATTTTCTTCATGCTGTACGCTGCGCAAAGCCTCTTTTTGAGCATTGCCAGCAAGATGAAATGATCCTAGTCACGACGCTCTTTGCCATCAAACAGTCTGAGAGGCAGAAGACCGTACTGCTCGTGCAGCCATTACTTGAAAAAACAAAGAATCCTGTCATAATAAGTTCTCTCTTAAAGGCCTTTGCAAATTGTGAAGAAGACAAAAAAGATGATCTAAAAGATGCCATTTCACACGCTATGCCCTACATGCAAAATAATGATCACAAAGAGCTTGTAGAGGCAATTTGCACGATTGCTGCACCTTTAAGAGAGAGAGTCCTTGCAAACGCCCGGCCATTTCTAGAAGACAATCGTTTTTTAGAAGCACCTCAAATTATCACAAATGTAGCGGCCATACATCCAGATGACTGGCAAAACGTGCAGGAAAGCGCAGAACCCTTTTTAGAGAGCTTTGAGACAAATTGCGCAAAGACTGCTCTTCTCAAATCAATAGCCGCGATTCCTTGTGCCCAGCGAAAGAGCGTGCTACAAACATGCCGGCCCTATTTAGACGAAACCTCTGATATAGAACAAGCAGAGCAAATTATTAAAACAATTGCCTTGAAAGATGAGAATGAGTGGCAGTCTATAGAACGTGCTGCAGCGTCTTTAAAAGGCTTAAATGACCCGTTCACCATCCGCTGGGAGATGCTCGTTGCAATTTCAGAAATTCCCGAGCAAACAAGGTCTCAAGCACTTTCTATAGCTATACCTTATTTAAAGAACCTTAAATATCGGGAATT
This sequence comes from uncultured bacterium, assembly GCA_964462925.1. Classification (GTDB taxonomy): domain Bacteria; phylum Chlamydiota; class Chlamydiia; order Chlamydiales; family FEN-1388; genus SZAS-7. Next base: position 104,040 of record CAYWZU010000001.1, read on the forward strand.
TTGCGCAAAATACATCTTTGCCTCTCAAGCTATTATGGATGAATGGAATGAGATTGAAAGAGATGCTGCACCATTTCTTGAAAAGGTGCCGGTAGATGATTTTGAATTAGCCAGAATAAATCTATACCTTGCTATTCATAAACAAAAAAAATCGTGCCGGAAAGAGTTACTTGAACACGTAGCATCTTTTGGGCTTCATAATCAAAACATCGACTTGCTGATTGAACTTCTTGATGAAATTGCTGAACATTTTGATAAAGATGAAAGCCTGTCCCTTGTTGCCTCTATCAGGCAAGTTGTCCTAGAGACTGTAGACATCGATCTGATCATCAGGCTGATGCAGGAGCTTTCTGAAATACCACCTCCCTCAAGAGAGCCTCTTTTCTTGAGCATGCAAGATGCCTTGCAAGAAGCAGCTTCGCTCGATCAGAGGGAAACAATTTTCTATTCTGCCATACATCAGCTTGATGAATTCCTTGGCTATTCTATACGTTTTTCTCGACAAGAAATTGCAGAAAATCCTGCAGCAGTACTTGCTGCGCTCGTGCAAAAATTTGAGTCAGAGAATGAAGTGAAAGATCATCTCTACGTACGATTTACTGGAGATGAGCAGGCAATTGACGCATCTGGCCCAAGTAAAGAGTTCATCACTCTTCTCTTTGATTCCTTAAAAAATGCACCGAGTTTCGAAAAGCTTGCAAATGGCCTCTGCCTTCCAAAGGGACCGCTAACAGATGCAGAAAAAACCACCTACCAAAACATCGGAAAGCTCTTTATGTTTTTGCTTAATGCAAAAATTGAGCACCCTATCGGAATGATCTTTGATGAGAGCTTTTTTTCTGCTGTTACTAAGCTAAAATCTTCCCATTTACATAAACCATTCGAAAAGCTTGCACAAGACCCAAAATGCTTCCAAGAGCTGATAGAGATCTATGTGGCGATGAATGGGTCTGATAAAGACATGCTCCGTCTTCGTGAATATGCAAAGCCCTACACAAAAAGATCGAGCCCAGAAATAGTGCAAGAGGCATTTAGCTTTGCATGCCTAGACTATGATGATCTCTTTGAGAAACTAGGCATTACCAAAGAATCAGTAGAGGATCATAGGCGTGATGTTCAAAAAGCTGTTCACGAATTTATCATCAATTCCCACCTCATACCTCATTTAAAGCCCTACCTTCTTCCTGCCATAGAAGTTGTAAAGGGCATGATTGATTCCATATTTCCTGATAAAAATTGGAGATGTCTCGAAGCTGAAGAGCTTTCAAATAAGCTTCAGGGAAAATTTACAAAAGAGCATATCCTCTCCCATCTCAAATTCATTGATGTAGTACCAGAAAAACAAAAGTGGCTTACCGATTGGATTGAACTGGCGGATGAGCAATTACTTAAAAAATTAATCATGGCAATGACAGGGTCAACTTCTATACCCTCAACTATATCTTCCCTCAACATTGAATCAGTCAACTCAATCTGTTTTCAAACATGCTTTAGTAAAGCCAGCCTCCCCTTTGACCTCCTCGAAGACCAGCAGAGCTTCAACGAAACACTCAACGACGCTCTAGGTCTTATAGGAACATTCAACACGGAATAGACAAAGCAAATTTACTATGCATAAATAAGTTCCTTTAATAGAATTAATCAATGCAGAATAATTTTAAAAATGGAGCTCTAGTATGAAAAAAAGATCGATACTTTGCCTTTTTGCGATATCCTTGCAGTCACTTTTTGCAGGATCGAGCAGCTCAAGCAGCAGTCATATGGATTGCAACCTTGGTTCAAGCGGCTTTTTTGTCTTAAACCCAACTGAATGGTATACGATTGAAGTAGCAGGCTTTCCGGCAACAACCCTTCTCTCGCAAAAATCTAATCGCAGCTTTAGCGAAGGAAGAGTGCTCGTTAAGCCATCTGGCCTCAAGCTGCAAGAGGGCGGGAACTACTCAGTTAGCTTTAGTGCTATCTTGCAAAGCACGGACCCTAATAATATCGTTGTTGTACCCGTCTTTCTTGTCAGTAATGGCGACTTCGATCCAACAAGCAAAAACACCATTGCGTCGGTAGCAGTACTCCAACCCGGCGCTATAACAACAGTGCAAGGCTCAGGAATTTTGCACGATATAAAACCGGGAACTACCCTTTCTCTTGTAGCTACAGGAACTGGAAGTCCAAACACTGAAACTATGAGTGTTGTGAACTGGAATATCAGCGCCTTTAAAATCCCCTGCGAGTAACAACTTCTTTAAAAAGCCTCAAAAGCTTATTTGATTTTCGTTAAGCTTATGGGGCTTTTTCCAACGGATAGTGGATAATGTCGTGGATGATCGCTCCGCTTTGTCCAAGGTTCCTATAGCCATGGATAGCGTTTGCTGAAAATCGAAGCCCTTCGCCTGCTGCAAGTTGCTTCCAGCTTCCGTGGATAAAAAGCTCCATGCAGCCAGAGGCAACGAGGACATGTTCGATCACGCCGGCACTATGCGGCTCTGACATATGCACGCAGCCCGGCAAGAGCTCTATTAAAAAAATTTCGAGATGAAGGGCATCGTCGTAGGGAAATAAGGGCAGAATTTTGATTTTGGAATCGTCTTGATGCAAGATTTCGCTCTTTCCAGAGATCGCCACTGACTCATCAATAAAGCTTGAAAAAGGCACCTGGAAGCCATTTGCGATTTTCCAAAGGGTTGCGATGGTCGGGCTTGACTCTTCTCGTTCAATCTGTCCGAGCATTGCCTTACTTACGCCGGTTTCTAAGGATGTTTTGTCTAAACTCCAGCCCCTCTCCTTTCTCAAGGATCTCAGAGTTAGAGAGATCTGTTTTGCATGTGTCGTCATATCTTTTCGCTTGTGCGTTATAGCGCACATTTGGTACTATAGCTTTATTGTACACTATAACGCACAAATTATGAAGGAGTAAAAAATGAATATATTAAGTAGCAGTGCAGATATTGTTCAGAAGGCTCTGCAGCAAAAGGGACTTACCTGCGAGGTACTAGAGCTTAGCTCAAGCACCCGCACAGCACAGGATGCAGCTCAAACGATCGGGTGCGAGGTTGGACAAATTGTAAAATCACTTATGTTTTGCACAAAAGATGGCAAAAAGCCCATTCTCATTTTAGCAAGCGGCAAAAACCGAGTGAACGAAAAAGTGATTGAGCTTGAGATCGGCGAAAAAATTGAAAAGGCAGATGCAAATTTTACCCGCGAGATAACAGGTTTTGCAATTGGAGGCATCCCTCCGGTTGGTCACAAAACTGAAATCGAACATGTCTTCATAGATCAAAGCCTTTTAGACTACGATCTTATTTGGGCAGCAGCTGGAACCCCTTTTGCGGTCTTTAGCATGCCTGCAGATCTTCTTGAAAAGGCAACTAGGGGAAAATTTGTGCGTTTTTGATTTCGTTAAATGGACAGTTAGGATAGAGTTCGAGGGCACTTTTAACACTGGAGTTCACTATGTCAAGTCCTGTACGAAACATGTCGCTTCCGTTAGTAAGTCGCTCAAATAGTCAAGGAGCTCAAATACCTGCAAAACAGAGCTCAAGCCCCGCAGTTGTCCTTACAAAATCACCTATCGTAAGTTACTTTGAATTATTGGCCGATAAACTTTTTAAAGTTTGCGGAGAAAATTATGGAAGTGGTGAAGCTGGCCAAGCAGCAATTGATGCCGCATGGAATACACTCTCAAGCTATGCGGAGCAGCATCCGCAATGCAGGGCTCTCCTCCCCAATAAGCCTGTAAATGTAAAGGTAAATAGCGAAGCGCTTCGCTACATCCAGTGGATGCGAGGCGACGCAGCTGTAATTGTAAAAAAGTAAGTAGACATTTTCCGCAATTTCTTAAAAGGAGAACTTATGAAGAATCTAGTATTTAGCATGCTCTGTCTTTTTTCCCTAAATCTTATGTATGCTGCAGAACCTGTAGGCGCCCCAGAAGTCGCTGAGCCGCAAGAAGCTACTGGAGAAGTCAATCCCTATGAGGACAAAACTGCCCGGCGAGGAATCGAGCCAAAAGATATGAAGCACCTTCCAAAATAGTTTTCACCCGGCAGTCTACTTACTGCCTTTTTTTGTTAATGGAATTTGGGGCGGGGCTAGGGTGTTGATTCTAGCTCTTTTTCCCCATGATACTCAATTTCAAAATTTGTCCTTCGTGCGAGCTCCAGGTCAAATTTTACCATTAAGTACTCTTTATAAAATGATGTGAAATCAACATCCTAGGTCCCGCCCCCCGTTACTTTCTATCAGATCAACGAGGAAGAAGTTGCTGCAGGTTCTTTACAAGTGACATCTGGTCTTTACCACTTAGGGTGCCGATCGTTTTAAAGATTAAGCGCTGGTCTAGCGTGAAAAGCTTCATTCTTATAAGAGACTTGACGGGTAAGCCCGCTGTTTGAAGATCGGTAATGGCCACATCACATGGCCACGGGGTATGCGTGGCCGATGTTATCATTGCCAGTATGCATGACCCAGCTTTTTTGTTAAAAGTTTCATGTGAAGAAATAACAATAGCAGGCCGTTTTTTTGTCTCTGAAGAATCAACAAAAGGAAAAGGCACTACAACAATATCGAAAAGATCATAATGATTTATAGGCTGCTTCATCTTCTTCAGACTCCCACTCAGTGAGTGTGTATTTTAATGCTTGGAGATAGTCAATATCTAGGGGCGTTGCCTTTTTTAAAAGCACTTCATTATTATCTGTAATTTCATAGACAATTTGATCGTGAGAAGTAAGATGTAAAGTATTCCTTACCTCTTTGGGAATAGTTGCCTGAAATTTGGATGTAAGTTTAGCTGTTACTCTTTGCATACTGCACCTCCTTCCTTATTGTATTACTGTATTACATTATTGTCAACTTGCGGTTATACCACGCCCCCCATTAGGCCTGGTCTGATTTAAAAATTTACTTAGGCAAGGACTATAAACTTATTACGGAAGGTGGCATCTGGGGTGAAAGGAGTAGCTTTTGCAATATAGGTTTTGTTTTGGATAGAGCGGGAGAGGTCGTGATCGACGCGATCTTGGCGATCACCTACAGCACGCCAGGAATTTGCTATTTTGTAAAAGGTTTCCTGTTTACGTTTTAGTGCAAGATTTGCGCTTGATTCGGCAAGCTCTTTGGCATGCACTACCCAAGGCTTTCCCCAGTGCATGATTGTGAAATAGAGCTCATCTTGCAAAGACACAAAGTAGCCCACACAAACTGCTGCATGTTCGTTAGCACTCTTGGCAAGTACTGGACGCCCTGTAGCTGCTTCCACATCAAAAAAGACTATTGGAGCTCTTCCGCTATCTAACTCTCTCTTGATTGCATCGACATAAGATTCACTAGCAACGTCTACTATTTTTGTAGAAGTAAAGCCCTGTTTCAAAGCAAGTGCAACAAGATGTTCAGGAGTATAAATCTCTCCAACTTCTGAAAATTTCTCCCTTTTGGCAAGGCTTCTGAGAGAATCTTCTGCACCCGCAAGATCTCGCTTTCTAGCAGGCAGCACTTGCTTTGAAAGAATGCTCATCGCATAGCTTAACGCATAGAGCTTACAGCAAGGCCCCTGCTGCTCAGCAATAGGAGGATGGGTAAGAATATGTTTTGGAGCATGCATGCCCTTTTCTACAAGCTGGAGAAGTTCTCTTAGTGAAAGCCTTTTAGCCGTCAGATGGCGGATAACATCGGCAGAGAGGCTTGGATAGCGAGCCTGTATAATTTGATAGAGCTCTTTTTTTGTATAGGAAGTGCACTCATAAGTAACGTAGCGCCTTTTCGTTGCCTTCGTTGCCATGCGACGCCCTTTCATACTTATCGGGTTTTGTGTACGCACTCTAAAGAAGCCGGGCACTTTTGCCGGCATCATCTCTTCATCATGGCCCATAGCAAGTGCATTATTAAGCCCCTCAAGAGCGCTGGAGGTATTTGCCTCATCTTCAAAGACGATCTGCCCTCTGTGAAAGGCTGCAAGAAGGCATCTTTTTTTATCTTCAACATCCATCCGTGCAGGAATTTTACAGTAGGCGTCAAAATCTACTATGCCGATTTCGTGCGGCATAACCTTTTTAATACCGTGCGCCCTAAGTACAGCTTCTGCAAAATGGGTTTTACCGTCCCCGGGCAAACCTTCAATAATGAGACCACAAAGCCCTCCCTGAACTCTTTTTTTGCGGACAGAAAGCATATCCCTCATAAGGCAGTAGAGCTCTTTTCGAGACTCCGTAACCACAAAATCGCCTAAATGCGTATCTACCTCATAGGCAGGAAGTGTATAGGTCATTTTAAACCAGGCAGTAAAAGCCTTTTGCTTATCCTTTGGAGTTGCACACTTTGCAATTGTATAAGTCGAAGAAGGTATGAGCGACATCATCTCAAGCTCGCGAGGCGTAAGATCTGGAACTTTTTTATACACTTCAGCAAGTTGAGCTGATATCCCAAGGTATTCTAGCGGAAGCGGCGCAAAGGTTATCGTATTTGGATGCCTTTTTAAAAACCCTACCTCTTTTCTTTCTCCTCCATAAGTAACTGGATTTTGGCAGCAAATTACCCTTGCCCTCTTATCGATTTCGAAATAATTTCCAGCTTGATCTATGACGCCGTTTGTATAGATACCCTCGAGCCATTCATAAGATGTATTTTGAGCATTTATTTCGTCGATAAAGAGTATGGGAATCGTTCCATCTTTACATGCCGCCCATTCTTGAATACTTGTCGTCACCGTAAATGAGGGAAGTTTTGCAACTACATTCTTAATAAATGTTGTTTTGCCAACCCCCGTCTCCCCTTCAATGCAGACATGGCGATCAACATTCAGCGCATCGATAACCAACTTAAGACGCGCTTTTTCAATCGGATGAAGATGCTCTGGAATTTCTAAAGAAATAGGCTCTATAGAAGAGCTCTCTCTTTCTTTCGCACCTTCGTCAAAGTTGCAGCTAAAGAGCTCAAATCCTTCTCTACTGTCTGGCACAAGGGTAAGTTTTCCAGCTGTGCCATATATCAGAAGAGGCATAAGAGCATCTAGAAGCTCTTTTGAAAACCTACCCTTTAGCACCACATGTTGCCTTGCCTCTAAAAAGTAGCTCAGGCAGCCTTTTTGCTCCTGAAAGCGAAGGCGAGCTGTATCGATTTTAGCATTTACTCTAGAGATCAGCCTGCTATCAGCATCTGAAATAAAGAGAAGCTTGTCATACGATGCAGGGACTTTATTTGTAATAGCAGCCTTTAGCTGTATCGGTTTATCATTTATTCCAAAGGGTGTTTTATATCCTTCGGCGCCCAAAAGCTTAAGTCGTACATTTTCCTTTTTACAAAGAGCGAGGAGCCTGTACCACTCCCCATCTGAAAGACCACGCGTAAGATAGGCATAGACATCTTGCCCTCTATTTGCTTTTAGAATGCCTGGCACAGTTTCGAGAAGCTCATTTTCGATTTTATACTGAACTCTCATCTGCCCAGCTGCCGTTGGATTGAGGATATGAGGCTTTTGAGGCGCAAAATCAACCCACTCCACCCTATCCGTAAACTCCTCCCAAGTACAGTTTGCTGTTTTCGATAGCGTAAAATTGTATGTCAAAGACTTTTGAAGCCAAAAGTGGCGAAAATCGCGCGATTCCCACGGGCCATTTTGGATTTCTAACTCTCTATAGCCTTTTTCAAAAACTCCCCTTTTGCGTTTGCAGCGATCCCCTTTTAATACCCACCTGCCTGAGAGCTCTTCCTTCCAATCTGGGATGCCGTAGAGATCTATGGGAACCCCTCCAGATTCACGAAACTCTATGGGATAGGGTCTATAAAAGGGAGCAACTCGAACTCGCTTATAAAAACGTCCCGTAAAATCAGAGCCATCGTAGGAGTCCGGCTTCACAACTGACAGGCCAATAACGGTTGCATTATCTGGAAGCCTTTGGCCATCAGCTTCTCGATACTCGGTGTCGATTATTGAATTGCAGCGTACGAGATCTTCAACCTCAAAGGTATTAAAGTTTATGATGAGTATAGGCTGTTCGCTTGTCTTGAGAAAGTCAAATAATGGCCCGCCTGGCGTATGCTGAATGATGCCATTTGCATCTATCCAGCGAGATGAGGCACGTATCTCTTCTGGCTTGTCAATATAAAAACTCTCTTTAAGCTGTTCTTGAAGCCAATATCCACAAAGGTCAAGCTCATCTTGCGAATTGAATCCAACGTGGACATTTTTGCCTATGATATGTACTTCCCTTACAAGCTCGTTAATATTCGATGGTTCAAAAGTAAGAGTAAAAGGCTTTACTCTATTTTCAGAGACATTCCAAAGGGTTTTAAGCACAAGACGCTCTAATAAGGTATCCTTTTTCAGTGGACATGGTGCCACTTGACTTGACGGCACAAAAGGCAAAATCTCTAGGTGTACATCAAAAAAGGAATAGAGCTCATCTGTTCGCTCCACAAAAGAGCCGCCAATAATAAAGAGGCCGATAACACATGTGCGAGGAGGAAGCTTTCTTTTAAGAAGATCTGCAATATCTGCTTCATCAAAGGAGCTTAGGTTAACAACTACTGGGTGAGGTCCGATGAGCTGTCTTACATGCTCTAGCTCTTCTTGGGAGTGCACCTCAATAAGGGATTTTTTTCCTGGACGCACAATGTGCTTTGCAAGATAGGAAGTAAGTGATTTTTCTCCGGAACTTGAAATTGAGAGTGTTCTTTGGGCAAGATTGGAATGATTTGTTTCGTCAATTACAACTTCACCGGGAGCACCACCGAGACAGCAGCGCACCAAGCGGTCTCCTTCCCTGCAGAAAATAAAATCGTGGATGTCGTTTCTGCTAAGGGACAGTTTCTTATAGGGAAAAAGCTCCTGCATCTGATAAAAAAAGGCAGCTGCCCTGTGCCTGCAGACGCCTTTTTTTTCTTTGATGATAGACTCAATTGACTGCTCGCCTTCGAGCTCATCTTCAGTAAACTCGTCCCTATATGTTTTGATAAGCGCTTGTATAGTAGGATCTAGTACGGCAGTAGGTAAAAGCTCTGGCACTTTGATAATATAATAGATTTTTTTATCATTAGATTTGAGCCTGAAGTAATAGAATTGCTCTTGCCTGCAGTATCGAATTTCCCCATCGGCGAGGATGTGTGTTATACGCTCTTCAGGATGCCAAGAAGGCAAACGCTCCCACCTATCTGAATCTGGCATATCATACGTTGCGAGGTAAAAGGTATAGCCTTTAGCACGTATAGAATCCCAGACAGAATCAAACTCATCTTTTGTATTCATAAAAACTGGCGGGTTTTCACAGGCTGTAAGACGAGTTTTAGAGCCGTTATACCATTTAAAGGGCACGCTTGAGGCATCTAGTGCATCATAGGAACTTTGCCTATAGTAGACTAAGTCGGGATGATTGCCGTCCTTTGCCTCAAAGATGCGCTTTATTGAAAGCTGTGACGAAGAGGGGCCAGTATCTGCATCTACATAGTCAAATTCGCTTTCTACCTCAACCACAGAATAGTCGCAGATTACCTGAGGCTCATAATATCCTGTGAACTTCACATCTTGTGAACAGGCGATCATCTTTTCCATGAGAGTTTTTGGAAAAACAATGCATTTCACTTCTTGGAGTTTTGGCAAATCAAGCTCTTCTATGAGTGCTGGATCTGATGGACCTGGCATTTTTTGGTTACGTTCAACATAGAGTGTTTCAAGTTTTTGCGCCCCCGCTAAAAGCTGAAGAAGCATTCTTTCGGTTAAATTTGGAATCCAACTACAAGCAAGCTTTTGTAAACATGGCAGCCAAATACGCTCGTCAAAGGCCTCTCCAAGATTCTTACACGATGAGAGATCAAGAGTTGTAAGATTTGGTGCACGAGATAAAAGAGTCTGCACAACTTCCCTAGATATATCAGAGTCGCGACAGCTCATCTTTTTGAGCGCCTCTAAGCACACTTCACTTTCTTCAAGTTCGACATCCATAGAGCACGATTGTAAGGAAAGATCCTCAAGTGATCGCGCCTTCTTAATGACAGTATTAAAAAATGAAGAGGAGATCTCAACGTTGTAAAATTTGAGTTTTTTGAGTTTTATGAAATCCAAGGAACTTCGAAGAGGCGCTTCTAGCTTGAGATTATTTACCTCGATATATTCAAGATTTTGAGCTTTTTCAAGAAGTCGATAAAGAAAGGCTGGCGCAATCTCAATTTTTTCAACGTGGAGCCTTCTTAAGTTACTCAAGGCAGCTAAATCAAACTCCTCGTCAGAAAATGAAGCCAAATCAGTTGCACAGTCCTCTAATTTAAGCTCAGCAAGCCGAGGTGCCTTTTGCAAAACTTTTGCAAGAGAAGATGCCTTGACATTTAGCCCTTCAATATCTAGTTTTTCTAAAAAGAGAAATTCTATTTCCTCGAAAATAGCAGCATCCAGCCCTTTACAGCTGTGAAGACGAAGCTCGCGAAGTTTTGGTGCATTTTGAAGAAGCTGCTTTAAAAGATCTGGATCAATTCTACAGTGTGAAAAGGCTACCTCTTCTACATTTTCTAGAATAATGGGACTATCTATTGCTTCAAGATCGCGATCTAACACAAAGAGCTCCTTGATCCCTGGAGAGCACCTTGAAAAGAACTCAAAAGCTTTTGTTGTAAATGTTGGTGTATAGAAAACATGCAAGACCTCTACATGCTCAAGATCCTCTGCCGTATGAGTATCTAAAAACTCATCGATATTTGAATAAAGATCAAACTGGAGCAGTTTTAGCTCCTTATTCCCAAGAGAAAGTTCTGAAAACTGAGCAAGAAGCTCTTTGAATCTTGCTGGTTCTTTAATATTGCGGGTATCTACAGCTACAAGCTCACTCAGGGAAAGCCTTTGAATCTTGTCTATAAGTTCGCCTCTACAGCTATGCGACTCAATACGGGCTGTTGTCTCATGAAAAAAAAGTTTTCTACACCGGACATAGTCTAAAATAGCTATGCGATATGCAGCTACATCACACTTTGCGAGAGCATCAAGCACTACAGATGGCGCTACAGCATCAAGCTTATCTTGGTTAAGCTGCAGATGGACGCGCCCTTTTTCGAGTAAAAGGGGCTCATTATTCTGCCATGCATATATGGTAAACCCCTGTTCCAACAGCTCTTCTATGCCCTGGATATACTTGCGAATCTCATACCCCTGATAGAATTTGCAGCCAAAATCTGCCAAAACGAGTGTATTTTTCTCGACCACTTCATGCACGCCATCACTTTGCCAGCAGCATGGGTCATCACTAATAAACCGCTCAACAGAAAATAGCCCAGGAGGCGAAGCGCTATAAGATAGCGCCGTATTATTAACTTTAGTATAGAGAAAGTCAAAACTCATCAATAAATGATATAAACTTCAACACTTTTACACAATAAAATGGTATACAATTTTACTAACCCTATATTGCTATTTCTGCCGCTTTTGCTCTGAAAAAGATATCCTTGGATCTCTAAGCTCTAACACTTAATTCAAGAAATGCGCTACTATTTTTGCCTTATGTCTTCTTTTATTAATAATGTCTCTAAATCATATGAAGAATTAGTTTTCTCTTTTAAGCAACTAGTTCTTAAAGATCATAAGCCTGACTTTGTAGAATTTATAGCTGACTGCGTAACATGTCGAGAGACGCCATCAGTGGATCTAAACGAAAAAGCAGATCTATTTTTATATTCTGCTCAAGACGATAGCGAACCTCCATTTAAAATCGCTTCCCAAATTACTCTTTTTGGCGCAAAAGATCCCTCACAGATGATTGCAATGGCTTTTCAGATGTGTCTATTTTTTTCACTCTCAGATGAAGAAGCCTACGATGCCTTCACAATGCTTCAGCCTGAGCTGCAAAAGAGAGATCCAAAGCCAGACGCACTACACGAGCTTGCCAGGCTAATTCTTGAAGTGAGAGTCCCCTTTTCCCAGCTCTCTTCTTTTTTGCAGATCACTGCTTTTGTCCACTCTCCGGGAACGTTTTGCGGATGGAACGTCTTAGACATAGAAGAGTTTTCCCTCTTTTTTCCAAGCTCTCTCTCTCGCTTAAGAGTGCAGCTTGAGCGCTATCAAACGGATGCGCTTTTTCCACTCTATGAAATGATTTTACCCAAAGTTTCTGCAATAAAAACCCTTCACTCCTATCCAGCAGCATCCATCACATGCATAAGAGAGATGCTTGAAAGTCCATTTCCGGTAGTGCGCTACATAGGACTTTCGCTTTTAAGCACTTCTACGTTTGAAAACGAAGGAGATACTGAACTATATCGACGCTATCTTCCAAGGGTTTTGGCAGACGGACTCTTGGATGAAGCCACAGTAGCACCAGCGTTTCACATACTAGAAATTTCAGCCATAAATGGCGAGCAAGAAGCTGCAACATCCCTTTATCATGCTCTATTAACACGATATCGTGTCAGCGAAATTGTCCAAAGGGCAGATCTCTCTAAGACATTTCTTGTAAGCATTGCAGGCGATAACGTAGATACTCTGCACTACCTTGTCGATAAAAGACTTTCTCTCGAGCAAGAAGATGAGCTAAGAGAACATCTGCCAAAGCTCATGCAAAGAGATGACTTTCAAGATGATTGCCTGCAGGACACAAATTTTGGAATCTATCTTTTGAAAAAGGGGGCTCAAGCTTCGCTTATAAAGGAAGTAGTATCCTTAAAGCCGCGAAATTTGAACTCATGCTACGAGCTCATTACCCATAAGAGATTTGCCCCACTCTTTGCAGAGGATCCTGAATACCTCTTTTGGGTATATATATCCTACTGCGATGTGCGCTCAAACAGTATAGAGCATAGGCTCAAGCTTCTGCAAATGGCCTTTAAAGTAGCTTTTGAAGTAGATGCAGAGCCAGTGTATCGTAAACTTGCAGAAAGCATTAGAGAATGCCCAATCGAATTAGATCTCTTCCCGCTTATAGCAAAGCTGAGAGAACATAACCTGTCAAAAGCTGCAGTTGATTTTGCCCCTTCTCTTGAAGGGCATTGCGAAGAAGCTCTTTGCTGGTGTGAAGAGCTATTAAGAAAAGAGCAATTTCAAGATCTAGAAACGGTTTTTAGAGCAGCCAGGATAAGCTTCTGCTATCAACCTCTTAGACAGGCAAGGATTGTATTTGCTCTTGCAAAACAGGGAAGGTGCTTAGAGCAGATGCACAATTTGGATTTAAGGGGCGATTCGAGCCTATTTTATGAATGCTTAGACTTTGCCCTCGAAATCTCATCTAAAGAACTGCTTAAGCATTTTTTAGAAGAGATACCGAAGCATTTACCGGCAAATCTGGCTATTCTTAAGAGAGCTGCAAGCACTTCTTGCAGACTTTTTCACCCCGATGAGCTAACTGAGAGGCTTTTTAGCAATATCTTACTTTGCATGCCCGAGGATCATGAAGTCCTTTCTCTTTCAACACATTTAAGGACTACTCCCGTTAGACTAAGCCTACTTCTAATCAGCAAGGAGAGTCCTGTCCTTAAGGCAAAAGCGTGCGAGCTCTTTCTTGAAGGCATAAAGACAGAAGACATTGCTAAGATAAGCGAGAGTGATCTTTTAGAATTTGTTTCTTGCGGGCCGTACAAAGAAAAGATCTTGGAAGCTGTAAAAGGAGCAACACCTCCCCTTTTTTATTTTAAGCTGCTTATCGCCACACTGCAAAAGATGCAAAACGCTGACGATTTCGTCATTGTCAAAAAGCTGCTTAGCGAAGCCGTTGCTCGTAGAAAAGCTCCCTCACAGGAAGCTCTATCCTATGCTAGGGAATGTCTTAAGCTCTTTTTTTCTTGGAGCCCCTCTTTTGCTAGTCCGCTTCTTTTAGAGCAGTGCAAAATGCTTCAAAGCATAAAGAATCTAATTGGACGTCGACAGGCTATTCTTGAGGACTATATAGGCCCTCAATTTTATGATAAGATTACAAATGCCTGTTTTAGCTCAGGGGTTGATCCAAAAGTTTCGGGCCCGTCAAATCCTCTTACTGATTTCTTAAGCGCCTGCGAAAGGGAGCATTGTTTTGAAGGCAACTTTGAGCTCTACTCTGAACTTCATCTTTTTTGCTTTGGGGAGCTGCCAGGTCATTCTGGTCGCACAATGACTGAACTTCGCGTGTTAGAAAAGAGCTCAATCATTGTATTTTCGCTCTTGCATCGACTAGCTCTAGATCAGAGATTAATAAAGCGCTTTGCAGACATATTATGCAGCCACCATGCATGTCTTGATAAAAACCAGCTCACAAAGTGCTGCACCCTTATCAAAACAACCATCAAAGCAATGCCGGGGAGATCGAAAGTCCAAATCGAGCTTTTGGCTACTATCGATACCATCCCGAGTGAGGCCTCGAGAGCCAACATCCGCAAACAGATTGAGCAGCGGCTATAAAGAGTTGCCGTATTTAAGTCCCAAGTGAATCTACACAGCGGTGCTTTTCATCAATAAGTTCTAAGACATGTTCAAATGGTTTTGGCGAGATTGCCGTAGGCCCTGCAAATGGAGTATCTAGGGAGTAGATGAGCAAAAGCACCAACACTATGAATGAGGAAATAAAAAAGAGGTGCAGCATATGCTCTAATACGCTTGTGGATACAAATAAGTATGAGGAGATGATGACAAGTATGCCGCCGTAAATAAGCACTGTCCACATAAAGGCTCCTTCCCCTCTGCCTACATTACTCAGTCTTGTAAACCTTGCTCGAGAAAGGTCGTTAAGTCGGCTTAATGATTCGTGATACCTTGCTGCTTGGCCTCTGCCATGGGGATCTATTTTGTCATAGGTAATCCACAAATTATGCACGCTACGAGGATACAAAAGGGTTAGATCTTCATTATTTACCATCCTAGGCCATTCTTTTTCTGTAACGTCTTTGGCATAAATTCGTATTGCTTCACGAATTTTTGATGAGACATCGGCAGAAAAGACATCACAGCTTGCATAGTAGAGGTTAAGCAAAACATTAGCCTCTTTCACAGTGTTATCTCTGACCGTACTATTTCGTTCCTGGACGCGGATCACAACAAAGCCAACGATCACGCAGTACAAGAGCGCAATTGTATTTAGGGCATAGCTTGCAATTTCTTGATTTTTTTGAAGAACTGTAGGGTTAATGAGTTTTCTAAATAGCAAAAAGATGCCTAGCGCAAAAAAGGATGTGAGGCATATTGCTATAAGGGCAATGAGATACCAAGGTAAACAGGTAAGAAAATTTATGTCGAGCAGGTTCAAAGCAAAGCTCTCACAGTAAAAGAGCGATTATAGAATATAATAACCATTTCTGCCAAGTGGAGCAATCAGCTCAAACTGAGTATAAGCCAGGTGTTAGCTTTATAAAAAAGGGATTTTTTAAATAGTCATATGTATAGACGGGCCAGGTACTGGCGTGCAGTATCTAGGCCCTTTCATTTTAAAAAGCAATATAGCCAAAAACGAGTGCAAGAGCAATCATAAAACAGCCTAGATAGAGCATTCTCTCTGGCTGGTAGAGCTTTGCTGTCCAGCCGTTGAAAAGCTTTGGACAAATTAGCAGCACAGCACCTTTTATAAAGGCAAGCCATGCTACAGCTGTTACGAGGAGAGGCGATCCCCATACCCAGACGTTATGGAGGGTAACCAAAAGAATTCCAACAATCAGAGCAATAACACCTGAATAGGTAAGAAGAGTCTGGCTATTCATTACTTCTCTAAAGACAGTGATAAATTGCTTTCGATTTACTAAAAAGGCGATTCCCATAACAAGATAATAGAGGCAAAGGGCCTTCGCGATAAGTTCGGTAACCATATTACGCTCCTTTTGTGATAGTTGCTTGTTCTGTCATACAGACAACAATTTGATAAAACTTTTTGCCATTATGTTCAAAAATATTAACATTTTTTTCTGGATGCTGGAGGAGATACTGCACAATAGCATCAATTTTTTCTGTTGTCGGGACTTGAGAGGCAAGCATTTTCTTTAAATCGCTTGAAGTCTTCGAGCCGAAATAGACTGTAGTATACACCTGCTGAAGATGCTTGAGGAAATCCTCAGCATTTGCACAATCTCGAATTTGATAGAGTTTATCGATAACTTTTTCGATTCTGGTATGCTCTATAGGCTTTCGATGCCACTTTGTGTGGTAGTCATGAACTGTTTTTGCAGCTTTTTCACAGGCTTTATACGGCACTTCATTTTTAGCAGCAACTGCTGCTGCAACACCGCGAGCGCCAGGAAAAACAAACGCACTTGCCGTCTGGGCAAGGCTCATGGTATTTCTCGCAACAAACTTTATAATAGTTGTTGACCAGCCTTCAGAATCTGGTTTCAACTTACGTCCATGGTAAAATGCCTCATATCGATCTTTGCATTCTTTGGAAGGCTCTCCTACCCACTCTTCTTTAATAGCATCAGGAAAGGTAACAACAGATGTCATACACACCTCTTTTTTTTAATTTTCTATACGCTTCCAAAGAAAATAATGCAAGATCATCGAGAACCTCGCGAAAAATTTTTTAGGATTCGTTATAAAAGAGTTCGTAGTTATGCAGTATGGTTTGAAAGGGTGCTGTCTCTGGACTACCCTTCATCCAATCGCATGGACCATTTTGAATTATGAGTTCATGAAATGCATCATAAAGAGCTTGCGCTGCCGCACTTTTTTTCGGATAACATGCATCCAATTGCTTACAAATAGAATGGCACGCACGAGCTACTATCTCTCTCGGCTCTCCACCCGCAAAATGGCTGCAAAAGCGTGCATACTGCTCATCTGGACTTCGCTCAAGTGCCCCTTGATATGTGCTATTTTTTTCTTTTCCTGAAATGACGAGCAGATATCTGGCAAACTCCTGAATCGACTTTTTGACTGCTTTTTGCTCCATTTTTAAAGCTTTATGTCGATCGCGTGCATCTTCAGCATCGTATCTAACACGAATAGCATAGTCTAGCTTTGCAAACTGGCGAAGAAGGGCTGCCAGCGTATCTAAAATTGGAAGCACAATAGTTGCTGCCCACACTACTCTACGGGCAATATGCCACTTTCTTGCATAGTCCTCATCCGAAAGCTTGGTCAAGATGCGAGTCGCTTCTTTTGGGGTATCTATATAGCTTTGAACGAAGATATATTTTGTTGTGAGGAAGCGATGCTGTGGAGAGGAGCCTTCCACAATATTTGAAGCAAAGGAAAGTGCTTTAGAACAGAGATCTATTCCAAATCCGAGACTAGATGGTGTATATGAGGTAGGGGCCGTCATGTTGTTTTCTCCAGAAGCTTTAAAAACTCACTCTCTGTCAAAATAGGAATGCCGAGTTTCTTTGCTTTATCAAGCTTAGATCCAGCATCAGCGCCAACTACAAGATAGTCTATCTTTTTGCTTACAGTGTCAGACGTTCTTCCACCTTTAGCTTTAATACTATTTGATGCTTCGGTCCGTCCCATAGTCTCAAGCGTTCCTGTGAGGACCAGCATCTTATTGTAAAAAGGATGCGTGGTATCATATTCAACAGCTTTTTCTTCTGTTTGGACCCCAAGTTCTTCGAGACGCTCTAACTCTTTGCGATTTTCGCTATTAGAAAAATATTCTACAAGAGAAGATGCCACCTTCTCCCCTGCTCCAGGAATTGCTAAAAGCTCTTCCTTTGAAGCATTCACTAGTCTCGCAAGGCTCTTAAAAGAACGCGCAAGCTCATCTGCCATCTGCTGGCCAACGTGGCGGATACCAAGCGCCATTATGAGCCGCGAAAGCTCTGAATTTTTGGCTTTTTCGATACTTAAAAGAAGGTTTTTTATCGATTTATCTTTAAAGCCTTCAAGTGTGGCTAGCTTTTCAGCATCGAGCGTAAAAATGTCAGAAAAGTGTCTGACATAGCCCTTCTTTACAAGCTGCTCCATAACCTTATCGCCAAGGTGCTCTATCTCGATTCCGCCTTTACTTGCAAAATGGATAAGGCCTCGTAAAATCTGTTCATAGCAGCCGGATGTATTGGGGCAGCGCCAGGCAACTTCATGGGGATCTTTTTCCACAAGAGTATTGCAACAGGGACATCTTGCTGGAGGAATAAATGGAGAGCTTTTTTCACCCCTTTTATGGCGATCTACTGCGACAACTTTTGGGATGACATCGCCCCCTTTCTCTATGCAAACATAGTCAGCGACTCGAATATCTTTACGTTCTACCTCTTCAAAATTATGGAGCGTTGCTCGAGATATGCAGCTTCCAGCAAGTTGTACGGGCTCAAGTTCTGCAACCGGCGTAAGAACACCCGTCCTTCCTACCTGAATGACAATATCATTGACATACGTCCATGCCTGCTCAGCAGAAAATTTAAAGGCAATAGCGCCACGTGGATGCTTTCCTGTTGTGCCAAGCTGCTCAAATAGGACAAGGTTATCAAGCTTAATTACGACTCCATCAATCGCAAATGGAAGCTTGTCTCTCTCATCTTCTACTTTTTTTGCAAAAGCCAAGATCTCATCGACAGAGTGGAGCTGGCCTAAACACGTAAACTCATCTTTAAGAAAGGTTTTAGGTGTCGGCAGACCTACATTTGCTAAAAACTGATGCACTTCATACTGGCTTTTGGGAAGCTCTTTATCAAATCCGCTAATCCCATAAAAAACGACAGAGAGCTCGCTTCTTTTTGCCACCTCTTTTGGGTCAAGAAGCTTTAGAGAACCTGCAGCTGCGTTTCTTGGATTTGCCCAAAGAGGCAAATTTTGCCTCTCGCGCTCCTCGTTCATTTTAATAAAGGCAGCTTTTGGCAAAAAAACCTCTCCACGCACCTCAAAATGCTCAGGAAGGTTTTCCGGATTTAGTCTCAGCGGAAGCATTTTTATGGTTTTAAGGTTCTGGGTGACATCGCTTCCGACTTTACCATCGCCCCTCGTTACCGCACGAACAAAGCGTCCCTTTTCATAGGTAACACTGATTGCAAGACCATCGAGCTTTAACTCCCCGCAGTAGGTTGCTTTTGGGATCTCTAAAAGCTTTTGCATCCGTTTGTTGAAATCAAAAACCTCTTCCTCGGTAAAAGCCTTTTCGAGGGAAAGCATAGGCTGTCTGTGGACTACCTCAGAAAAACCCTCTAAAGGCCTCTCTCCAAGCCTTCTTGTCGGAGAAGTCTCAGAAATCCAGTCAGGATGCTCTGCCTCAATCGCCTCTAGACGCTTAACAAGCTTATCAAAATCATCATCAGAAATTTCAGGCCGAGACTCTTGAAAGTAGAGCCTATTGTGGTGCCACACTTCATCGCAAAGCGCTTCATATTCTTGGTAGTTCATAACGAAGAATTATATAGAGCTACGGGTTTTCAGACCAGCGTCTCCCTTGCCCCCTTGCCCCAGATTTTTATTTTCAATTCAAACAAAAAAAAATCGGGCAAGGGCAAAGGCAAGGAAATTAGTAGTGAACCCTATAAATCTGAGTTGCCAAAGGCGCAAGACTAAGTTTTATACCGCAAGAGTCTTGAAGTATCTTTGGAGGAATCCGAACTTTACCTGAGCCTCCAAAGCGCTCCTCGTCGCTATTGAAGATCTCTTCTAGGCCTTGTATTCCCCTTGGATGAATAACATATTCAGGATGATAAGTTGGCGTAAAGTTATGAATGCAAAGCAGGGTTTCCCCTTTTCCTTTTCTGAGATAACTTATAACGCTATTTTTTTCGTCGCGAAAATCTACCCATTCAAAGCCGTGGAAGCTAAACTCCTCAGACCAGAGCGCCTTTTCTTTTGCATAGAGCTTATTGAGTTCTTTAACACACGTTTGAAGGCCCTTATGTGTTGGATATTCAAGGAGCATCCACTCCTGCTCACCCTTGCAGTACCACTCATTCCACTGCCCGATCTCAGCTCCCATAAAGGTAAGCTTTTTGCCTGGCTGGCAAATTTGATAGCTAAGAAGAAGCCTTACGTTTGCAAACTTTTGCCACATATCTCCTGGCATTTTGCTTAGCATACTTCTTTTGCCGTGAACAACTTCATCGTGGGAAAAAACCAGCACAAAATGCTCTGAAAAGGCATAGAGAAGTCCAAATGTAAGGTCATTATGATGATAGCAGCGGTACATAGGATCTTTTTCTATGTACCTGAGGGTATCATTCATCCAGCCCATATTCCATTTGAGGTCAAAGCCAAGACCCCCTGATTCTAATGGATGTGATACTCCGCTAAACGATGTTGACTCTTCAGCGATTGTAACAACACCTGGAAAATTATTGTGAATGGTAGCATTTGCATGCTTAATAAAAGCTATAGCATCAAGATTTTCCTTTCCACCATAGGCATTAGGAATCCATGCTCCCTCTTCGCGGCCGTAGTCAAGATAGAGCATAGAGGCGACAGCATCAACGCGAAGGCCATCGATGTGATAAAGGTCGCACCAAACAAGAGCACTTGCTATAAGGAAGTTTTGAACTTCGGTCCTGCCAAAGTTAAAGATAAGCGTGCTCCAGTGCGGATGCAGGCCTTGTCGAGGATCTTCATGTTCATAAAGGCTTGTCCCATCAAAGCGTGCGAGTGAAAAATCATCGCGAGGAAAATGGCCTGGAACCCAGTCCATAATGACTCCAATACCCTCTTCGTGCATATGGTTAACGAAGTACTGAAAATCCTCTGGGCTTCCAAAACGGCTTGTAACGGCAAAAAATCCTGTAACCTGATATCCCCACGATTCATCAAGAGGGTGCTCAGCAAGAGGCAGCAATTCTACGTGCGTGTAGCCCATCTCTTTACAGTATGCTGCAAGGTCGATAGCAAGTTCGCGGTAATTTAAAAAACGCCCATCTTTTTTCTTCCACGATCCAAGATGTACTTCGTAGATAGACATAGGGCGATTTAATGAAAGGCTCTTTCTCTTCTCTACCCACTCGTCATCTGTCCAAGTAAATCTGTTAATTTCAGCAACGACAGAGGCTGTTTTAGGACGAACTTCGGCAGAAAGGGCATAGGGATCAGATTTTATCAAAAGGGCGCCAGCTTGGGTGTGAATCTCAAATTTATACTTAACACCCTCTTTAAGACCCGGAACAAAAAGCTCCCAGATGCCGCATGCGCCAAGTGAGCGCATAGGATTTACTCTTCCATCCCAATGGTTAAAATCTCCAACAAGCGAGACAGCCTTGGCAGATGGTGCCCAAACAGTAAATTTAACACCATCGGCTCCTTGGTGGTGGCACAATCTTCCGCCCATCTGACGATGGAGTGAGTAGTGTACACCTCTGCAAAAGAGATACTGATCAAGTTCACTAAAAGTTGGCCAGTAGGAATATGGATCGTTTGCAAGGAGACCGTTTGTGTGGTAGATCTTGTAGTCGTTGTAGGCCAAGCTTTTTGGAACAAGTACTTCAAAAATGCCAGAATCGTGAACCCTAGTTGCTTCTACAACTTTGCCTAAAACTTCTACAAAGGCCTGTTTGGCATCAGGTCTATAAATTCGTATAACTTTATTTGTTTCATCATATGGATGAAGACCTAAAACGGTGTGAGGATCATGCCTGAGCGAATAGGTCAGCTTTTCATGCATATCAAGGCCCCTAGTAGTATGTAGTTGCTTCATAAGTTCACCTCTCTCTCTTCCTAATACTGAATAGGCCTATTTGAGAAAATTATCAAGCATTAAAAATATTGCTGTCAAACCCTTGTCCTTCCCTTTGCCCTTGCCCTTGCCCTATTTTCAAAGATTTGATCAACAAAAATAAAAAATAGGCAAAGGCAAGGGCAAGAGCCAGGATCGTTGATTACGATTGGAAGTTATCAAGAAGATACGTGGTATTTGCACTTAAGAAAATACGCCCTGGATTCGGCAGGCGCACATTTTCGAAACGAAAACTTTTTATGTCATTTTGGAAATGAACTTCGAGAACATCATCATCTTTCGCTTGAATTTCAACACGGCGCATTTGATACTTTGTCCATTCAAGAGAGAGCTTATGGCCTTTTTTCGTGGTGATATTTGAAAGACTACCTGATACGAAAGCAGGCTTTACTATATGCCAGAGACCTTCTCTTTCCCTAAAAAATTGAGCACGCGCATGCTTATAGATCTGCCCAAAGAGTATGAGCGGACTCTGATTAGTATTTTGTACAATAGGGCTTTGAAAGCCGTGGAAGCCTGCATCTACAAGCCTTGGCACCATCATGTGGCTAAAGCCTGCTTGAAACAGCTCTTCGATACCAAGAAGAGGAATTTCATCAGACTCGGCGCCTAAAACTGTCTGAGAAAGGGCATAAAGGTATGGCAAATATTCCTCTAGCTTCTTTCTGCGAACGACCATATCCCAGTCCTGAGATTTATCTACACCGAGAAAAAGCCTCTCTCTGTCAGGAAGCTTCAAAGGCTCAGAAGGCTTGTCGTTGTAGAAAAATGAAAGAAAAGCTCCTTTTTCGACTCTAAGGGTCTCCTGAACTTCGCGATCATCTTTTTTTACTAGAGACAAGTTGAGAGGTCGTGGACATTTTTCGATGCAAAGGGTCCAAGAGCGAGGATCTGTTAACGGACTTATTACATAGCGAATAAAGCCATCATGTGAAAAACCAGAAACAATGATTTTCCCCTTCTCAATATCTTGCAAAACGGTAAATTGTGTAAGAGGGCCAAGATCCGAGAAGCGCACTGCTCCTATAAGGTGGGAGGATGCACCTGTCATATCAAATATGCAGATGAACTCGACAAAGCACTGAAATGCAAGGTGAGATCCTGGCAAAAGGCACATAGCACCTGATACATGGCTAAATGGCCGAAAGCGTATTGTGGGGGTAAGTGTCATGAAACTACTTTTCCGATAAGGGCATCTGGTCTATTTTCTATAAGCAAGACATCTACAAGCTGATTTGGAAGCACATCATTTCCAACAATCGTAACGGGCAAAAAGTTTTTTGTATGGCCGCTATTTGCAGTTTCTGTAAGTATCTCCATTGTTCTGCCTACATAGCCTTCCCTAAGTTCGTAGCTCAATTTTTCAGCAAGCTCGAGAACTTGTGCTTTTCGTTTTTGGATTACCTCTTGAGGCACTTTATTAGGATAGAGTGCAGCGCGGGTTCTTGCCCTCTCGCTATAAGGAAACATATGTACTTTTGCAAATTTTACTTCACGCATGACTTCTAATGTCTCTTCAAAGTCAGCATCTGTTTCGCCAGGAAAGCCTACAATGATATCTGTGGTAAAGGTAAAGTCCGGGTCTTTCTCTTGTAGTCGCCGCACAGTTTCAAAAAAGATCTGCCTTGTATACTTGCGATTCATCCGCTTTAAGGTAACATTCGAGCCGGCCTGAAGTACTATATGCATGCTGTGGCAGCTGTTTTTGCCGTTGATAACAGCATCGAGAAGTTCTTCGTCTACTTCGTCTGGGTCAATTGAACTTATGCGCAGCCTCTTTAAACCAGGGATATCATCTACTGCACGAACAAGATCTACAAGGCGCTTTGGCGGATCTTCGGCACCATCAAAATCACCCACGTTGATGCCTGTGATGACTACCTCTTTATAGCCTGCAGCTATCAGATCTTCAATTTCTTTGATGATATCTGACATTTTGCGAGAGCGAGATCTGCCTCTGACATACGGAATAATGCAGTAGGTGCAAAAAGAGTTGCAGCCATCTTGAACCTTTACAAAAGCTCTCGTATGGGCATCAAAGCTTTTTATCGCAAATTCTGGAACATCTTCCTCTGGCAGCATGATCTGTACAAGCTGCTCCTTATCCTTATTGGAAACAACTTCATGGACGCCCTTTATGGCTTTGACAGACTCCGGATTCCCCTCTGCAAGGCAGCCTGTAACATACATCTTTGCTTTTGGATTATTTTTAATGAGCGATCTAATCAGATGGCGAGAATTGCTATCGGCACTCTCCGTTACTGTACAGGTATTTACAATAAGAACATCAGCTTCTTCACCTTCTTCGGCTTGGGTATAGCCAAGTTGCTGGAGCTGATCTCTAAACCCTTGCGCTTCATACTGATTGGTTCTGCATCCAAGAGCGGAGACTGTGTAGGTCTTTTTTTTATCCATAGGGCATAAGATTTTAACAAAAAAAGCCCTGCTTTACAAAGGTTTATTCTTATTTATTTCCAACTCTCAGTGAGTTCAGAGTCCTGCAGTGCTATCTTTTACTTTACAAATAAAGTAATATTTTATATTTAGAGGGTATAATGCTAAGGAGTATTTTATGGGTAAAGCGCAAAAGAACACAAATGAGCAAGAAAAGCGTATGACGGATGCTATGCATCTCTTTCAGCAGTCATACAACAATGGCTATCGTCTTCTAATTGAAGAACTTAAAAAAAACACCCAAGAAAATATAAAGGCATTTGAGGCTAAAAAAGATGGCCTTGCAATGCTTGATAATCCAGAATCATTCAAAAACTTCCTTGCTAATGGCAAGTCCATCAGTGAAGTGCTTGGCTTTTCTGACCATGCTATCGATAAATTTTATGAAGCAGCGCATCACATGATTGCCCAAAAGCGCTACAAGGAAGCAAAAGATGCTTTCTTTTTCCTGGTCACGATCGCTCCGCAAGTGAGTGAATGCTGGCTTGGCCTTGGCCTTGCTTACGGCCAGTGCAAAGAGACTGAGGGTGCTATCCAGTCATTTCTTCGTGCAATCGCACTCAGCCCCCATAAAGCTGATGGCTATGTCGCCTTTGCCCGCCTCTTTACCGCTCTAGACGATATGCCGCGCGCCCAAAAAGTGTGCGACATTGGCATGAGCTTTGTCAAAGAGCATGAAAAACAGCCTTGGGCTCAAGAGCTGGGTAAAGCGCTCAAAGAAACGAAACACGACCTTGCCAAAAAGCAGTAAAGAAGCAAAAAGCTCACCTTACTTTGAGTTTGCCTTGCGGTTTTGCTTTCTTGTGAAACAGAGTAAGAAAGTAGTTGTAGCGAGGCATCTCCTTTCGCCGATTTAACTTTGTGCAAGCAAAGTCGCAGAGTATTACTTTCTTAAGTTTTTCTCTGCCTGTTTCTATGCCCAAGACAGCAAGCTGCGCAGCAAAGGCATGAAATACCTCATCATCCTCAGTATAGACATTCAGATCATAGTGTGTGTACCAAGTTGGGCGATAATGCTTCCTTGAAAATTGTTCAAAAAATCCCTCCGGTATATGTTTGATCGATTTTTCACGAAACCACTCAGGATTATTTTCTTTTCTAACTGTGTCATTATGCCAGTCAGCCCTCATTATGAGTGAAAGAGCAGCTTGTACTTCCTCATGCTCTTTAAGCTTTATAGCTTCCTTCAAGAGTTTACGCACCACAGACAGCGACAAAAGATCTCCTGCCAATTGCACAGCAAGCAAAAAGCTTGCACCATTTCTTTCTTCTAGCAAGATATTCATACAGCCATTTTTTAAGGGTGCATTCAATTCTTGAGCATTTATCAATGCTATAATTGTCTCTTTTATGCTCTCGCTTTTTTGAATATTTTTCAAAAATTGCGACAGTTGCTCTTTATCGGAAGGCTTCAGCATATAAAGCGCGATGAGATAAAAATAGGGTGGAATCTGAGGCTTGAGCACCTGTTCGAGATAGACAAGACGCAGGTCGTTATAGCAATCTTCAGAACGTATAGCTTGACCAAATGTTTGTAGCAATCCTACAGTATTCTCATCTGGTTTTTGCACTGCACTAACCACATACAAAAAAAACTCCCCAAGAAGCTCTGGACGCTTTCCTAGTTGGGCGATTGCACCATTTTTAACCCTTGAATGAACAATGCCATTTGCAATG
>CAYWZU010000002.1:0-114315 GCA_964462925.1 uncultured bacterium
TTGCATGAAAACAGGGAAGAAGACATAGAATGGAGGTGTATGAAAGCGAACCTAAGTAGTAGTCAAATTTTTTGTAATCATTGCGAGGAGGTTGTGCATGCCTATGCTGTACATTGTCCCTACTGCAATAAAAGTATTGATAGAAGTGCCTCAAGTACTGCATCAACTAAAATAGCAGAGCTCAGCACTCAGGCTCCATCGCCTGTAGTGGCACTGCCTGCTCAAGATCAGATGCTTGAAGAAGAAGCTCCAAGTGCTCTTCCTGAGACCTTTACTATCCTTATTTCGCTTGCATCGCTACTTGCCGCTTCATTTTTCTTTTTCTTTGGCATCATCATTAAGCTTTTTTCCACAAATGGCACCTTTGTCCTAGAGTGGAACATAGGCTGCTGGCCCTATTTTGTAGGATCATCGCTTGTCCTACTTTGCCTTGGCCTCTACGCCCTTTCCAACCTTGATCGCGACGTCTAACGCTTAATTTTCGCACTCAACGTGTGAGGATGTGCACTGTAACCGGCTCTTGAAATAAAAAAAATTTTATTTTATATGAGGTGAAAATGGCATAAAGGTTTAGTCTATGAAGATGGATGCATCAGTTGATAAGTTTGCTCTCGATCCAACGCAATATCTACTCAAGATTGAAGGCAATGTGATAAAGGCGGAAAGAAAGGGGCTGCTTACCTGGGTAAAGGCCCATTTTCCTTTAGCTATCTTTGGAGACTATAAGTTACAACGTGTTGTCTCTCTTATTGATAAGGATGCTTCTGAGCAGCTGAAGAGGTCGATAAATAATGCCATTTTTCGATTTAATTTAGTCCATCCTGAAAGTAGGCTCTCTTTTATCGAATTTGCCCCAAAACAGCCGCATGAGGCGCTCAAGCTTCCTGAGCCTTTCTCTCAACCGAAAGAAGAGGTAAATCCCTCTCTAATTCGTAAGCTTGAAAATGAAACGCCTCCTGCCGAGGTGCGCAATGTACAAGAAAACATGTTAGCAAAAGCGATAGAGACGCCCCTGCCAGAATCACCAGCAACTCCTAAACCGGCTCATAAAGAGCAGGAAGAAAATCTGGCAAGTTTTCGCGAATTTATAAATCAGGGGAAGCTTGATGAGGCCCATAAATTGCTAGATGACATCTTTGAAAAAGCGATAGAGACGCCCTTGCCAGAATCGCCTCCAGCAAGCCCTAGACTGCCTCGTAACGGCCTGAAGGAAGAGCCAGCGCATTTACCGAGTGCTACAGATCAGGATAACTCACATAATGCAGATATACGTGAAGACATCTTTGCAAAGGCGATAGAGACGCCTCTGCCAGAATCGCCTCCAGCAACTCCTAAACAACCTCGCAAAGAGAGTAAAGAGATCGACGCCCTTCAAATCTTGATAAATGAGGGTGATTTTGATGAGGCCCACATGCTGCTGGATAAGCTTGTACAGGAAAACAATCCTGCTGAAAAGGAGCGACTTGAAGCGCTTACTTTAGAGCTCAAGGAATTTGAAGATGCGTTCAATAAGCTAGGAAGTGAAAATGGGGAAACTGAAGAGTTGCAACAAGAGCCCCCGGCTTCTATTCCTCAGCCTCCAGCTTTAGCTGCTTCTCCAAAGCCTGAGCAAAGACCCCGCATTCGTCAAGAAGATATAGGGGGTGAAATGGTAATGGAGAGAAGGCGGCCGGAAAAGCAAAAACAAGAAGAACAAGTCGAGATTGCGTCGAATCCATTTACGAAAGAAAAAGAACAAGCTGACTGGGCCGCAATTGATTTTATGAAACTAGACGATGCGCAAGATAAGATTTCCCTTCTCAAAAGCATACTTGAAAGGGATTCAAGCAAAGAGGAATACTGGGTAGCTTACGGCAATGAACTCATGAGCGCGGGACAATTTCTTGAGGCAAAAAATGCCTTTGTACAGGCTTATGGAAAAAATAAAAATGTAGAAATAAAAGCTCTTTATCAGCAAGCGGCAGCCCGTTTAGAAAGTGAGCGGGCAAAGGTTTTAGCCACAGCGGACACGGAAGATCTTGCCGCGAGAGCAGCTCCGCTAGATGAGGCTAAATATAAAGCTCTTCTTGAACCCGGGGATGTAGAGATTTTGCAACAAAAGCCCCCAGCTTCTATTCCTCAGCCTCCAGCTTTAGCTGCTTCTCCAAAGCCTGAGCAAAGACCCCGCATTCGTCAAGAAGATATAGGGGGTGAAATGGTAATGGAGAGAAGGCGGCCGGAAAAGCAAAAACAAGAAGAACAAGTCGAGATTGCGTCGAATCCATTTACGAAAGAAAAAGAACAAGCTGACTGGGCCGCAATTGATTTTATGAAACTAGACGATGCGCAAGATAAGATTTCCCTTCTCAAAAGCATACTTGAAAGGGATTCAAGCAAAGAGGAATACTGGGTAGCTTACGGCAAAGAGCTCATGAGAGCGGGACAATTTCTTGAGGCAAAAGATGCCTTTGTACAGGCTTATAGAAAAAATAAAAATGTAGAAATAAAAGCTTTTTATCAGCAAGCGGCAGCCCGTTTAGAAAGTGAGCGTGCAAAGGTTTTCGTCACAGTGGACACGGAAGATCTTGCAGTGAGAGCAGCTCCGATAGATGAGGCTAAATATAAAGCTCTTCTTGAAGCCGGGGATGTAGAGATGAAAAATATTCAGACTACCTGGATTCAGCGCTGGAATCTTAGCGGCTATAGGCAAAAAGCAATTGATGCCTATCGTGAAGCCTATCAGATGCGCCCCTTGGTATTTGGGGAGTATATTAACAATTTAATAGATCTTTATTTTCAGCACGGCGATAGCCGATCTGCCGCTAGCCTCTACGAAGAGGTGCGCGAAAAATTCCCTGATGCAACAGTTAAAATTAGGCCAGATGCCTACCTTGATCTTGCAACGCTTGCAAATAGGGCAGAAAAAATAACTATTTATGAAAAGCTCTATATTCTCGAAAAAACGGATGCAAATTGGACTCTTTTGCGATCGGCTGCTATTGAGTATGCCCAATTTTTAAGAAAAGAAAATAAGATGAAAGAGGCATACCAGGTCCTTACAGATGCAAGGGAATGGCATCCAAATGATGAGGTGCTCCTCGAGGAGTTTCGTCAGCATCATACAAAGGAGGCAATGGATCTTGTGAAGGAGGGTCGATTTGATGATGCGGTTGCTCGTATTCAGCAAGCGCTCGATCTTATTGGAAAAACATCGGCTGAAGATTACCTAAACCTTGCCAAGATAAATCTGCAGAGAGGAAAAAAAGAAGAGGCAGTGCGTCAACTTAAAGAGGCGGCTCGTCTTGGTTTGCAAAATCGCGATGTTTTTTATCTTCTTAGCAAAGAGACGAAAGGGGATGAGCGGCTGAACTATCTCAAAGCGGCACATAATCTAGATAAGGGGAGTCAGGAGTTTGCAAAAGAGTATTTTGACGCAATCTACGAGCGGGCTAAAACACAGTTTCTTCAGGGAGATCCTATTCAGGCAGAAAATGATCTGAAAGTTGCTCTAGAGCTTGCAAAATCCTACAAAAAGTTAACGCATGCGCTGCCTGCTGTTCTGGACGCCAGCTTTAAAGTGCATATGGTGATTGGCCAGTGTGCATATGGCGTGATGAACTGGCAAGAAGCTATACGTGCCTATAGACTTGCACTTGCCTACCGGCCGCAAGATCCGGAACTTTTGGCGAATCTTGGAAAATGCTATTTGCGATTTGATATGAAGCAAGAGGCTATGGAATGTTTCAAGAGTAGTCTTGCCATTAGAGATTCTCAAGATGTCCGTCGAGTAGTAGATGCTTCTACAAAGTCAGTGAAGGAGCTAGAAGAATTTGTCTCGAAATTCCCAGAAGCTAGCCACTATAAAATTGAGCTTATTTATTGCCTTATTGTTCTGAGAAGAATTGATGAAGCAGCTGCTCATGCAAGAAGCTTGGTAGCTTCAAATCCTGCATCAGCAGAAAGCAAGCTTTTGCTTGCTGATGTTCTTCGTCGTCAGGATAATACTGAATGTCTATCCGTGCTGCAAAGTCTTTATCAAGAAGAATCTGGGCCTCTTCGCTATGCTGTCATAAATCAGTACTACAACACACTAATTGAACGGGCAGACAAGCTTACGGCCGAGACAAAGAGCTGGCTTCCCTATATCCTGCGTGCTCGCGGTAAAGAATGTCTCCGAGCAGCAGGTATGTATGAGAAGGCAAAGGAGCTTTTACCAAATAGATATGGTTCATATCTGAACAGCTACATAGATGCACTGGTGCGCGGCGGTGAGGTAAGACGGGCCGGTGAGCTCTACGATATTTTGCGAGATCAGTTTCCGGCAAGTGATATACATATGGACTCTCAGGCGCTTATGCAGCTTGCAACAATTGAAAACAGCGAAGATAGACTTGCCTTTTCTATACGACTTCATGAGCAAGATCCAACGCAAGAAAATCTCGATAAGCTTTGCAGGGCGTACGTCCAATTTGCAAAGACCTTAAAGGAAAGAGGCGAGTATGATAAAGCGCTTGTTCTTATGAAGAAGGCTTTAGAGCTAAAGCCAAATGATGCAAAGCTCCTTTCTACCTTGCGAAAATTTCATAGGCTGCGGGCAAATATATTTATTCAGAAGGGTCAGTTAAAAGCAGCTCTTGCTGAAATGAATCATACACTGCTTGCCTGGATGCGCCCTGGAGTTGAAGACTATAGATTACTTGCTACGATCTACGGTCTCTTAAAGCAGACAGATCAAGAAGCTGAGTATTTACTTTTGGCTGCAAAAATGGAGGGTGCAACAGCTGATGACTATATGAAGGCGCTGCAGCTTACAGAAAATCCTGAGGAGAGAAAAGTGCTGCTTCGTAGAGTTCATCAAATGGATCCTACGAGAGTCGATGCCCTTAAAGAGCTTTTTGATGTTGTCTCAGAAGAGGTTAGCGAGGCGAAAGATCTAACAAGTTATCAAGAGGCTGCTCGTCTAGCAGATGCCTATCCTGAGCTAAAACCGCGCTTAGCGCGCCTTGAAGCAGATAGTGAGCTTCAGCTTCGAATTGCTAGAGAGCAGGCGAAAAAGGGGCAGAGAGAAGAGGCTGTCCGTGCCTTTTTGAAGGCAGGAGAGCTTGCAGGAGATAAGGACCTTTATAAGACGGAAATAATTGCCTTAAATCCTGAACTTGCTGTTCAAGATGTGCGAGCGCTGATGCTGCAAAATAAGTTTCAGGAAGCAGTTAGAGGCTGTTTGGAATTGATCGCTCAATTTCCTCAGATTACCTTTTTTAGACAAGAGCTTAGCAATGTATATTCTGATGTGGGAAGAGCCTTTTTGCAAAAAGATAATACTGCAAAAGCGGAAGAATATTTTATAAAGGCTCTAGAGTGCAAGGTCGATGCAAAAGCAAGCACCTATAAAGCGCTTGCTGATCTTTTGGGCTCTCGTTATGAAGAATTAGACTTTCGTGCAAAAGAAGTTCAATTACCTCAGATTTTTAAATTATATAAAAAAGCTTGCGAGCTTGACCCGAAAAATGGTGAATATCAGTTTGCACTTGGGAAGTTCCTCTATCATAAAGATGTTGATAATAAATATGACAACCTTCCCTATGTCAACAAGGCCGTAGAGCTAGATCCTAACAACATTACCTATCTCTACGGGCTTATTATGAGCTTGCGACGAAGAGAGCTGCCGGTGGATGAGTATTTCGCACGCTTTAAGGCTCTCGGTGGCAACATAGTAAATGATTACTGGGAGCTATAAGTAGATTTTATATGCCGTCAATGCCACAAGGGGAAGTGTTGAGACTGCAAGTGTTAGCGGCGGAACTATGCTTTGAACTCTCTTCCATTTCTCTTCATTAAAACCCCTATCAAATAGGTGGTTTACGGGTTCTGCATATGCATGTATCGCACAGGCTGCCTTATATCCGCCATAGATAAGACCTGTAGCTACAGTAAACTGCAGGGATGTTTTTACGGCGCTTCCTACTAAAGTGATGCCAGCCTTAACGGCTTCTTGCATTGCATTGGCTGTGTATGCACTTGCAAGCTTGCCTGCACCATATAAAGCAACTGAACCTAATGCGTACCTTGATAAAGAATTAGCTAAAAAACTCATGAAAAATACTCCATTTATAAGAATATATTACCAAATTTTTTGTTTAATGTCAAATAATATTTTAAAATCAGCAACTCACAACCGGTGCCTTTTCACTTTGACCGAGAGGTTTACGCTTTATTCTTTAGAATAACGAAGCCCTGTAAGAAGAGCGGGGTCGACGAAGTTATCTCGGGTGTAGTCGTGATCCTGAAATCCTAGTTTGTAATAGAACTTGTAGCCGGCTTCATTTACTTTTCGTATAAGAAGATTTATTGCTTTGATGCTAGGGTAGAGCATGTCAGAACAGATTGACATGGTGAGGGCCTTGCCTACACCCATTTTTTGGTATTTGGGATGGACGACAAGGAGGTTCATATACGCGGCACCTGGCTCCTTTGCCTCAAGCTGGAAGGTAGCCCAGCCGGCAAGGACATCATCTACATAGGCCTCTACCCAAATAAGCTCGCCATTTTTAAAATGTTCAAGCTCTTCTAGAAAATAGGCTTCATAAAAGCGGCGTACATCTCCAATAGAGGAAAAGTTTGGATTGAGCATCTTGAGGGGAACATTCTCATAGCCCTTCATAAAGCCTTTCACTAAGATTTTTTGGCTTGCAGCGCTATCTATTTCCTGCCAGGAGTCGATTACAACAAGGCGGACTGTATCATCTGAATGAAGGTGTGCTGCAAAAAAGAGTGCAAGTAGCAAAAGGTATTTTTTCATAATCGATAGTTCCTAACGTTATGGTTATTAAGATGTAATTAAATAATTGCTATTTTCGATATACTACTTAGTCTTTCACTTTCACCTCTTCTTACTTTGCCCACTACTAACTTTCTGTCATTGTCAGAGGACATACAGGATCTTCTGGCAGCTACGGAAAGTATATAAAATACACAAACATCCTCTTTGCCTCTTTTTGCTTTCTCGAGTATGAAGAGGAAGTATGGACGATTTTATTGATGAGTTGAAGAGAAAACTACACTGTGAAGTTCGGGCGGATCAAGTTTCCCGCAGGCTGTACAGTAGCGATGCATCAATTTATGATGTAGAGCCTTTAGCTGTAGTTATTCCTCGCACAAAGTATGATCTTACGAGGCTTGTTTCTATCTGCTCCAAACATGCTATACCTATTACGTGCCGAGGAGCTGCTACGGGTATTGCCGGAGGCTGTCTTGGCAAAGGGGTTATCATCGATACCTCTACTCATCTCAACCGCGTACTTGAAGTAAATTACAAAGAGGGATTTGCACGGGTCGAGCCAGGTGTTGTTGCAGATAGATTAAATGAAATTGTCCGCCCCTATGGCCTTTACTTTGCGCCGGAAATTTCTACAAGCAATCGCGCGACAATTGGAGGTATGGTTTCTACAAATGCTGCAGGGGCTAATTCTCTTGAAGTTGGAGAGGTTCGAGATCATGTACTTGAAATTGAGCTGATTCTTGCAACTGGCGAAGTCGTTTCACTTTCAGATGGCCATGTAGATCGCACTCTTATCAAGGAGCTTGAGCGTATACGGGAAAAATTTTCTGAAGATATAAAAGAAAAGTTTCCAAAATATAAAAGAAGGGCCTCTGGCTATAACCTCGACTCGCTTGCAGATCAAAATTATGCCGCCCTTGTATGCGGGTCTGAGGGCACGCTTGGCATTATTTCTGAGATAAAGCTGCGCCTGAGTCCGCTTCCATCAAAAAAAGAGCTCGTTGTTGTGGGGTATAACAACCTGCAAGATGCGCTTATTTCTTCATCTCAGTGGCTCGCCTACGTAAAGCCGTCTGTTGTTGAGATGATAGATAAAAAGATACTCGATGCTGGGCGAAAAAGTCCAAAACTTCACTCTCGGCTTAGTTGGTTAGAGGGCAATCCCGAGGCATTAGTGATGTGGGAGGTGGAGCGTGCAGATGCTCTTCTTGACATGGCAGCAGTCCATCCAAGTGTCCTCTTTGCAAAAAAAATCGCTGATCCAGGGTTGAGAGAGGAGGTCTGGGAGGTGCGAAAATCGGGGCTTGGTTTGCTTCTTTCAAAGAGAAGCTTCTCTAGAGCAATTGCCTTTATCGAAGACGTGGCAGTGCCTCCAGGAGAGGTCGCATCTTTTACTAAAAAGTTGCAAAACCTTCTTTCAGAATATGGCAAAGAGGCAGGGATCTATGGACATATAGGTGCAGGCTGTCTTCACGTTCGGCCCTATATTGACCTCAGAGAGCAAAATGAGCTTGAGGCTATGCAGCATATAGCTGAAAAGGTGGGAGGCCTTTTACTTGAAAGCGGGGGCGTCTATTCCGGCGAGCATGGAGATGGGCTTGCGCGCACCTGGACTAACCAGAGGATGTTCGGAGAGAGGCTATACGCTGCTTTTTTTGAGCTTAAAAAAGCATTTGACCCTCAGGGCATTATGAATCCCGGAAAGATTGTCGCTAGTAAGCCTCAAGGCCTTCTTGAGAACCTTAAGCTAACCCCGGAGACAAAAGTAAAAGAGTTTTCAACCTATCTCGATTTTAGCCGCGAAGGAGGCTATGCACTCGCTGCTGATCTTTGTAATGGCAACGGCGCATGTCGCAAAAAAGAGTCGTTAATGTGCCCTTCTTTTCAAGCTACTTTAGACGAAAAGGATTCAACGCGTGCGAGGGCAAATGCTCTTCGAGGTCTGATACATGGAAAGCTTCCAGAAGATACAGATCTTCATAGCGTGATGGATCTTTGTCTGCAGTGTAAAGGCTGTAAAAAGGAGTGTCCATCGCAAGTGGATATGGCGAAAATGAAAAGCGAGTGGCTCTATCATAATAAAAAATCGATCATGAGCTATCTTTTTGGCCATGCCACATTGCTCTTTAAGTGGGGGGCCTATTTTTCCTGGCTTACGCCGCTTGCTGAGCGTTTTTTAAAGAGAAAAGTTCCGCATTTTGCAAAAGCGAGATTTTCTTCTCTCTACAAACCGAAAAATAAGGCAGGAGCAGAAGTTGTTCTTTTTATCGATAGCTATACAGAATTTCTTACCCCGCAAATCGGCCTTGCGGCGGTAAAGCTGCTTGAGCGCTTAGGGTATACTGTGATTTGTCCTCCTTGGGAGTGCTGTGGAAGGCCGCTTATCAGTAAGGGGTTTCTGCCTGAGGCAAAATCGCAACTAGAAAAAGTTCAAAAAATGCTGAGACCCTATGCTGAAAAGGGAGTGCCAATTCTCTGTTTAGAACCATCTTGTCTTTCTGTCCTTGTGGATGACATCAGAGACTTTAAGATGGATGTATTTGGGATGCAGCCTTTTGCTTCATTTTTGCTGCAGCATAAAGCCAAGCTTAAAGAGCTTCTTACAACTTGTGAACAAGAGGTACTTGTCCACGGCCACTGCCATCAAAAAGCACTCTTTGGCATGCAAGACGAAATCGCACTTTTGAAAGAAACTTGCGCCCCAAATGTACAAGAAATCCCATCTGGCTGCTGCGGCATGGCAGGCTCCTTCGGCTACGAAAATATCGATATATCCAAAAAGATCGCAGAGCTTGTGCTGTTTCCTGCGATCCGAGCCAAAAAAGGTAATGCCATTGTCATCGCAAGCGGCAACTCCTGCCGCTCCCAAATCGAAGATGGTTTTGATTTCATTCCGCTTCACTTTGTGGAATTTTTAGCCAATCAACTACATGCAAAGAGCGAGTCTCTGTAATGTTCAAATCTCATTTTAAACGGGTTTAAATGATTTGGCTGCTCTAATAGTAATTATCATATAACTATGCTACCTTGACAAAATAATTATTTAATTATTATTATAGAGCTAGTAGCGGGAGGCTTATTATGCATATAGGGCCAGAAACTCCTACATCTCAGCATGAGGAACCTTGGTCAGTAGATAATAAGGGCTCTCTTACCTTTGGTAAGGTTGTCTATAAAATAGAAGCACCAAAGACAAGGTTTAATCCCTTTTCATACTTCACGAAGACAGATCCTGTTAGCCTAGACGAGCGTATCGACATCGCAAAAAAGCTCAATAAACAACAAATAGAACCAGAGCAAGAGATTGAAGTAAAGGTAGGTGGAAAAGTCTTTAGAATAGTTACAGAAAGAACGCAAGATGAAGTACAAGATTTTTACTATGAAACAAAGGTTGATCAATTTATCGATAGCTTGGTGCAACAAGGATATTCTGGTGATACTGCAGAACTTAAAATGGCCATTATTAAAGACAAGGCCGTCGTGCTTTCGGGCTCAACCATAAGAGCTATTCCTACAGAAATAGGAAATTTACATAAAGTAGAGGTTATTGATTTACACGATACCGAAATTACTACTCTACCTGCATCCATAAAAAATTTATCTAATCTTAAAAGAATCACACTCACTAGAACGCTTCTTTTTGAAAAAGGCGATGAAGCAAATTTAGGTCAAAAAGAAATAAGAGCGTATTTCGGAAATAGGGCTGTAATGCCCCGTGAACTTGAGCAAGGACGAGTTAGTGTTGAGGCTTTCTTTTCGAAGCTAGAAGATCCAAGATGCAGTAGTACTAAGAGCGAACAATTTGAAAAATTGACAGGGAGGAGTGCTCCAAAAAAACAAAATGCATCAGATCTTGACCGCTGGCTTTTAAAATCGCTCGAGTATGCAACTGGATTTCCCCGAAAAAAACGAGCCGAAGTGTCTGCTCATTTCAGCAAAGTAGAAGAGCAAGTTGGTTTTGCAAATACCCTTGCTCTCTTTGCAAATTGCTATCAGCTTGCCTATTCAAATAAAGATAAAGGTGATGAGTGGGATAGAGATGAGTCGGCTTTTGCAATTGATTTTTTTAAGAATAGGCTTGAAGAGCTTATCCTAGAAAATGCGGCCCTTGCTGAGGAATTGATCGGGCAAAAAGAGGTGCAATTTCGCGAACATCTAGTGCCTACAACTTCGGTAGAGGCAATCGGACTTGCTGCAAGAATCCGCAGGATCGAAAAAGAAGAGCTTGAGGCTCGCTATAAACGTTATAAAATGATTGGAGCTGTAGCTCTTATTGCTTTAGTGGCTTTGCCTGCAGCTTATTTATTGACACGCTCTAGAGAGGTGTCGCAATCAAATTCTACTGATCTGGGAGAGCGACCTAGGACCACAAAGATACCAGCCGTTCCTGCTAATCAAATTTTTGCTACCGTTAATAATCAAAATCAACCACGAAAAATAAGCTTGGTTACAGCCTATGATGAAGGCATTAAAGAGTATGCCGATTTAGTTATTCCAAATCAGCGAACGTATGCTGCAGAGCACAAATACAACTACATCGAATATAGAGGAAATCTTGCACATGATGAAGGCATCCCGCGTGCTCCCTACTGGTCTAAAATTGTGGCGCTCAATGATATGTTACAAAAAATTCCTGAAGGCGAGTGGCTCGTTTGGCTTGATGCAAGCGCACTCTTTACAAACTCAAACAAAAACTTCGATGAAATCATAGATACTATAGCAGGCATGTATGGAGAAGGTAAAGATCTTATTGTCACCACTGATCCACATGTCCCAATTAATAATGCTGTCTTCATTGTCCGCAATACCCCTTGGACTAAAAAATGGATTCAAAAGGTTTGGAGTCGCACAGATTTAGCAAAAGGCGGGGAAGGAAACTGCTGGTCTTGGGGACTTCCCATCTGTCACTATGAGCAGCAGGCAATGACAGAGCTTTGGCAAGCAAGTGATGATGTCCAGGCCCATTCTGCAGTGATTCCCAACAAAATAATGAATGCATTCTACCGCTACTCTCACTATGACAAATATCGTGATATGGACTTAGACTATGATTCAGATGCTGAAAATACCAAATGGCAGCCGGGAGATTTTATTTGCAAAGTAACCGGCATGGATAAAGATCGCAGGCTTATGATTATCAATCATGTTGCCACAAACTGCATAAATAAGGCCTGTGAAAGGCTCATGTTTCATCCCTAATACAAGCCTTTGCTGCAGCCATCATATACTTCGCAAACCTTTTCGGATTGTAGGAGCGGTATCGGGTATGGCTGGTTCGTGTCCTGCTGGAACGATTCTGACAAATTTAGCTTTTGCTTCTTCTGCTGCATTGTAGAAATCCTTTGCGAAGTTATCGGCGTAGGTATTGTCATCTCGTCTTTTTTTTCCCATTAATAGGTCTTGATTTGCCCCAAGGGAGACTAAGACACCTTTGAATGTTTGGACTTTGGCAAGCGTGTTGCAGCCATCTGTGTAGTAGGCATTGCCGTTTTTATCAGAGACACCATGCACTTTTATACCGGAGGGCATGGCAGCTTGGGCTATGCCTCTAGAAATTGCACTTGGAATAAGGCTAAGGGCAGAATAATCCTGCTTCATATTCTTTATGAGATTTGCAGCGGCTCCTTGAGCGGAATCATAGGTCATAGCAAGTGCCGCAAAACAGACTTTATCGCTCAGCTGAGTTGCGTGCATGGCAACACTGCCGCCCATTGAAAAGCCGTGAACGCCTATTTGCTCTACTCCAAGTGATTCTACATGGCGAATCAGGGCATGGACATCCTGTATCGTTGTAGCCTCTGTGGTAGCTACTCCCTCGTCGCTTCCTGGATAGCCTCCATAGGTCATTATAACGACGTTCCAACCATTTTCTTTGTAGAGCTCGGCTTCTTCACTCATCGAGTTTCCTATGCAGCCGTTTCCGTGAAAAAGGAGCATGGTTTTTGCTTTTTCATCGCTATTTGTATTGATGTAGTCGCAGTGTATTGTATGGTTTTTTCTATCTCCGCGATCGACTTCGATTTTTAAAGGCTTAGATCCGAGCTGTATAAGTCTTCGATCGTAGAGTTCTTTGAATGTTTTTATGGAAACTCTGCGCTCTGGCTGGTTTTTGAACATAGAATTGTAATTTGATGTCATTTCCTGCCAATAGCTTTTTATTGAAGTTCCCCGAAGGGGATACATTGCAAGTTTTACACCGCCTTTTACCATAGGAAGAGAAGCTAGCACATGTTTAGAGTAGGCACTAGCAGTTTTTTGTATGCTTGTCGGGCCATGAGCTTTTTTGGTTTCACCGATCAATGCTAAGAAGGCGCCAGCTCCTAAAACGCCAACAAGGGGAATTGTAGAGAGCAAACAGCTTACAAACTTTATGCCATTGTCTTTACATGTAAGGATGTAGCTTTTTAGTTTTTCTGCATCGAGGCTGATAAAAGCCTCTAGCGCTTTTTCTCGATCTTTTGAAGAATAGATATTCTTACCAGTGAGGGATGTAATAGCTCTAGTTGCCAAAAGCTCAGAGCCCCTTGCTGCAAGCTTGCCAACGTGAGCGCCGGCCATGGCAATATTCCATACACTTTTTACAAGAAGGGTGGTAGCAGCTATCGCTCCTAAAAGCTGAGATGGCCCTAGTGTAAATAGCACTGCCTTGCGGATGTGGCGAATGTCTTTTTTCTGATGATGTTCTCTAAATTCTTGATCGGATCTTCGCTCGGTAGGTCTAACCATAAATATCTCCTTCTTAAGACAATATATCATAAAAAAGAGTATATTTATATAAAAAGTTGTTCGAAGCTTCGAGTTTGGACATTTAGCTTAAAACAGGTTTTCAGTGAGCGCGAGCTCTCTGGAGTGCTGCGATTATTCGCAGCTTTTAATTTTGCACACACTTCCACCTAACTAACTTTTAGGATAATACACACTCACAAGGTGTGTGGAGAGGTTATTTGCTTGAAATGATTTTGAAGTTAGGTTTTGTGTAAAAATTAAGAGCGGTAAAAAATTACCGCACTCCAAAGATGCCTTCGGCATCACACGCAAATGTCCAAACTCGAGATTCGTGATATCCCCAAGGGATATCACAAAGGTAGCAGGGGTAAACCCCGCTACCTTGCTTTACGTTGGTTAGTGAGAGTACTCTTAGCTTGCTACGAGCTCGTCTTTTGTGGCCCCGCAGCATTTTTTGTACTTTTTGCCGCTGCCGCAAGGGCAGATATCATTTCTGCCAACTTTCGGGCCAGAAACGAGGGGCTCTTGAGGAAGATCATCATCATTATTATCATCATGATCATGATCATCTTCACTTTCCTCCACATCGTCCATACCAGCCATGTCTGCCATTTCTTCTACAAGCAGGCGGTCGGTCTCTAGCTGCAGACCCTGTGGTCTTCCTTCAAAGATATGGCTTGGAAACATTTCAAATTTGAAAAGCGATAGGGCCATATGTTCTTTAAGAGAGAGGCTAAAGCGCTCAAAAAGTGTAAATGCCTCATGTTTGAACTCCATGAGGGGATCTTTTTGGCCAACAGCACGAAGCGATACATCTGATCGGAGGTTATCCATGGTAAGGAGATGCTCCTGCCAGAGGTTATCGATGGTGCGCACCATGATGTTGCGTATTGCATCATTCAAAATCTTTGCTGGATCAAAGTCAGGATGCTGGATAAACTTTGTAGACTTTTCCTTTTCAAAGGCAATTTTTTGCCTAAATGCATGGAGCACTTTGTCTCGCGCACGATCAACAAGGTCATTAATATCTGCTCTATCATCTTCGAAGAAGCCATTTTCAAAGGCTACTGGGATATGTTGCGAGAGCCAGTGACGAAAACCCTCCGGGTTCCAGCCGCCTTCTTTGGACCTGCTTCTAAAGAAGATCTCAGCACCTGAATATACAAGCGAAGAAAGCATCTCTTCAGCTAGTTGGAAGCTATCTTGTGTATGGAGGATGTCGCTTCTAAAAGAATAGATCTCTTGCCTTTGCTTGTTCATCACATCATCATACTCAAGAGTATGCTTACGGATGGTGTAGTTTCTTGCTTCAATTCGCTTTTGAGCAGTTTCTATCGATCTATTGAGGATTGGAGCTGCTATTGGCTCGCCCTCAGGTGGGCGAAACTTTGTAAGAAGCGCCGTTAGCGATGGCGATGCAAAAAGACGCATGAGGGGATCTTCAAGCGAGATAAAGAATTTAGATGATCCTGGATCTCCCTGACGAGCACTTCGGCCGCGAAGCTGGCGGTCAATTCTTCTGGATTGGTGGCGTGTAGAGCCTATAACATGAAGGCCTCCAGATGCTGCGACACCTTCGCCTAGCTTAATATCTGTACCGCGACCTGCCATGTTAGTAGCAATGGTAATTGCGCCTCTTTGGCCTGCCATAGAGATGATTTCAGCTTCTTTTGCATGGTTCTTAGCATTAAGAACTGTGTGTTCAAGGTGGTTTAGCTTAAGGATACGGGCAAGCTTCTCTGATACTTCTACAGACTCAGTACCAAGAAGTATTGGACGCCCCTTTGCATGAATTTCGCGCACTTCTTTGAGGATAGCGTTATATTTTTCACGCTCCGTCATGTACATTTCATCATTAGCATCTGTGCGTATGCAGGTCTTATAGGTTGGGATCTGGAGTACATCGATCTTATAGATTTCCTTAAGCTCGTGCGCTTCAGTAATGGCAGTACCTGTCATACCGGCAATCTTTTCATACATGCGGAAGTAGTTTTGCAGGGTAATTGTCGCAAAAGTTTGGGTCTCTTTTTGAATGGAGACGCCTTCTTTTGCTTCGATAGCCTGGTGAAGGCCATCTGAGAATCTGCGGCCTGGCTGCGGACGGCCTGTATTTTCATCGATGATGATGATTTTGTCGTCTTGCACGATGTAGTCTACATCTTCTTCCATCAGAAGGTGGGCACGAAGAAGCTGCCTTAAGTTATGTGAACGCTCTTTCCTAAGACCATCTTCATCTTGAAGTTCGAGCTTTTTGGCAAGTTTTTCTTCTTCTGAGAGATTTGGATTTTGCTCTATCAGTAAAAACTCATGGCCAAGATCAAGCATTACAAAGTCATCGTCTTTTCCGCCGCACTGCTGCCAGGCATGAATGCCTTTATCAGTAAGTTCATACTCGTTGCCTTTTTCATCCACGTTGATGTAGAGGTCAGCTAAAAATTTTGCGCGCTCGTCTTTGTTTTGTTCGCCGTAAAAGTAGAGATCCCATTTGTCAATGGCATGTCTCATGACAGGGTCTTCACGAAGACGCTTTAAAACCTTATGGCGAGGCATACCTTTGCCCACAAGCCACATCATTTTTAGGGCTTCTTGTTCTTCCTGCTTAAGCTGGCGATCTTCCGAGAGGTCGTCATTAATATGGCTCTCAAGCTTTTTGCGGGCTTCTGTTGCAAGTTTGTTGCAGAGATCTTTTTGTTTTTGCACAAGCTCTGACACAGAGTCTTTAAGCACATCATAGAGCTGGCGGTTTGCATTTGATGGGCCTGAGATAATGAGCGGAGTTCTTGCCTCGTCGATAAGAATGGAGTCAACTTCGTCGATAAGTGCAAAGTAGTGGCCGCGCTGGACAATCTCTTCTTTTTTCATTGAGATGGAGTTGTCGCGAAGATAATCAAAGCCAAATTCTGATGCTGTGCCGTACACAACATCACACTTATATGTCTGCTTTCTATCTTCATAATCCATCTCCTGCGTGATGACGCCTGTTGTAAGGCCAAGCCATCTAAAGATCGATCCAACCCACTCGCAGTCGCGGTGTGCAAGGTAGTCGTTTACAGTTACGATATGAACAGGTTTTCCTGTCAGTGCATTGAGATAAAGAGGCATGGAAGCAGTTAGCGTTTTACCTTCGCCCGTCTGCATTTCTGCGATGTAGCCTTGGTGGAGGGCAATAGCTCCCTTGAGCTGCACATCATAGGGGATCATATCCCACTTTTGATTGTAGCCAGATACGTGAACTTCTGTGCCGGTGAGGCGGCGGCAGACGTTTTTTACAACTGCATAGGCCTCAGGAAGAAGGGAGTTGAGGCTTTCACCATTTTGATAGCGGTTTCTAAATTCTATGGTTTTGGCACGAACTTCATCGTCAGATAGCGCTTGGAGCTTTTCTTCATGGGTAAGAATCTGGCTGACCAATTTGTCATACTTGGCAAGAGTTCTTTGCTGCGCTGTACCGAAAATGCTTTTGAGAAATGAAAACATGGACCTTCCTTGCTCTGTATAAATTAGTATTAAGGATACCGTAATCGCCCAATTGTTGCAAGGGGGGCTCTTCTGGTGCAACTAACCACAGAGTCAGAGAGATCCCTGAGGGGCTATTGAGAATGGGAGAAAATCGATTTTTTTCTCAGCGTTTTCAATAATTTTTGTGAACTCATTGAATCTGCGGTAATGATTGCAAAAATTGTTGCTGTTTACGTACATAAAGAGCTATGGAAGAATTTGAAAAAAGCGGACTTTTTTACCTTGGAAAAAATGTTCGCACAAAAACATATGAGCTTCTTGATGCAAAAGAGCTCACGACCCATGCCGTTTGCCTTGGTATGACTGGAAGCGGAAAAACGGGCCTCGGCATTGCACTTCTTGAAGAAGCTGGGCTTGATAAAATACCTGCTATTGTCATTGATCCAAAAGGCGATGTTGCAGACCTTGCACTTACCTTTCCAAATTTATCTCCAGAAGATTTTGCTCCTTGGGTAAATCCTGATGAATCGCCAGAGGCTATAGCAAACCAGTGGAAAGAGGGGCTTGCAAAATGGGATGAAAAGCCAGAGCGCATTCAAAAATTTAAAGATGCTGTCAAGACTTGCATCTATACCCCTGCGAGTACAAAAGGGATCCCTTTATCTATAATAAATTCCTTTGAGGCCCCTCCGGAAGAGGAGCGAGCTGATATGCTTATGTCGCTTACTTCTAGCCTCCTTGGCCTGATTGGCATAAGCAGAGATCCTATAAAAAGCAAAGAGTATATCCTTATTGCAACAATTATTGATCAAGCATGGAAGGAAGGGAAAGAGCTTGATATTGCAGGGTTAATAAAGGAGATACAAAAGCCTGCCTTTCGCACGATTGGCGCGCTCGAGCTTGATACTTTTTATCCTCAAAAAGAGCGTATGGAGCTTTCGATCAGCCTCAATAACCTTCTTGCATCTCCAGGCTTTCAAGCTTGGATGGAAGGAGAGCCGCTCGATATCCAAAGCCTTTTGTATACAGCTGAGGCAAAACCAAAGCTTTCTATTATCTCAATTGCGCACCTTTCAGATGCTGAAAGAATGTTTTTTGTAACGCTTCTTTTGAACAAAGTGATCTCTTGGATGAGGCTGCAGCCTGGAACATCGAGTCTTCGGGCAATCCTTTATATGGATGAAATCTTTGGCTATTTTCCCCCGACGAGCATGCCTCCATCAAAGCTTCCTATGCTGACGCTTTTAAAGCAGGCAAGAGCTTATGGTCTTGGCGTTATACTTGTAACACAAAATCCTGTTGATCTTGATTATAAGGGCCTTGCCAACTGTGGCACTTGGTTTATAGGAAAGCTCCAGACTGATCGCGATAAAAAGCGTGTGATAGAGGGGCTAAACGGCGCAATTGATGACAAAATGCTGGCGGAAGCTGTAAATAGGACATTCATCTTAAGAAGTATTTATAAAAAAGAGCCA
This sequence comes from uncultured bacterium, assembly GCA_964462925.1. Lineage (GTDB taxonomy): Bacteria > Chlamydiota > Chlamydiia > Chlamydiales > FEN-1388 > SZAS-7. The sequence goes on from CAYWZU010000002.1 coordinate 18,418, forward strand.
ATTCTCTTTCAGACAAGATGGACGCTTTCATATCTAAAAGGGCCTCTTACCCTAAATCAGATAGCCCAGCTTACTGTTAAAAAAACTGTTCCAAAAGCAGCTATAAAGCCGCCTCAAATTGTCACAGATGCCGATGAATATTATGCAGTCTCCAGCAAGAGTGTACGCTTTATTCCCAAATTCTATATTCAAGCAAAAATGCATTTTGTAGATGCAAAAAACAAGATCGATGTTTGGCAAAATATTAAGGCCGCTTTTAACCAAGATATGTCTTGGAACTCAAAAATTGATGTAGGCAATATTGAGCTGAGAACGACGCCTGAGGCCGGAGCGGTATATGATTCTCTAACAACAAGCCTTGTCCAGGAAAATGCAGCAAAAGATCTCCTCTACCAAAATCAAACTTTTGATCTCTATAGGGCACCAGAGTGCAACCTCTCTTCAAAATGTGAGGAAAGCGAGGGTGAATTTAGAGCTCGAGTAGCAGTGGCTCTTCGTGAAAAGCGCGATGCTGAGATAGCAAAGGTAAAAGAGAGGTATCAGTCAAAAATTACATCGCTTCAAGAAAAGATGAAAAAAGCTCAGGGTCAAATTGAGGTAAAGCAGCAAAAGTCTTGGATGGGGAAAACACATGGACTTATTTCATTTGGAGCTGCCGTACTTAGCGCGCTTATGGGAAGAAAATCGCTTTCAAAGGCAGAATCTACCTTAAAATCTGCTGGCCGTATTGCTAAAGAGAGCGATGATGTTTCGAGGGCAAAAGAGTCCTACCAGGATCTTGAGTCTCAGCTTGAAGCGCTTCAAAAAGAGATGGAGGATGCTCTTCCTCCTGTTACTATCGACCCTCAAAAAATTGAGCTTGAGACAATATCTATACGTCCGAAAAAATCAGACATTTCCATCGAAAAAATCGCCATTCTTTGGTGGCCGTCAGACTAGACGAAAAACGCTCTAAAAAGATACATTCTTTGCCATGAATTACTTATTTATTTTTCTTTTTTTATTTTTCTCAGGTCTTACTGCTTCTCAGGTTGTTGTTATTACAGGCGCATCGCGAGGCATTGGATTTGCTATTGCTGAAAGGCTATGCAGCTCAGGATATATTGTTTACGCAGGTAAAAGATCTACTTCTACCATGCAGCATTTAGGGCCCCTTAGCGAGCAATTTCCAGAGACTTTGCATGTTGTAGATATCGATGTGACAAAGCAAGATGAAATCGATGCAGCAGTGGCGCTTATTATGCAAAATGAGGGAAGAATCGACATCCTTGTCAATAATGCAGGCGTTGAATACTGGGGGTCGATAGAAAATATCTCAATAGATGAAGCTCAGAGACTTTTTGATGTAAATTATTTTGGCCCTACGCGCATGTGCCAGGCAATACTTCCCATTATGCGAAAGCAAATGGAGGGAAGGATTATTCAGATAGGCTCTCGAGGAGGCTTTAGGCCTGTTCCTTCTCTTTCTGTCTATTCTGCGACAAAGTTTGCTCTTGAAGGCATCTCTGAAACGATGGCGACAACGCTTAGGCCCTGGAATATTTTAGTTTCACTGATAGAGCCAGGTCCTGTTAAGACTGCACTTGATTTTGAAGCACCATATGGGTCTAATCTTGCAAAAGATGAAGATCCCTATGCTGAGATATTTGACCGAGTTGGCCTCCTTGATCCAAATAGCCCTATTGCACAAGAGCCTGAAGAGATTGCCTGCATCGTTCAAGATGCAATAGAGGCAAGATGCCCGCTTTTTCGCTATCAAACTACCGATATGATTCGTAGGCAAGCAGGCTTCAGGATGGTAGATATCACAGGCCTTTCAGGTGTTCATGAATGGGATAAAATCCTCTATTCTCATTAAAGGAATTCAAGATCTGGATCTTTTTTTGTTAACACGTAGGCGTGCAGGCTTTTTGCACCATCTTGGGGAACGTAAATATAGCTTTGATAGATTGCAATGCCGACGGCTTGAGCGAGTTTTTTAACCCCGCGCACGATCTCTGGAGTATGAGGGATCATTGGAGCGCTGCTTACTGCACAAAACTCTACCTTATCATTGAGGATGAGCTCTTTTGCTGCCTCACCAATCTTAGGACAACTTGCTTGCTGTTTTTTAAATAATGGACAGCTTGAGCTTCTTCTTGCATTATCGTTCTGAATAGGACTTGACATAGGCATACCTTACGTTGATGCACCCCGAACTCTAGATCTTGTTTGAGAATAAATCATCCTAAAAGATACAGTTTTTACATGAAACAACTTCAAAATGAATTTAGCTGGTCTTTTTCTCGCCAAAATTTATACACAGAGTGTCAAAAGCGCTACTGGTATACCTATTATGGCGCTTGGGAAGGCTGGCCAAAAACTCCCTGGGATAAGCGCACCCATATCGATCCCTTAGCCTCCTATCTCTATGCACTCAAACAGATGCAGAGCATGCCGACTTTTGTTGGCTCTACGGTGCATGAAGCTATCGAGCACTTTTTGAAGACAAAAAAGCCCTTTACACTTGATGCCCTCCTTGATCGTGGAAAAAAACGCTTTGCTGAGGGTATTGTGGAGGCAAAAGAGGGCAAGTGGAAAGAATCACCCAAAAAGCATAAAAACCTCTTTGAATTCTACTATAAAGATGGACTCACTCAAGAGGAGATGGCAAAGGGCGAAGAGAAGGTTGTCACTTCTCTTCAAAATTGGTTTCATTCTCCTGTCGTGCAGCAATTTGCCTACCACCCAGATTCTCGCTGGATAAGCATTGAGGAGCTTGCTTTTTTTCAACTTGCAGGCAAATATAAAATTATCGTCGTGATTGACTTTGCTGTGATGTGGAGAGATAAAGCAATACTTTTTGACTGGAAGACAGGCGAAGAGAGCGAAAAAACAGAAGAGCAGCTGCATCTTTATGCCCTCTTTGCCAATAAGGTATGGGCTCATCCTGTCGATAAGATTATTCTTAGTCCCTTTTATGTTGCTAAAAATAGCTACCAGAAGATCGCTGCAGATAGTATAAAGGTAGAAAAGCTCGAAGCTGATATAGAGAAAAGCTGTGATAGTTTGGCTTTGCTGCACGAAAATCAAGACATTTTAGCCTTTCGCTATACAGATGATACGAAGCGATGCAAGAGCTGCCCTTTTAAGGAACTATGCGAAAAAGCAGATTTTAAAGACCTATCCAAAGAACAACTTGTAGAGATACTACGATGAAAAAATTACTTCTCCTCCTTGTCCTGTTAGCTGCTGCATTCACAGGTTTTTGGTTTTATGAAGCCTACATGATTGAAAACGAGGTAAAGAAAGAAATAGCCTCGCTAGATTCTCGTACAAAAATAGTCTATGATGGAATAGAAAAAAGGGGCTTTCCTACCCATGTAGAACTTATCATGGTAAATCCAAAGGTAGAAGTTGATAATGAGGCTGTCCATTTTACGCTCCTTGGAAACCTGTCTGGAACATGGTCTCTTCTTGGTAAAATCGAGCAGCTCAATCTAAGCGGCAATAGCCATGTTGAATTTGCAGTTGGCGAAGAAGGAATCCCTACAGGATATAGCCTTGATGGCAAAATGGCTGTCGAATTTGATTCGCTTCAAACGCTTGGCGATAAAGGAAAGATTAAGCTTACGAGTGCAAAAGTCTTTTCTTCCGGAAATGAAATTCATGGTCCTTTTGAGTGGTTGATAGATTCACTTGTTGCAAACTACGATGTAAAAGCTCCCAATGAAAAGCGAAGGCATCTTCTTCTCGATGTGAATCTAGAGGGCGCAAAACTAGAAGGCATCATAAATCCAGATGAATCGATGCTTGCCAAGATGTATCAGGTGATTATCAATAGCGTAGAGAAAAAAAGCGGCAAAACAAATGCCTCCTTTACCTTGCAGTGCGAACTTCCTAGCCAGGAAGTTGCAAAAAAGTACATGCAATCGCCGCTGCTTTTGATTTCTGAAGCTTTTCCAACTATTGCCGTAGACTTGAAGAAGTTTACCTCTTCTAATGCCCTCGTGGAGCAAAGCGCTCAGGGAACAATTAAAATATTTGAAAATGGCAAAAAGAGAATTACTGCGAGAATTGATGCCGATGGCTTTATCCACTATTTCCCCGGCTATCATGAAGCTGTGGTTTCAGCAATCGATAATGTACGCGAACTTGCAAAAGATTGGGATGCCCCAGAGGATCTAGCCAAGTTAAAATACCTTCTTCTTGAGCACTCTGATGTAATTAAGAATCTCGTTCCACATCCTGAAGAATTTGGAAGAATTGAGATGGGAGAGAGCTTTTTCTTTAACCTAAATAAAAAGAACTTTAACTGGCATATGGGGCTTCAGAAGCTTGATCTGAGCTGCGACCTGTTTGCCCTTAATGTAAAGGCAGATGCTCAAGACCGAAATAACCGCACAATTGTTGATATCACTCTCGATATCACAAATGCAAAAAGGCTCACTGAAGAGATGGTTGTGCTGTATAACAAGGTTGAGGGACTTGCAAACCTTTTTGAAGAAGAGACAGAAAAACATCTAAAGCCCCTCCCAGAAAACGCCTCCGAAAAAATCTTAGCCTATTTGCAGCAAATTGCTACAAAAAAGGAAAAAGAGGTTCTAGAAATCACTATTTCCTATAGAGATGGCAAAATCGGAGTGGGTCCGTATACTCTCGAGGAAGCAAGGGCTCGATTTGAAGAGCTTTGGATTGAGCTCGTGCCTCCTGAGGCGCCTTCTGAAGGTGAGGCAATTATAAAGTAAAAATTTGACTAAATAGAGGCTAGAGCATAGAATAGGGGTAAGGCAGGAGGCTTCTATGTCTATGCATGACCTTGCTAGAGAATTTGCCGCGGAGCTTGGAGAGCCCTATCGAGAAAACCCTCTCGTAGATTATGAGAAATATCAGGCTGAAGTTTTAGCTAAGATCGAAAAGGGGCTTGAATCTCTCCTTGAGGATTTTACTGAGGGTATAGAGGCTATCTATGAAGTACTCGAAGAGGCCAAGGTTTCCGCCAATGCAACAAACGTTCAAATTCCAACACTTGAAGAAATCGGAAGAAGGCTCTCAAAGCTGTCCGAAAAGGGCGAAAAGAATGACGAGGCTGTCTTGCAAGAGCTTCTCGAAGTCTCTGATGAAGCCCTAAGCATTATGTTTGTTGCAGCACATCTTATCAAATCCAAGGGGTCCTCAAATCGTGCAGTAAAAGCTTTTCAGGCACTCACATTGCTTCTTCCTCAAATAGGTGATTTTTGGCTCGGACTTGGGGCATCCCTTGAGCTGCAAGGCAGCAAGGAAGATGCTCTAGACGCTTACAGGGCTGCTACAATCTTAGAGCCATCAAATCCTGCCGGCTATCAGCAGGCAGCGCTTCTTGCCTTCGAGATGAACCAAAAAGATGTCGCACAGGAAATTATCCAAACAGCAAAGGCATGGGCGCTAAAGTCAAGAAATGCAGTTTTTGAAAGAGAAATCAGCAATGTGGAGGAGCTCCTATGAACGTACAGCCAGATCCTAGCCCTGGTATAATCAAACGAAGGCTTTCTGATGCAGGCGATACCATTCGAGAATTTAAAAAAGCAAGGGCAGAGACGCCATCTCCAGAAAAGCTTAAAGAGAATCTTCAAGCGAAGCTTACTCAATTTAAAGCTGCTGAGAGCTATACAAAAGTTCGTCCAGAACTTCTTTCACGAGAGATCAAAAAAACAGAGTGGCAGCTTCTTGCAGCTCAAGGCTTAGTGAGCAAAGCAAAGATTGCAAACTTTTTTAGAATAATTGGCCAAAATTTAACGCAAGGCAAGGGTAAGGCAGTCGAAAAAGTTGTAGATGCATTACTGTTTAAACCCTACGGGGTTGATGAGGAAGCGATGATTACAAGCTTTATAAGAAGCGAATCTGGAGCTCAAAAGCTCTATCAGGGATTAAGAGAGCGGATCTCTAAAGAGAAGTTTGATACAGGAGGGGTCGCACTCCGCGTACAAGAAGTTGGAGAAAAATACATTACAGACAAGGTAGCTAAAGCGAATTTGGCTACCATAGTTAAGCAGTTAAAGTCAGAAGGTCCTAAAGAAAAATAAAAAGTTTCTCAATCTCGATCTTGAACTTACGTTCAATCTTTACCTTTTCGGGAGCAAAAAAGATTGAGCGTAAGATCGAGATCGAGATTGAGATGGGTATATCCTTACTTACGCTTACCCATTTTTACAGGTGGGCAGCGCTCCTTCATAGGATTGGGAGGAGCAAGCTTTGGACCCTTTGAAGGTTTGTTATTGTTTTGCATAGTTTTTCTTGTTGCAAGAGGTGCTGTTCCGCCAGGAAGAACAAATGAGTTGCCCCAAGTAGTTGTTGTTCCTGAGATAACAGCAGTTGCTGCTAAAACATCATAATCTGAGTTATTCTGATCATATGCAGACCATGTTATAAGGACATTTCCGTTTGCATCGACAAAAGCCTGGCCATCAAATGATGAAAGGCCTTGCTGGTTTAGGCTGTCTGAGACCAGATGGTTAGACCATGTCGACGTGCCTGCAGGAAGTGTGGCAGCCCCTACTCGGAGTAGTCCTGTATTATCATCGTAGTACTGCCAAATAGCTACTGCATCACCTGTTGCCTCGCAGATTGCGAGACGAGGTTGTGTAACATAATATGAACCATTGGTATCTATTGAGAGTTCTTGAGATGTCCAATTGCTTGAATTTTGTGAAACAGTGCCAGTTGCACCATATACATGGATATAGCCATTGATGTCATCAAAGGCAGTCCAGACAACAATAGCATTGCCATTGTTTATTACGCAGTCGCCAGCAGCAGAGGTTGCAAAGGCCTGGCAGCTAAGTGTCAGGCAAGATAAAAAGAGCATTAATGTCTTTTTCATAAGTTTCCTTTTTCTTTGAGTTAAGCCTTGAGCTAACACAACTCAAGGCCCCCGTAAAGGTGATAAAGGAAAATATGATTTATGATCAATTATTCTTTTTCTTTGGCAACTTTTTCCTTGGAAGTTTTCTTCTTGGTAGTTTTTTCCTTGGGAGCTGCCTTTTTTGCAGCTTGCTTTTTGGTAGCCTTTTTGGCTGGGGCTTTTTTCTTCTTGGGTGCTTCCTCTTCTTCCTTCTTAGCACCTCTTCTTGTCTTTGGCTTTGCCACGTAGGCTGTTTTTTCACGATTAGAGTACTTTTCAAGTACCTGATCAACCTCATTTCCAATCACATCGCAGGCAGGAAATTCTGAGCAGGAGATAAAGAACTTGCCAAAGCGAGAACGGCGCCGTACCAGCTCACCAGTGCAGCCTACAGCTGGACACGGGGTAGGAGGAAGCGGTTCTTCGACCGGTGCGCCTTTTTTAGGTATTGTAACAATTCCTCTGCATTCGGGGTAGTTTAGGCAGCCAAGGAAGGGGCCAAAACGGCCAAAGCGTATCTTCATCTGAGATTTGCACTTTGGACAAGGCTGTTCATAGTCAAAGCCATCTTGGTAGTCATTTTTATCAAAGGTGGCTTCTTCTAAAGAAATCGTATAATCACATTCTGGATAGTGCTCGCAGCCTAAAAAGTATTTATCCTTTGACCAGACTTTCTGCAGCATGCCGCCGCATTTGGGGCATGGGATGGTTGTCGGTATTTTTGGAACGACGGCATTTTCTTCTGCAGCTGTAAGTGTAGGTGAAAATGCTTGCCAAAACGCATCCAAAAGAACATGCCAGTCCATATGCGCCTCTGCAATCTGCTCAAGATCATCTTCCATGTGCGCAGTAAAGGCAATTTCCATGATGGTCTTAAAGTTAATCTCGAGGATCTCGCAAATGACCCGTCCAAGCTCAGTCGGCTTTAGCCTTCCCTGCTCTTTTACCGTATAGTCGCGGCTTTGAATCTTCTTCATGATCGTCGCATAGGTAGATGGACGTCCAATTCCAGATTTTTCGAGCTCTTTAATTAGCGTCGCTTCGCTAAAGCGTGGAGGAGGTCTTGTAAAGGACTGCTCGCCTGTAAGTTCTAAGAGCGAAAGCATCTGCTCTACTGTGAGATTTGGAAGGAGCTTATCTTCCTCGCTTTCCTGATCATCATCGGTTTTTTCTTCATAGAGCGTTAAAAAGCCTCTGAATTTAATCTGCGACCCTGTAGCTCTTAGGGTATAGATGCCTGCCTGGATGTCAACAGAGACTGTATCATAGATGGCAGGTACCATCTGCGATGCCAAAAAGCGCTTCCAAACAAGTGAGTAGAGGAGATACTGCTCTTTTGTGAGGTATTTTTTTATGTGGTCAGGATGGCGATGGATGCTTGTAGGGCGAATCGCTTCGTGGGCATCTTGCGCGCTCTTTTTAACAGAATAGAATCTTGGACTTTCAGGAAGGTATTCTTCGCCAAACTCTTTTTGTATGTAGCTTCTAGCTTCATTGAGTGCTTCAGGTGCAATACGGACAGAGTCTGTTCTCATGTAGGTAATAAGACCTTCCGCTCCTTCTTGGCCAAGGTCCACACCTTCATAAAGCCCTTGGGCAATCTCCATAGTGCGCGATGGGGAGAATCGATAGTGTCGTGAAGCTTCCTGCTGCATAGTGGATGTAATGAAGGGAGCTTCTGGATTTCGCTTTTTCTCTTTGCGGTCTACTCGCGTGATTTGGTAGGTTGCTTTTTCGAGATCCTTCTTTATCGAATCTGCTTTTTCTTTGTTGTTTACGAGGGTATAGTCCTCTCCCTCAGTTTTATTTTCAATTCGCTCTTTTTCGATGCGGATGCCATCGATCGCAAAAAGGGATGCGCTAAAGGGTCTATCATCACCTGGCTGAAGCTTTGCTTGAATGGACCAGTACTCTTGAGGAACAAATGCCTCTATTTCCTTTTCTCTATCAACTACAAGCTTTAGGGCGACAGACTGTACCCGTCCTGCGGATACGCCTTTCCCCCGGCCACGGCGAAGCCGCTTATTCAAAAGAGGGGATATGGTATAGCCAACCAAGCGGTCAAGTAGGCGCCTTGCCTGCTGGGCATCGACAAGGGCGATATTGAGCTCTGTAGGATTTTTTATTGCTTCGTGGACAGCATCTCTTGTAATGGAATGAAAAGAAATACGCTTGATATTTGCTGTTTTTGGAAGGATCTGGCTTATATGCCAAGCTATGGCTTCTCCCTCTCTATCAGGGTCGGGCGCGAGGTAGATGGTGTCGACCTCTTTTGCAGCTTTTTTTAGGCGGCTTATAACATCTGCTTTTTTGGGAAGAAGCACATACTTTGGCTCGAAATTATTCTCGATATCGATGCCAAATTCTTTTTCTGGCAGATCCCGGATATGGCCGTAGGATGATTCAAAAATGTATTTTCCCCCAAGAAGCTTCTGAAGCGTCTTAATTTTTGCGGGCGACTCAACTATTATAAGCGACTTTGACATGCTAACCTATCTTTTTATAGCGCTTTCCGGGAAGCTCTATTATCAGTTTCTTGAGCGCGAGCTTAGTAAGTAAAACTTGAATTATAGAAACCGGAAGCGTGCTTTTTTCCAAAAGCTCATCTAGAGATACGTCCGATTGGTATAAAATATCAAGGATTTTCTGCTCTTGCCCTGTGATTAAATGAGTGTTTATAGCATTTTTACTCATTATTTGGCAACTAAGCTGCAAATAGGAGGCAAGTTCTTCCGGAGATTCGACAAGCTTTGCGACACCTTCCTTAATAAGGAGGTGGTTGCCTGAGTAGGTTTCATTCATTGCCCTGCCGGGAAGTGCAAATAAGGGCTTTTTTTGCCTCTCGCCAAGCCTCATTGTGATCATCGCGCCGCTTTTTATGGGCGCCTCTGTAAGAAGGAGGGCAGATGAGAGAGCTGCAATCAATCTATTTCGTTTTGGAAAATTATATTTATGTGGCGGAGCGAGAAGGGGAAACTCACTGATTATGCATCCCTTTTTGCAGAGTTCATTTGCAAGTGCTCTATTTTCTCGCGGGTATATATCGAGCAGTCCTGAACCGATGATTGCAACGGTTTTATCAAGGCTTGCAGCATGAGCGGCAGTATCGATGCCTCTTGCAAGGCCGCTTACTATCCAGGCGCCAGCTCTTGAAAGCTTCGATGCAAATGCAGTTGTGCTCTCGATTCCCCATGAGGTGCAAGCTCTCGTTCCAACAATGCCGACTAGGATTGCATCTTCTTTTGGCAGAGATCCTTTTACGTAGAGAACTTGAGGAGGATCAGGAAGCTCTTTGAAGGACTTTGGATATTCTGGAGATGTGATGGGAATTAGAGAAATCCCATGTTCTTTTGCGAGGTCTACTTCTTTTGGAGATAAAGTGGGACAGAGTCTGCTGTCCCACAAGGTAGTTTGGTTAGAAGGCAACTACGAGAGTCCCTTCTATAGTGACGATATCACCAAGCGATACGATTTTGCTTGATGTAGCATCTCTTTTGCCGTAGGAAGGAAAGCTACTTGCTCGTTCAAGGAAGAGCTCCATATCTTTCTCTTCGTAGGCTACTGAATGCGTTTCATGACTTGCAATCATGTTCTCACCTTTGTTTCGGTGGCTGATTTTCTACTTAATAACGATTTCCTAAATAGTCGCTTATGACAGCTTTAGCTCCTGTTCACCTCCTCTTAGGCCAGCGATTTATCTAGTAAGGCTTTGATTACTTCGGAGGTAACGCCTTTCGATTACCCCAATCATTTTTATACTGGTAACAAAACTTTATTTACAACCCTTGTTCCATAAAAGTTAAAAGGGAACTTTGTCGGTCTTGCAAAAGAGCAATCATTTCAGCTGCGAGCTCTTTTTGCCTTTGAGTAAGAGGAGTCTTGCGCTTTGTAAGACCAAGGTGTTCTTTAAGCTCTAAGAGAGCACTGAGCATTCCTTCATGATTTGCAAGCTTTTGATTAAGCGTTGCAATATGCAGGAGCAAAAAACCTTGGAGCGCATAGAGCTCTTCATCTGGTTGGATTTTTGCCTTTAAATTATTGGCAAGGGCGAGCGCATTTGCATAATCGCCAAGCGCCATCTTGCGAGATACTTCAGAAAAATCTGCAAATTCAGTAAGGCCGATAGACCTGAGCCGCTCAATCGTGCGGATCGCATAGGGATCTACTGCTCCTTTCTCGCTTCGCACCATATATTCTTCTGCAATAAGGCTATCAAAACGAGGCTGCAAAATCGCATACTTATCATCGAGTGCCTTTAAGCTAAGAAGTGTTTGATCTTGAACTTCTGATTCTGCCTTATCGCTAAAAAGGCGAGGGGCCTTTTGGAGATCGTCAGCAAGAGTGTCTGCTAATTCAAAATCTTTAATTTTTGCGCTGTTTCGTGCCTGAATAGCCCATACTCCCCCGATCAAAAGAAGAAGCGTGCAAGCAAGCATGAGGGCAGCCTTTTGGCGATTAAGCATAACCCATTCAGTGAAACGATTTAGCCCATTTTGGCTAAAATTTGCTTTTTCTTGTCCTTCGTACATAATGCATCCATGGAAAAAATAAGCAGTAATTTACTACAAAACCAAGAAAATGCAAACTCAGATTTTTCAGAAAGTAGGAAAAAGTGATGCAAAATATAGAAGAAATTTCTTTAAATGACATTGTTTCAAACCGTTATCAGCCTCGAAGCGTGTTTGTAGATGAGGATATTCGCGAACTTGCCGCATCAATTCGCGAAATGGGACTTTTGCACATTCCTGTGGTAACAAAAATTTTGGGAACATCAAAATATGAAATAATTGCAGGTGAGCGGCGAATTATGGCATGCAGATTTCTAGGAATGGAGCGCATTCAGGCAATAGTCAGAAGCCACCCTTCCCTTGAGGAAATTGCCCACTTAGCGCTCATAGAGAATGTCCAGAGGGTAGATTTGAACGCCGTCGAGATTGCAAAATCGATCAAAACCCTTATCGATGATTTTGGCCTTACTCAGGAAGAAATTTCGCAAAAAATCGGAAAGAAGCGCTCAACTGTTGCAAATTACCTCCGAATCTTGCAGCTTCCCTTCGAGATGCAGCAGGCAATAAGCGAGCATAAAATTTCCCACGCGCATGCCAAAGTGCTTCTTTCTTGTCCTGGAGAGTCAAGGCAGGCACTTTTTGTTAAAATGCTCAAGGAAAACCTCACGGTAGATAAAGCAACAAAGCTTATCAAAAAAAAGCCAAGCGATGATATCTACTATAAAGAACTAGCAAGAACCCTTGAAAGGCATTTTGGTATGAGAGTTGAGGTGACGGGGACAAAAAATCGGGGAACGATTTGCCTAAGCTTTAATGATCTTGATGAGCTTGACGTGCTGCTCGATAAATTTGGAGTTACCCAGAGTATCTAGATGAAACTTGATCTTGGCATCTTTAGCTTTCTCTTTCTTCTTGTAGCGCTCGTCTGGGTGTTTTATACCGGCATGAGACGCAAGGTGCCATCTTTTCCTATAACTGAGCGTGCGCCCTTTTTAAAGGCAAAATCTTTTCGGATTTACATAGTAAAGGGTGGAAAGCTTGCCTTCTGGGTTGCTGTTCTTTTTTTGCTGATTGCACTCTCTCACCCTAGGGCAGTCCAAACACTTTCAAGTGAGCAAGATGTGTTAAAGACCGAAGTGCCTCGCTCTGGCATTGCCATTTACTTTCTCCTTGATCAATCAGGATCAATGAGCGAAAAGGTAAAGACAATTACTGGGGAAGTTTCAAAGATTGACCTTGCTAAGGAAGCGATTTTAGCATTTGTTGACGGAAAAAATGGACTTAATCTTCCCGGACGGCAAAATGACTTAACAGGTCTTATCGCCTTTGCTAGAGTACCTGATGTTATTTGTCCTCTTACACTCAACCGTGAAGAGCTTCGTTTCGCACTCAAGGGTATACAACCTATTCAGGAAGATACAAGAAATGGCACTGCAATTGGCTATGCGATTTTCAAAGCGGTAAATATCATTGTTGCTACAAAGCATTTTGCAAATAGGCAGGAAGAGGCACATAAAAGCGTCTACAATATTGCAAATCAAGCGATAATTATCATTACAGATGGGTTGCAAAGCCCGCATCCTGAAGATAAAGACAACCCATTTCGATTTATGCCTCCTGATGAAGCCATCGACTATGCAAAGGATAATGGATGCAGGGTCTTCTACATTGGAATAGATCCAATACTTAGCGGCAAAGACTATGCAAATGATATTCAGAAACTAAAAAGCGCAATGCAAGGAAGCGGCGGCGAGCTCTTTCTTGCAAATAGCCAAAATACTGTTGAAGATATTTTGTCCAAGATCGATTCCATGGAAAAGAGCCCCTTAGCACCTGAGGTTTCTCGCGTAAAAGCCCCCGTTCATGAAGTTTCTCTAGTAGGTTTGTTTATTACATTAGCGCTGCTCTCTCTTGCCGCTGGCGTACTTGTTGAGACAAGTTTTGCAAGGAGCAGCACGTGAGCTCTGTATATGGCTATTTCCTAATTTTTGCAGGCTTTATTTCTTTTCTCTACTACAGGCTTTATACATATAAACAAAGGATAAAGGAGTCCTATATTGCAGAGGGAAACATGCCCGAAAGTATTTTCGAGCGATCTCCTTTTGCCTTTTTTGTAAAAGCCATTTGTATAGTCTGCAGCTGGATATTTCTTACGATTGCACTTGCAAAGCTTGGATCTACAGAGTCTTCGATTGAAAAGCGAGAAACTGTCCATTCATCTTTTCCAAAAGTAGATGAAGTTGCTTTTATTCTTGATGTATCGGCTTCTATGGGAGCAAAAGATACATCCGAGGGAGTTTCAAGGCTCGAAAAAGCAAAAGAGCTCATAGAGTCATGTTTGGAATCGCTTGGCGGAATTAATGCCTCTCTTGTTGCCTTTGCAGGCAATGCAAAACAAATTGTGCCAGACACTCTAGATTATCTCTATTTTCGCATACTTTTAGAATCTACAGGATTAAATGATGTCGGAGAGGCCGGTACAAACCTTCTTTCGATGGTAGATACTATAAAGACAAAGTATGTCGATAGTCCTTACAAAAAGAGGGTGAGGGTAGTGCTTTTTACTGATGGAGAAGACACTGGCTTTCTCGATATGAATGAGGGTGGAAAAAAACAAGCAGAAGATGTCCTTCTCAGCCATCTTTCGCAAACAAAAAGCCCGAGCCTTGAGTGGGAGATTGTAGGACTTGGAACGGTTCAGGGTGGTTTAGTCCCTGGTGTGCAGTTTAATGGAGAGGCTGTTACCTCTAAGATGCAAAAGGGGCTTCTTGAGCGCATGGCCCAAGCAGGAGGCGGCCATTTCTATCAAGAAAATGAGCGTACCTCTTTAGAGATCTCAGACGCTATTTTAGCAGATGTCGCAAAAGATGATGAAGCTTCGCATCAAATTTCAAGTTCCTATGCTCCAAGAGCCCCTCTAGAAGTTATGCTGCTGATTATTGCCTCGCTTTGCCTCGTCCTTTTCTCTTTAGTGATGCCTGAGACAAAGCGAAAAGCTTTAGCTATCCTTCTTCTTCTTTTTTCTTTAGGAGGGCTTAATGCGGAAGATCGCATAGATAGGGGGATTGAATTTGCTGATGCTGGTCGAGAGGATTTAGCGCTTGGACAGTTCTCAAAAGTGCTTCAGGGTGAGACTTCTACTATAGAGCGTGCAACTGCGCTCTATGATATTTCAGTGCTGCTCGCGCGCCAAAATAGATATTGGGATGCTCTTGTAGCGCTCGGCCAAATTGATGATGAGGCCTATGAGAGCATTGTAAAAGCAAGCCCGCAGCTTGCAGTGCAGATTGTCTACAATGGGGCAATCTATGCGCTCGATTATGTAAGACTAGAGCTTACACTTCTCTCCACTGGAGAGAAATATAGCGATGAGCTTTTAAACCATATACAAGAGGCGATAGGCTTTGCTAAAGACTATCTAGCAAAAATACCAGAAGGTTTTGATTTTCAAAAAATTGAAATCGAAGAAGGGATTATGAATAGTGAGGAAGCAGTGAGATTTTATTCATCCCTTGCTCATCTTCATGCACTTGATAAAAAAGCTCTTTTAGAAACGTTAGGAGATATGCTCGTAGAGCTTTTTTCTCAGCTTGTTGATATTGAAACAGCATCTGGAGCTAGCGCTCAAAATACCGTGCTCTATATGCAAAAGTATCGAAAGGAGAAGGTTGAACGTATTCTTTTTTGCCTTACTCGAATGGAGGGTTTTTTAGAGGCGCCGGCAAAAAAAGAAACTTTTGCGATGCATGATTTTTTGCGCAAAGAACTTAAAAGCCTTCAAGATGATCTTGTAGCGGCATTTGCAAAGAATAGCCTAGAAGGTGCCTTACATGTACTCTACAGGCTTTCCTCCCTTGTGCTTCTGCTTCAAGAAGAGGTGGAAAATAGAGACATTAGCTTTTTACTTGAGGAGAGAGTAGACATAGCGACTGAGCGCTCTCTTCAAAATAAGCTCTATAGTTTTTGGGGAGAGGAATATAGCTATTGGCTTGAGTTTAGCTATCGTTATTTGGATCGCAAAAAAAGGGTCTCAGATCCCTTAACCGCTAAGCTTATTGCTACTCTTGAAGAGAAGTTAAAAACTACAGATCCCCTTATGTACTACTGGACAATACTTTCTCAGCCAGAGGATAAAACCTATCAGGATCTTGCAACGCTTTTGCATGATCGAGGGCGTATGGATGTAGAGTATGTTATAGATCCTCTTAAAGATCGCTTAAAGGCACTTGATATTCCCAAAGCCTATAGCGAACTTGAAAATATGCATGAGGCAAATTTTGATTCTGTGTTAATCAGCTGGTTTTATGTAAATCCGCAAAAGGCTTTAAGCTTTTTACTAAGCCTTCTCTCAGACGAGTGTGCGGCCTTGCAGACAAATCCCACACTTGAGCCATCTATCGCCTATGATGATTATAAGCTCCTGCTTCGATTGCTTAGTATTTTTGTTCATAAAGGCACTCTTTTTGATGTCTACGCGGATCTTATAAAAAATGATCACTGGTTTACTCAGAAAGAGCGAAGGGATCTTGATTATTTTCGCATGTCTTTAGAGATTGACTGGCTAAAAGAGCTCCTTGCAGGCGAGCGCGAGGACCTCGCAGGAATCACTGAAGCTGTAGACTTTGGCGTTCTTTTTCAGAAAAAAACCATGTCGCTTCTTCAGTTTAGCCAGCATAATGGTTTTACAGATACGCTCAGCCTCCTTTCCAAAATGCAGGCAACACTTATAGAAGAAGTTGCAGTAGGCCTTGAGAATCTTCCTAAAAAAGGCTCTAAAATTCAGAAGGTTATTTCACTTATCGAGGATGCGCGTATCGAAGTTCAGCGAGAGACAAAAGAGCTCTCAAGTATGCAAAAAGTGCTTGATGATTTAGAAGAGGCCTCAAGGCTACTGCACAGCATGCAGTCAGAGTCTGGCAAGTCAAAAAATGAAGAGCAAAATGCAAATAAGGTGGAAAGTCTTGAGTCTTTGAAACTCAGTCCAGATCTTTCAATACGTCTTGTCCAGCAAATGGAGCAGGAAGATAAGGGTCTCAAGACTCAAAAGGTTCCAGAGGTGAGCGGCAAGCGTCCTTGGTAAGAAGTAGTATTTAAGCAGCTGCTGAGTCTGAAAATAAGATTATAGAGAGTGGTCGTTTCTCTTTTTGTTTTTTTTTTTTTTTTTGCAAAATGGCCCTGCATTGAATGTGGGCAGTCTTTATCATTGAGAATTTGATTGCAGACTGGATCTTGGCACTTTTTTTCTACTTGCGAAATAAGGTGTTTGAAGCGCAAATGCTCTTTTGCTTTTTTGACACAGATAAAAATAAAGCTATTGCTAATATACATAGAAGTTATTTTTTACGGAGGGCTAAGAGCTAGAGCAAGGGAATATCAGGAACCCCTCTTTTGCACCTCAAACATATGCCAGTCTAGCACATGTCTGTTTTATATTTGCAAGGTGTTATAACAAAAGTGTTACGAATTTTCTGACGCTTTGACATTTTCTTTCCATGATGTAAGCGTTATCATGCCAGAACTATATTTTGTAGATAATTTATAATACTTTATAATTAAGTTGTTTACGACGCATTTGAAAACAATTGTTTATAGATGTTATAATACAACCAGGGGAAGGCCCCAAAAAGGAGGAATGTATGAATAACAAACATATGTTATGTTTGGCTCTTTTGTTCTCCCTGGCAATAGTCCCAATAAAGGCTACTATGCCCGGCGCATCTACTCCTGGTACAACAAACTCTTCAGGTAAACTGGTAACACCATCCGATCAGACGGTGAAACCAGATGATATGAAGGGATCTGATATGAAAATGAATGATAAAGACGTTGGTAAAGATTCTGGTTCAGGAATACTGAACAATGGAGATTCTGCTGGCGGGGCAGTACAGACACCGGCTAAACAGCTGCCAGATAATGTTGTGCATTAATTGATTATTGCAAATAATCAATCAAAAACCTTTACTCACCTTAAGTGAGTAGGGGTTTTTTTATGCCTAGTCTTAGCCAAAAAGAGGCATCTTCAAGGCTGAAAAAATATGGAAAGAACATTTTGCACGCAAAGAAAAGCAAGGGTTCCTTAAAGCTTTTCTTTGATCAGATAAATTCTCCACTTATGTACATGCTGCTTTTTGCGGCGCTTCTCTCTCTTCTCTTATATGATAAGACTGATGCAATCATCATCTTTATTATAATTTTTGCAAGCGCCACCCTCACTTTTTTTCAGGAACGAGGCGCATTGAAAAGTATGGAAAAGCTCCTAGACATTGTGCGGATTAAGGCCGAGGTCGAGAGAGACGGTGAAAGACGTGAAATTCCTATTGAAGATGTCGTTCCTGGCGATCTTATATTTCTTAAGGCAGGAAGTGTCGTGCCGGCTGATGCAAAACTCATTGAGGCGTCGAGGCTCTTTGTAGATGAAGCTTCTCTAACAGGGGAGGGTTTTTATGTAGAAAAATCGGCAGGTATTGTTCCAGAAAATGTGCCTATCTCTAAAAGAACAAATATGCTCTTTATGGGGACGCATGTTGTAAGCGGCACAGCAAAAGCTGAAGTCTTAGTAACCGGAGTGCATACTGAATTTGGAAAAGTGTCGACTAGGCTAAGTTACACCCCGCCTATAACTGAATTTGAGCATGGTGTAAGGCAGTTTGGCTACTTCTTGGGGGAAATTACGCTTATACTGCTTGTGGTTATCTTTGCATGCAACGTCTATCTTGGAAGGGCTGCAGTTGAATCCATGCTCTTTAGTCTTGCCCTCGCTGTTGGGCTGACCCCGCAGCTTCTTCCAGCTATCATCAGCATTAATCTTGCCCATGGGGCAAAAATAATGGCAAGAAAGAAAGTGATTGTAAAGCGTCTTCCTGCAATTGAAAATTTTGGCAGCATGAACATTTTATGTGCAGACAAAACGGGTACCCTTACAACAGTTGAAATTACGCTCGATAGTGCAGTCGGAATTGATGGAGAAAAAAGTGATAGGGTGCATCTCTATGCTTGCCTCAACAGTCTTCTTCAAACCGGCTACAATAATGCTATCGATGAGTGTTTGCTAAAGGAGCTGCATCCTGAGGCAAAAAAGTGGAAGAAGGTTGATGAAATTCCCTATGATTTCGAGCGAAAGCGGCTGAGTGTTGTCGCAGAGAAGGAAGGTGAGTCGCTATTACTAACAAAGGGTGCTTTTAAAGAGGTTTTAAGCTGCTCAAGCGTATCAGAAAATAGTCAAGGCGAAGAGGTTCCTTTAGATGTAAAAGAGCTAGAGGAGCGCTTTACAGAGTATGCAAATCAAGGCTATCGAGTGCTTGCTGTAGCCTATAAAAGAGGCAAAGACAAGGAGGAAAAAGATCTTATATTTTTAGGATTTTTACTTTTTTTAAATCCCCCTAAAGCGGGGATTGAAGAGACAATTAAAGAGATACGAAAGCTTGGGATAGACCTTAAAATTATTTCTGGAGACAATCTTGCAGCTTCTCAAAACATCGCTAAAAAGATTGGCATACCCTGTGATCAAGTTACCACTGGGTCTAAAATTAACTCCTTAAATGATAGGGCGCTTAGCCACCTGATTTCAAAGTGCACTATTTTTGCAGAGATTGAGCCAAACCAAAAGGAGAGGATTATTTTAGCCTTAAGGCGGGCAGGTAATGTCGTAGGCTATATTGGAGATGGTATCAACGATGTTACGGCACTTCATACAGCAGATGTTAGCATCTCTGTGGAGGGGGCAGCGGATGCTGCTAAAGAAGTTGCTGACATAGTCCTCTTAAAGCGAGATTTACTTGTCCTTCGGGATGGGGTGCTAGCAGGGAGAATGACCTTTGCAAATACTCTAAAATACATATTTATGTCGACAAGTGCAAATTTTGGAAATATGTTCAGCATGGCTGGAGCTTCTCTCTTTTTGCCCTTTCTTCCGCTTCTGCCAAAGCAGGTTCTTCTTACAAATCTGCTCACAGATTTTCCTGAGATGACAATAGCGACCGATAGCGTCGATAAAGAAATGCTTGAACAGCCGCTCCGCTGGAACATTGCATTTATCCGTAAGTTTATGCTTATTTTTGGACTAATTAGCTCAATATTTGACTATATCACCTTTGGCGTACTTTTATGGCTCCTCAATGCTACAGAAACTGAGTTTCGCACGGGCTGGTTTTTAGAATCTGTGGTTTCTGCTACCCTTATTGTAGTTGTCATCCGCACATTTAGACCCTTTTATTCCAGCATGCCAAGTAAGTATCTTCTTGGAATGTGCATTGGAATTGTACTTATTACCTCAGCTCTTGCCTTTACTCCGCTTGCGCCGATTCTTGGGTTTCAGCCCCTAAAGGCGTCGTTTTATGGATATCTTGTTCTTATTATTGCTGCCTATATTGGCGCGGTAGAGCTGGCCAAGAAAATTGTATTTAATAGTAGACGAAAATTATAACTATATAATATAATATTCTTTTTTATAATAATAAAAGAGGTAATTATTTTATGAGTTTAATGCGATCAGTTAATAAAGCTTGTACTTATGCAGAAATGGGCTTTAATGTGGCAGAATCTATGCCAGTAGTTCCAGTTTTTAGCGGTGCAATTCGCTTTCAGCTTGGTTTTATTCAGATAATAGCTGGATCTGTAACATCTCTTGTAGGATTAATTGGCCAGGGTATTGAATCTTGCAAAAGCAGTTCAAATCCAGAAACAATGAAAAGTATGAGAAAAATCACAAGATATGGATCTGAACATACAATTCACGGCGCGCTTAATGCGCTTCGCGGGCTTGCTGCTGCATTTCTTGGTTATACAACGCTTGGAATTGCAAACCTCTTTACATTCTTGCCATTCAACCTTACAAGAACACCAAAGTTTTCACCGGTCTATGCCTACGATTATCCGGCAGAGCGTCCAGTTCCTCGTCCAGCTCCTAGGCCTGCCCTTGCATAAATAAATACTGCAAGAAGAACAAAGACTCCGATGCCGATCATCATCGGCATCGAGAGCATAAATCGTTTCTCCACGCCATTTGCTGCATAGAGAGTCGCCTTTTTGACAAGGCTGCCATCTGCATAGAGATGCAGCTCTCCAACTAATGCTCCCTTAGTGAGAGGAAGCTCAACGTCGCTCCAGAGGAGTTCGCAGCGAAACTCAGGCTCTTCAGACGGATAAAAACTCAAGACTACAGGTTCTGTAGTCACGGTCTCTAAAACTGCCTTAGCACCTGGTATTTTGCGCTGAAAGCTCTGTTTCCCTGCTGGAATCACTGTTTTGGTGATTGGCATTTCAGAGAAAGCAACTTCAAATAGGCGCTTTGCATCTTTAAAGCGCTCATCTCGCGAAGGGGATTGGAAGAGAACTGATATAAGAGAGCGATCTCCTTTATTTGCACATGTCGCAAAACAGTGACCCGCTCGCCTATGATAACCTGTCTTAATTCCTGCAGCATGAGGAAAGTAATGGGGGCTATTTTTCATCATCAGGCGATTAGTGGTCGCAAGGTGAACTTCTTTTTGTTTATTTGTCTTTGGGCGCAAAAATCTCGTTTTTTTGATTATTTCACAAAAAAGAGGCTCTTTCATTGCCTCTTGGCAAAGAAGGGCAAGGTCATAGGCTGATGTAACATGTTCTGGATGATGGAGGCCATGAGGATTTTTGAAGCAGGTGTTTTTGCAGCCAAGGGACCTCACAAAGCGGTTGACATCTTCCACGCATTTTTCGATAGAGCCATTCCCCATTACTTCTGCAAGAACATTTGATGCATCGTCGGCAGATACAATCATGGTTGCTTCAAGCAGGTCATAAAAGCGCATCTCTTCTCCTACTTTCAAGCCCATATGCGATGCGTCATGTTCTAGGACATATGAGGGAACTAAATTGTAGTTGTCTTTGCTCTTTTGCGCTTCTGAAAGTGCCTTTACAGCATTGTGTGAGCAGATTAATCTCTTGTCAAATAGGTGCTTGTAAAATTTAATCGCGTATAGAGCAAATGCGATTTTCGTACAGCTTGCAGGATACATCTTTTCAGATGCATTTTTTTCATAGAGCACTTTGCCTGTTTTGCTGTTTATTAAAAGGGCGCTCTTGCTCGCAACATCAATTGGAAGAGCAGCACTAAGTAGACCAGGGAGAAGTAAAAACCAAATGTATTTCATAAGCTTCATTTTAGCAAAGAAGTGCTTAATTTCCAACACACGCTTCGCGCTGCTTTTTAAAAGACATAAATGACCAAAGGGACCGAAGGGACATAAAGGACAGTTGTATATTGTCCTTTATGTCGTTTTGGTCCCTTATGTCCTTTGGGTCCTTCAAAAGCATCGCGAAGCGTTGACATCAAATAAATAACCTTTTACAAAGATGCAAAAGCTCGAGATGGTACTAATGCTTTGCAGATGGCTCTCTATTTTACTGCTCTATTCCGCTGCGCTCATTGGTGCTATGCCTGCAAGGATTACTGTGCAGATTTCGTCAAGCCCGCCGAATAGCCCAATTCAAGGTGAAATCTCCATTTTACGTCTTTCTTGGCAGCAAGTGAATGAATCGACATTTACTGTTGATGGTCAAGGGCTTAAGGTTAAGAAGGTTGAAGAGAGCTACCCTGCTGGAAAAGCTCCATCTGACAAAGATAGCCTTATTCTCTCCAAATATAGCTTTAGCCTTCCAGGCAAGGCTAAGGGACTCTATCTTTTTCCTTCCGTTCAGGTGCAAGTTGGTGATGGCTTTATACGTTCTGCGCCCGTTTCATTTGAGGTTACAGGATCGAGTATCTCCTCTGATCAGCTTGGGCTTCAGGCGCGTGTTTTAGAAAAGGGGCCCTTTTATCCTGGCCAAAAAGTTACCTTCCAGTACTTTATTTCCTTTCGCAATCCCATACAGCTCACGAAGGAAAGCCTGCCTCTGCTAGAATTTCCGGGCTTTAGGACGCAAGGTGCGCCAAAAATAGATAATGTCCTTGAAGGGGATGTAACCGTTCAGATTATTTCTCAGCAGGCAGTCGCCCTCAATCCTGGTACATTCAGCTCCGGTCCTTCATCAATTGAAGGCTATGTGTATGGAAAAGATGCCTATGGAAATAAAGTAGTCTCCCAATCACCGCTTCAGGCCGAGGCTCCAAGCATTGACGTGCAGATTCTCCCTTTTCCAAAGGAGGGAAAGCCTGCTTCTTTTAATGGTGCTATAGGTACGTTTTATTGGGGAGTGCGCGTGTCGAGTCCAACAAGTGTAAATGTTGGCGAGAAGATCACACTTGAGGTGACTGTCACTGGAAGCGGCGACTTTAATACAGTTAACTTTCCAGACCTTAGCAAACAGCCAGGTTTTAAGGATGTGTTTCGCTTAAGTGATCTTGCACCAGTTGGCGAGATGAAAAATGGCCAAAAGGTTTTTACTGTTAACTTAAGGCCGATTACTTCTGAAGCAAAGATCATTCCTTCAATAGAGTTTTCTTCATTTGATCCAAACTCTAAGGGCTACATGGTCAAGAAAAGCGATCCGATAGCAATAACAGTTCGCGGCTCTAAGGCTGACGACAGGGAAGAGCCCAATATGGAAGGCATGCCGCCACCTGTTTGGCCGATTGAAGTGCAAACAAACATTCCGCTCAAGGCTGATCAATCCCATGCGCGTCACTTGCAGGATATTTTGCTTGTCTATACTGCGCTCTTTTTGCTTGCTGCACTAGGGGCTCAAAATATGTTCAAAAGGCTTTGGGTTGATGCCGAGACTAAAGGGCAAAAAAGTAGAGACATTATTCTGGAAGCGATTAAGCAAAAAAAAGATCCTAATACATGTGCTAGGCTGATTCGAAAGGCGCTCCTTCTTAGGCTGTATGAGCTGCATATCACGTCAAAGCCGGAGGTTTCGCCAGAGGAGCTGGGAACTTCGGGTATTGAGGGCGAAATCCGTACATTTTTACTCTCTATCGAGCAAAAGAGATTTATGGGCCTTGAGACTCAGCTTGAGATTAATCAAATTGTAAATGAAGCGTCAGAGCTTTACTATAGAATGAAATGATGATAAAATATTTATTTCTTACACTTTTGTTCTGCTTCTCCTCACTAAGCGCTCAAGATAAAGCCTTTGAGCGATATCAAGCAGGCGAAAAAGCCTCAAATGCCGAAGAAAGAAAAGCCGCATTTAATGACGCACTTTCGCTGTATCTTCAGATGGAATCAGAAAGCCCCTCCTATCAGCTCTTATACAATATAGCAAATTGCTACTACCAGCTGCACGAATATGGCCTTGCAATTCTTTACTACAATAAAGCGCTTAAAGAAAATCCGCGGTTTGATGCTGCTAGAGGGAATTTAAACATTGCACTGCAAAAAGTGGGGCTTGCGAAAAAAAGTCACGGGTTTATAGAAACATATATTCTCTTCTTTCACTACAAACTATCTCATAATGAGAAAGCAGTTGGGCTCCTTTTCGTGCTCTTTATAGTATTTACGCTGTTCTCTATCCATCTCTGGATGCCTCAAGGCTATCTTAAGCAGCTTGCAAAAATTGCGCTCTGGGTAGCCTTTACACTTTCTTGTAGCATTATCTGGAGCGACTATTTAACTTCTCGCGAGGCTATTTGCATTCGTCCTGTAGCGCTTCGAAGAGATGCAGGAGATCAATATGCCCCCGTTGTGGGATTGCCTATAATTGTAGGAAGCACCCTTAAAGTGCTTGATGTAACAGATGGCGGGAACTGGCTGAAAGTTCAGGCTCCAAGTGGGGAAGAGGGTTATATATCCAAAGAGTATGCAAGAATTATTTAGGTCAAAGGAAGATTCATGAAAAAAATTGCTTTAGCTATGTCAATGATTAGTTCGCTACTATGTGCTGACAATCAAACAGAGTATGTAAGTGTTATCTTGCCAGGAAGAGAGCTGCCTTACAGCGTTGAAGTAACAAAAGCAGAGTATGAGCTTCCTGTAGGCCTTCATTCTGGAGCTATAGCTCTCTATGACGGCAAGTGGGTAATTATCGGGGGCAGGCTAAATGGTCTTCATGGGTTTGATCCGGGCGATGATAATTTCCCCCCGGATCAGCAAAATACATCTATCTTTGTAGTGGATTATAAAAATAAAAAAACCTACTCAAGACCCCTTGATGTCGATGAAGCGTTGATTGATACCCTATCTGTGACAAGTTCGCAGTATTATCAAAAGGGAGATACGCTCTATATCACGGGAGGCTATGGAGTGATTACTGCTACTGGCGAGTTTTCTACAAAGGATACGCTGACAGCAGTTGATCTTCCAGGGATTATCAAGTGGGTGATGTTTGAGAGCACTCACACTGCTTCGCATTATCTTCGCCAGACTCAAAATAGCGCCCTTCAGGTAACGGGCGGTGATATGTTCCAAATTGGGGATGAGCCTACGCTTTTAATTTTCGGCCAAAATTTTGCAGGATTTTATCACGATGAATCAAATGGCGATTACACATGCCAAGTAAGGCCGTTTAAAATTCATGATGACGGCAAGACGCTTTCAGTTTCCATCAAAGATCCGATACCTGAAAATCCAGAACCTGCCTTTAGAAGACGAGATCTGAATGTTGTCCCAATTATTGAGGGTAATGAGAAAGCTGCCCTTATGGCCTATTCAGGGGTGTTCACATTGACGAGCGGGATTTGGACTGTACCTGTCCACATTAGCGCTAAAGGCGAACCTACAATGGAAAACCCAAATTCTTTTACTTCTTTAAAACAGGGCATGAATAACTACGTCTCATCAACCCTTGGGCTCTATTCTAAAAAGTGTAGAGAGATGTACACCCTTATTTTTGGCGGCCTTAGTTATGGCTATTTTGCGGACGGCTCATTCCAAACAGATTCAGAGGTCCCATTTATAAATCAAATTACCACAATTAAAAGGGATAGTCGTGGGGTGCAGACTCAGTATTTGATGGATGCTACCTTCCCAGAGATTATTTCTACACAGTCGAATCCTGGAAATCCGCTTCTTTTTGGGACTGGGGCAATGTATTTTCCAAAAACAGATATTCCTCACTATGAAAACAATGTGCTTAAATTGGATGAGCTGCCTAAGGGAAGAACACATGTAGGCTATATTGTAGGCGGCATACAAAGTACGCTCCCTAATACAAATTCAAATAGTGACAGCGCAGCTTCACCATATATTTTTAAAGTTTATTTGAATATCTAACAAAGTAATTGATCTAAATATTTGTTGAATGGCAATATATATTGCTATGAGTATTTCGACAAAAGCATTGTACAATTCTTTAAGAATGAATTATCTGCAAGACTCATCCACGCTCCTAGAGTCATGGAAGGTTGCAGATTACAGGCAAATGCCGATGGAGGCTCTCTTTCAAAAGATGCAGGATTTTGATCTTGTCTTTGAGAAGCAGAGCTTTTTAGCCTATGCTGATGCCTATGATAGTCCTGAGGAATTATTTGAAAATCTTATCTCTAGCCATGACGAAGAGCTCGATGAGCTCTATCTCGTAATTTTTGAGCTTTGGAGACGTCTCGCAAATGAGAAACAGAGCGTGTCGATCATCTGTGATGAACTCGATTATCAAATATTTCTTTATGACGTGGGGCAGCAAAATGGCGAAGCACTAGAAGATGCCATAGCAAGCTTTCATAACGCACTAGAAGAAAACGTAGATCAGGGCCTTTCTCGAGACACAATCTATGATGCTGTATCAGAGTATCTCGCAAATGACTTTCAGTCCTTCATGATCGATTACCTTAGCGATCTTATAGACCATCAAGATTATGGCTATGCTGAAGAACTTTTAGAAAAATTTTATCCTTATATGCCCGAGAAAAAGTGGTTTGACCTCTTACACGCTCGGATTATTGGGGGATCAGACATCCGTAAAGGACATGAACTTGTCGCAAAGCTCTTCAGACAGGAGCAGCAATCCCAAGATCTTGAATTTAATCTCGATGTCCTTGCGTATCTCATCAGTCTTCCAGATCATGAACTCTTTCGGCATGTTTCACTTCGCACCTTGCCGCTTGTCCAGACAGAAGATGAGCTCTTAGAACTCATCCATATAGCGAGTGAAATCTTTCACTCCCTCGACATGCATGAGAAGGGTGATGCTTTGCAGGGGATTTATGAGCTGCGTAAAAAGAACTCAAGGCCGATTTCTAAAGAAGATTCCGATCTTCAGGCTCTAAAAAATACACTTTCCTAAAAAAATTTGCCCTTGCCTTTGCCTTTGTCCTTTGCCAACTTTTACAGTTGGGGAAAGGGTAAGGGCAGGGGCAAGGGCAAGGAACACTTCTTCCTTTAGAAAGAGCTGTTTCCTGTGAAGAAGTTATGAGATCCAAGATCTTGAACACTCATGCCTTCGTTAGCAAATACCTGATTGTTGATTCCAAGAGTATTTGTGGCGCTCTCATCGATACCAATACCAGCACCTTGCGGCAATGTACTGCTTGTGATAATAGACTGGCCATTAGCAGTTACAAAGTTGCCAGAGAGGGAATTATTAGTGCTTCCTTCTCCAAGAAAGATTCCGTTAGTGCCGTTATTTGTGACAGTGCTGTTTTTTACAATGCTTGCACTTGTTCCAACAAGGAATATGCCGTTTTTGAGTGCATTTGAAGCAAGTACGTTATCAATCATAATATTAGAGCTGCCTACATCTGGATAGATGCCGTTCATAGCAGTTCCTTCAACAACGCTGTTTTTGATAACGATATCGGAACCCACATTTGTTCCAGAGCCATCTCCAATGTGAATAGCTGAGAGATCATCTTCTGGATCTGAGCCTGTATTGTCAATATCGACGATGCAGGTGTCTACGATCATTCCTGAAACATTTACAAGAGCAAGACCCTCAAGAGAAGTGTTGGTGTTGCATCCAGCTCTATTGGTAATTGTATTGTTTTGGAAGATGATATCGCGTGCGATCTGATCTTCATGAGTAACATCACCAAACTGCACAATATTTGACTTTTCAGCGTCTCCACCTAGGTCTGTAAAGGAGCAGTTTGAGACCATCATGCCTGTAATTTGCTGTACGAGCATGTTAGTAAATTGCGAATAGGGAAAACTTGAGTTTATAACTCTGCAATCTCTGTTATCTTGACTAAAGACTAGGCCATTTCGCTTGCTTCCTTCAAATACGCAATCATCAAAGAGTACGTTGATGGAATTCTTTACTGCTGCACCTGATTGCCATGAATGAGAAAGCTGAGAGTTGAGGATAGATACATTTCGTGCATCTGTAAGTAAAATGCCATGGTGGTGATGCTTTGTGTAGACATTTTTTAGTTGGACATCTGAGGACTTGCAGACGTGGATACCGTTTCCGTGCTGCTCACGATGGCATATATTGATTATGGCATCGCCTTCGATCACAACTTCTGAGGAATCTATTACGGAAATTCCTGTCGCATCGGAATTCTCAAGGATTATAGAGCAATTTCTAAAGTTAAGCTTTACGTTATTTGCTGCTATGGTGATCGCTGAGTGAGATCCAGAATATTTTATGCTCTTTGCAAGGATATATTCACCAGGCTGCTTGATGACAACAGGGACATCTTCCTGCGTTATAAGATATACTGGGACAGATCCAGATTTTACTCTTCGAAGACTATCAGAAGATGATGATCTATCGGCATTAGCGGAAATGCTACATGTCAGCGCACATATCAGTAGCGCTGAAAATAGTCGCTGGCTTTTCATTGAAACCTCCAAAAATGGTACTTTATCGGATTATCACGAAATTTTTATTTTTGGCGAGATATTTTTCCTTAGATTTATTTATCCACTAGAGACTTGGCAAACTGGCAAAGCAGCCTAGGACCCCTTACCCCAATTTCAGATTTGGTCCACTCGCAAAGTCTGAGATCTTTAGTAGTTTGAATCCGAGCCAGTCGCAAGCTACAAAGTGATAGCTAATGCCATTTTTTGTGCCAAAAAGTTTAGATTC
The DNA here is from genome assembly GCA_964462925.1 of uncultured bacterium. Lineage (GTDB taxonomy): Bacteria > Chlamydiota > Chlamydiia > Chlamydiales > FEN-1388 > SZAS-7. The sequence goes on from CAYWZU010000002.1 coordinate 46,669, forward strand.
TGGCCGAACGCTATGGAGATGGCCAAAGACGGCGATGTTTATGCCTGCCTTTTCAAGAAGGGCAGAGACGGTTGATGGCTGAAGATCTGCACTAATTGGCGGATAGTGGAGCATCGCAATTTTAAGAGAAGCATTTTTATTTAAGGCATTAAGCGCAGACTCAAGCCTCATTACTTCTCTTCTAAATACGCCCTCATTTTCCTCTGGAGGCTTATCTTTCGCGCCCTCTTTAATAGGTTTTTTCATTTCGATAAAGGCGCCAAAATCATATTCAGGGCTATCCCAAAGCCTCGTGCCGCAGATGGCAACGCCGTTCCATAAATAGGCATCAGACCAAATAAGATGGATAGATGGAGGAAGTGCTTTTCGGACCTTTGTAGGGGCTGAGCACCAGTAGTCATGATTGCCGCGAATAATTACTTTGGTTCCTGGCCTTTGATCGATCCAGTCAAGATCTGGCTTTGCTTCATCCAAATTCATAGCCCAAGAAATATCTCCAGGGATAAGTACAAGGTCATCCTTTGAAACGTGTTCATCCCAAAAGGCTTTTATTTTTTTGTCATGATCTTTCCACTCAGGACCAAAGACATGCATTTCCTTGCCGGTAACGCCAAATGAAAGGTGAAGATCTGCAATTGCCCAAATAGCCATAAAATTCCCGTGCCCTTTCCCGTGCCCTTGCCCGGGGAGGAAGAACTCTACGCCAAAATAGCTTTAAATCAAAGCACAAAACCAGGCGGAATCGTTGAGCCTCTAGGTACAACAATAATCCCATCACGGATGCAGATGCCTGGGCCATCGTATTCGCGGAGATTATTTTTGTTTATGAGCTTTGCCCCTTTGCCAATATGGACATTTTTGTCGAGTATTGCGCGTCGAATCACGCATCCCTCTTCAATAATAAGTCTTTCTGGAAGGCCGTGAGAATCCCTATTTGGCAGCTGGTAGAAGTCATTGCCCATCACGTAGGAGCTTTCTATAACCGTATCTTTAAGGACGACAGTTCTTTGGCCAAGTATGCTATTTGATATAGATGCTGCCTCAATATGAGATCCTTCGCAGACAATAGAGTCTGAAAGCTTTGTGTTACAAAGCCTTGTGCCTGGAAGGCAGGAATGCATCGTGGCTATAGGATAGCCTTCATCATAAAGATTAAATGGCGGGTTATGTCTTGTGAGGGCGATATTTGCCTCGTAAAAGGACTCAATAGTTCCAATATCTTCCCAGTACCCATCGTGGATGTATGCAGCGATGCTTCCCTGCTGTACTTTTGTGGGGATAAGGTGCTTGCCAAAGTCATCTCTCATATCTTCTAAGAGAAGCTTTATTAAGCTAGATCTTTTGAATAGGTAGATTCCCATTGACCCAAGAAGGGTATTATTAGAGGTTGTAAAGCGATCTAAAATAGCATCTTCCTGAGGTTTTTCGTAAAAGTCGATGATGTGCTGGTCTTCATTAACTTTCATTATGCCCATGCGCCTTGCATCCTTTCTGCTTACAGGAAGGGTTGCTACAAGTACATCTACATTTTTTTCTTGGGCTGTTTCTACCATTTTCTGAAAGTTCATGTGGTAGAGTTGGTCGCCAGAAAGTATTAAAAAATAGTCAGCCGGTGTTTCAATGAGATACTCAAGGTTTTGTCTGATCGCATCCGCTGTTCCTTGAAACCATACATTTTTCCCAGGTTTTTGCTCGGCGCCCAAAATTTCTATAGTTCCTGCATTTCTCCAGGCTTGGAGAATATGCTGGTGCAGAGAGGTAGAAAGAAATTGGGTTACTATATAATTCTTTTTAATTAGGGAGTTTAGAGAGTTTGAAAGCGGAACATCAACTAAACGATATCTTCCACCAAAAAGTATTGCAGGCTTGCAACTTCTTTTTGTAAGGGGAAACAGGCGGCTTCCTTGACCACCACCTAAAATTATACTACATACTCGGGACATATCTATGGGCTTTGGAGGACGGGCAACTTTATTGACGAAGGTGTCTGTTACTGTCTGCATAGCCTAATCTTTTTTTATAGTTAATATAAGCTCTCTATTTTCTATGCCTTCTCTTTTTGTCAACTTAAAAAATCAAATAATTGGCATGAGGAAGTTGTCCTCTAAACCTTTTGGTCCTTCCTATTAACAGAATTTTTTGGTAAAATAGATGCTCTTATGATAAAACAGCTTTTATACATAACCTTGGGCCACTTTTTGGTCGACTTTATGCTGGGGATCTGGCCGGTCTTTAAGACTATGGCAGGGCTTGATATTGCCATCGCTGGACTCCTTGCTGGAAGTTGTGTTGTTGTTGGAGAGGGCCTTCAGGCCTCCTTTGGCTCCCTATCAGATAGAGGCTACCAGCGCCATCTCCTTCTTTTTGGGATAGCTTTTGGCTCTAGCGCCTGCTTTTTTAGCTATACGGCAAGCTATGGCATTTTCTTTTTGCTGTTTTTACTTACCTGTTTAGGTTCGGCTGCTTTTCATCCTACAGCAGCAAGCATACTCTCTACATTACCTACAGTAAAGCGCAGCACGATAATGGGGGGCTTTACCGCATCTGGTATGATGGGTCTTGGCGTAAGCCAGCTTATTTTTTCGTGGACGTATGAGGCTTATGAGGGCTCTACAGGTATCCTCGCTGTTCCTTCAATTGTCCTTGCAGTCGCAGCATTTTTTTATTTTCGCGAAAAAACAGCCCCGCCTCTGAAACAGGAAAAGGCGAGATCTCTTACGCTCTACATGAAGTTTTTACGCATAAAAGAACTTAGGGCGCTCTATATCAGCATGCTTGGAAATCAAATTGTTCTTTGGTCTTTAGTGTTTTTGCTTCCAGACTTTCTCCTCGAGCGTCAATATGAGCCTTGGATTGTGTTTGGAGGGGGCCACCTCGTTTTGATGATTGGAGCGACGATCGGGCCAATTATTTTTGGATTTATTGCCGATAAGACCTCTACAAGGCAGGTTATTCTCTCAACATCGCTACTTACGCTGATTTCTTTTTATCTCTTGTGCTCTCCTCTATTTCTCTCTCCTTCGATACTTTTTGCCCTTCTTTTTCTTCTTGGTGCTATGATGGGTAGCGTGCCGCCGCTTATTTGGGCGCTTGGACAACAGATGGTGCCCCAACATAGGGGAGTAATCGCCAGCTTTTTGATGGGTTTTGTGTGGATATTTTCAGAAAGCTTAGGCTTAGGGATTAGTGGTTTTATAACTACGCTCTTCACTGAAAATCCTGCAGGCTCGGCTCTTGCTCTTATGGGCGTGGTACAATTTGTTTCATGTTTTGCAAATATGCAGCTTCCGAGAGAGGTGCGGGAAGTTGCTTTAGCTTAAAGGTCATTTAATGAGATATCTCTTCATCTTCCTAACTATTCCCTTTTACCTTCTCTCTATTGAACCTCACTGGCAAGCAAAAGTAGTTGCAAACCAGGAAGGCGGCGCTATTGAAGAAGTTGTCTTTCTTGACAACGACAAGATTGTAAAGTCAATCCACTACTACCCGAACGGCGCCATTTTTTCTGAAGAAGACATAAAAGATGACCTTCCTCACGGAGTTAGCCTGAGCTATTACCAAGACGGAACCCTTCGGACTTTAGGACAGTACGTCATGGGAAAGAGGGAGGGATCTTTTCAATGGTTTTATCAAAATGGCAAACTTTTCCAGCAACTATCCTTTAAGGATGATGTAGAGCATGGCCCTTATAAGATTTTAGATGAAGATGAGCGCCTTCTCGAAGATGGCTATTACAAAAGCGGCTATCTGCATTTTGATCGCACCTTCTACTATCCGTCTGGCCAAAAGAAAAAGCTTCTTACCTATGCTAATGGCCTTTTAAATGGCAGAAGTACGTCGTGGTATGAATCTGGACAGGTTGAGGAAGTTAGGCATTATGTTCAAGGAATGCTCCATAGCCCGAAAAACAAATCTGCAGTTACACGCTTTTATATAGATCAAACTGTTGAGATGACACAGGATTTTAGCTACGGCGTGCCAGAAGGCATACTTGCTAGATACCATCCGAATGGTAAAGAAAAGCATAAGGTTCACTACAAGGCTGGTTTAAAAGATGGCGTTGAGTGCTTTTGGAATGCAGAGTCTATTCTTATTGGTGAGCAGGAATTTTCCAATGGAGAGCCGCGCTCTCGCCACTATAGAAAAAATGAAGATGGTTCAGTGATTCTTTATGAGGCGCACTATGACGAAAAAGGCGTCCTTTCCACACCAATTATTGAACGAGATGAACAGGGCTTAAAGTGGAAGGAGTATTATCCAAAAACTGGATCCTACCTTGAATGGTATCCAAACGGACAGCTAAAGAATCAGTTTCACTTTACAGATGGGCTCTTTGATGGTGTCCAAAAAAGCTTTTATCCCTCAGGCGCTGTTGCAGTATCGGTTACCTATACGCTTGGAAAACGCAGCGGCCAGCAAGAAGAGTGGTATGAGGATGGTAAAAAATGGATCCTCTATACATATGTAGACGGTTTAAAAGACGGCGTAGCAAATCGCTGGTTTAAGAGCGGAAAACTTGCCTCCTCAAAGCATTACAAGGCAGGCGCCTTTCATGGAAAGCAGATGGAGTGGAATGAATCTGGTCTTTGCCTGCTCGAACAAGAATTTTCTGATGGCATACCGCATGGCTATCACCAAGAATGGTATCCGAAGGGATCGCTTAAATCAAAGGTTCACTATACAAGCGGCCAAAAAGATGGCTTGGAAGAAGAGTATTATGAAAGTGGTAAACCACGATTTCGTACGCGCCACATTCAAGGAGTAGTGGATGGCGAGTATCTTAGCTGGTATGAAGATGGAAAGCTTCATAAGGAGTATAAGTACGTAAAAGGAAAGCCAGTTGATGAGGCAAAAGAGTTCCATCCAAATGGACAGGTTGCGACAAAGATCTTGTATAAAGATGGGCTGCTTCACGGAAAACAGGTAGGCTTTTTTCCAAATGGTAAAATGAAGGCCCAATTTTTCTATAAGGATGGCCTCCTTGATGGAAAAAAATCCCTATGGGATGAAAAAGGAGAGCTTGTCTATGAAGCATCCTATAAGATGGGTAACCTTGACGGTTTTATGTATCAGCAGTTCCCAGATGGTTCAGAAGTAAAGCAGTACTTTGCAGATAACCTCCCTCATGGACTTTATCAGCTTTTCTACCCCCCACACCCAGTCTTTGGCAAGGTAAAGGCGAAGGAAGCTACATATGTCCGCGGCAAGTTTGATGGCGAGGTTGCAGAATTCAATGAGGCCGGTACAAAAGTTGTAAGTACAAACTACATGAATGGTATAAAAGAAGGTCTCACAACCCTCTATAGTGCAAATGGAGCTACCCTCGTAACGATGGAGTTTCATAACGGACTACAAAATGGCAAGATGCTGCACTACTTCCCAAGTGGAGCACTTTTTAAAGAGTGCAATTTTGTTGATGATCTACGTGAAGGGGATGAAATAACCTATTTTGACAATGGCCGTAAAGCCTGCGTAAATCCCTATCTTCATGGAAAGCTGCATGGCAAATGCTGGCAATGGACGCCAAAAGGAATCGTAATTTTTGAAGCTGAATACCAAAATGGCAACCGCCACGGTAAATTTAACAAATACTATGATGATGGCAAGCCAAAACTTATCCAGCAGTATGAGCATGACGTCCTCATCAGCAAAAAAAGCTACTAGCGAAGATGTTTCTCAGCAAAAGAAGTGTGGCCGAATAGAACCTTGCAAGGGCAAATGTAGTTGGGCATACTTTTCTTCATGACAAATAAATATTTATTTGTCAACATGGGGTATATGTGAGTAAGGACCTATATGAAGTACTTTTTATTTGTGCTTGCGCTATGCACAACTCTTTTTGCAGATGATAGTCTTGCTAATACGCAGTATGATTTTGAATCTGGCTATACAACGATAACAAGCTTTAATTACACCGTGAAGGTAACTGCAGAGGAGCGTACAACAGACAATAAACTCCTTGTAGTTGTGTTTCCTAAAGATATGGGCGCAGCCTTTACCATTTCAAATGTTACTGTAGGAAACGCGCCGCCTCAATATAACTTAGATGGCCCTGCAGCAAATATCACAGGCTTTTTTACTTGCCAGGTAAATGAAACAAATCCAATTCGCCAAGAGATGAGCTTTCCAGTCCAAATCTCAACGGTTAGCGAATTTACTGTAAGCCCTGATGAAGCCCTCATCCAAGGTAATCAATTTTACACAGTGGATCTTCCAAGCTCATAGAGGTATGAGTTGCCAAAGCGGCGTTTGCTTATGAGTTTTAGATTCTGAAGCTCGAGTAGATCGAGCGAAAATTGGCCGCTTTCTTCCATAAAAAGAAGTGCATCTTCTTGGAGTAGACTGCTTTTGTCTAAAAAGAGAAGCACTTCTTGAGTAAGTGCGCTATGTCCCTTTTCTTGAGTATAGGGAGGGTCGAAGTAGACTAACGAAAAGTGCATGCTTTGATTTTCTAGTTTTTTTAGGCTCGTAACCGCATCTGCAGTAAGTACCTCGCAGTCAAGTTTGAGTGCTTTTAGATTGTCGCGGATGGCTTGTACGGCAAAGCGGCTTGAATCGATGAATGTGGCAGATTTTGCGCCGCGGCTTAGAGCTTCAATTCCCATACTGCCAGAGCCTGCGCAGATGTCTAAAAAGTCAGCATCTTCAACAATATTTTGGCAGATGTTAAAGACAGCTTGCCTCATTTGAGAGGTAGTAGGGCGGGTCTCGTCACCTTTAGGCAGGGTAAGACGCCTGCTTTTGAATTTGCCCGAAAGAACCTGAATCATGAGAGCCGTAAAGTGCTATCAGCTCATCTGCCATTTCTTTGGCAACGAGCTGCAATTCTTGATAAATTTTTAGACCTTTACCATGAAGGCCTTGTTTAAAGTAGAGAGTTCCAAGACTAAAGAGCGCATCCTTGTCATCAGGATTTGTCTCAAGTATGGTTTCATACTCGACAATTGCTTGCTCAAGCATGCCGAGAGAGAGGTAGCATTCAGCGAGCTTCGTGGAGGTCCAAAGGTCTGCTGGCTCATATTCCTTAACAATTAAGAGCTCTTCAATTGCAAGTCTAAAGAATGTCTGGAAGTGTTCCCAAAAAAGCTCTGAAGTTTTTGATGAGGAGGAGAGTTTTTCAAGCGGTCTATGAAAATGCTCACCAAGGGCCATATAGGCACTGGCTAAGTTTTTATGCTCTTGAGTGCTGCCAGGGTTTTTTATTACAGCCTGCAGCATCATATCGAGGTGGGCCCTCAAAAAAAGCTCTTTGAAGAGGTGTACATCCTTCCAGTGATATGTTGCCAAAAATTTTTCAATCGTTGGTTTAACAAAATCTAAAAACTGTGGAAGAGTGATGTAGTCGAGTTTACTTTGATCTAAAACTTTAACAAAGCTCGTTATAACATCTCGGTCATTGTGAGATTTTGTGGAAAGGTACTGGTTTCTGAGCTCTAGCAATTCTTGGGGCTTTTGTTCCTGAAAATAAAGCTTAAGTACAAAATAGAGCACGACGCCAAAGAAGACGCAGGCTATAAAAATTCCCATTAAAAAAGAATCTGAGAGAAATGAGAAAAAAAAGAGAAAGAAAAGTGATGCTAGCGCCGCAAGTCCAATAAAGAGGGAATGAAAAAGTAATTCTTTTTTAACGATATTCTGAAAATGGTAGAGCGCTTTTTCAGTCATGATGTTGCAATAGGTTTACGGCTAAGCTCTTCTTGATAGAAGAGGTAGAGGCCGGAAAATACGATAAAGAAGGAAATATAAAAGCTTACTGTTGGTACTTCGCTATGGAATATCCAGCCAAAAAGGGCAGAAAAGAGCGGCGTTGTAAGGCCAGCAAAGGACATAAACGTCGCTGAAAAGCGTTTAAGCAGGTAGCCATAGAGGTTATAGGCGATGCAGTTTGAAACTATTATTAGGAAAATGGTGCACTCTAAAAAGGGAAGTATTGGCCCGTGGATAGGAGTTGGGTTCCAATCTTCGGTAAAAAGAGAATGTGCAAGCGCTAAGCTGCCTCCAATAAACATGGAAAGGCCGTTTGCGGAAACAGGGGAATATCCATCATCGTTAATAAGCTGTTTGAGTAGTATCCAGCCATAGACTGATGCAATAGCGGCTCCAATAACAGCAAGTTCCGCCCAGGAGAAGATTAAGAAGTCGCCAGCGAGCTCTTCTTGCGATGTTTTGCTAAGGAGGATGGGAATAAAGCCTAAAAAGCCTACGATTAAGCCTGTCCACTTACGCTTAGTCATTGCCTCAGAGAAGATAAAGTAAGAGAGAAGCGCTGAGAGAAAGGGTGAAAGGCTATATATAAAACATGTTTTAAAGGAGGTGAGGTACTGAAGGCCCCAGAACTCAAAAATATTTGTTAAATAAATATTAAAAAGAGCAAGTCCAAAGAGCCGTTTTATGCTCCCAGATTTAATACTTATGGGCTTTTTTTGAATAAAGTAGGAAAAGCCGAGCATAAAGACCGCGGCAAGCATCATGCGAGCGCCTACCAAAAAGACAGGGGGCGCATACTCAAGCGCCTGCTTGGAGGCGGTAAAAACGCTGGCAAATAGGGCGTAAAGCAGTACTACGTAAAACATAGAGAGAATTGTACAGCAATATTGCATTTATTTCTAGAGAATGGTAGTTGTAAAATAAATAGTTGACAGAGGTTTCTATGGGTGTCGGACGATATGATTCACTTCTAAGCTCCATTCAACATGGCGGCGGGGCAGTAGATCTTGATAAAAAGGGCAATTTTGTCGTTTTGGGAAGCACTCGTATGCTTTGGCGCCACGTCCATGATCCTCAAGAGTATGCATCTAAAGTCCTTACTGCTATAAACCAAAAAATGGAAGATGTAAAAACAACGGAAGAAGACAAGAAGCAGCTTAAGGAACTCGCAGAAAATGTCGGTAAGGAATACCGCGATCTAAGAAAAGAAAATCGTCTAGGGATAAAAAAAGCAAGCATAGTGACGATACTTGCAAAACTTGTCCACTTTTTACATAAATCTGTAATCTCTCATCAAATAGTGCGCGGCCTTTTTAGTGAGTTGGAGGGTGTCCGTCCTGTAGCTGTTGATAGTAAAGCGATACATGGTCATAGAAATCCACCAAAAGAGCTTTTAAAAGGCTATAATGGTTCAAATAATGTCACCGCTGCTCAAAATCGCTACTTTCAGGAGATGCAAAAGCAGCCTCCAGCCGATTGGGAGGTAATGAAGCTTCCTCCGAATGCGAGTGAAAGAAAGCAAGCTGATGCTTTTATCAAAAAAATTGAGGAGCGCTTCGAGACAAAATTTGGCGAACAAGTCAGCTTCGAAGATGGCTTTAAACGACTTGGTCCAGAAGATGAGCTTCGGCCTGTTATAAACGCACATATGAAAGAAATTGCCGCAAGGCTTGCCTATCGGAAGGATCTTCCAGCTAAAATCGAACAAGGCGCCTACAATCCAGCGATTATCAGGCAAGAGATCAATCAGGAATTACAGGTAGGAAGGATTGATCCTATCCCCATGGGCATGAAAAACATCTCCGATGTTAAGGAAGAGATCAAAATTGAGCTAGATCGCATCAGACAAGTGCCAGGCGTTGGCCTTACTAAAGATCAGGCACGCTATATCCGCAACGATGTTAATGAACTTTTGGACCTCTATAAAGAGGCCTATCCTGAAAAGACAGTAGAACAGGCATATATTCTCGCACGAGATGCTCTTCGTGCAATTGTCTATCAAGAGATGCACGATAAAAGCTCCTTTACAGGAAGTGATCATGGCTCTAAGCATGTGCACCACAATACACAAAATGCTGATGGCCTTCATGAGGGTATGGAGAAGCATGTTGACTATACGCCAAAGGATAGATTCTTAGAGCACCTTATACACGCCTATCATGATATGGGCTATACGGTGGGTCTTGGCGCGGTAAACTTTGACTGCTGCAAAGACCATCCATTTATTGGAGCTAAAATGCTTGAGGAGGAAAAAGGCTATTTTGTCGATCTTCTCGACAATGAATCTTTTGACGTACTTCATGACTCAGTGCTCTGCCATGCGATAGCCCTTTTTGACATGACTCCTGAAGAAGAAGTAAATGGCATTCACCCTAATATGGTGCGTGCTGTGACTTCCATCTCTGATGCATGCGCTGTGACATATGATCGCAAGACGCAGGAATTTTGGGAACAGCCCGGGGCGCTCATTGCGCTTTCTCGCCTAAAGCTTTTTCTTACCCAGTATCCAGCCTACAAAGGCATACTCTCAAATCCAAAGATCATAGAAGATGAGTGGGCAGGTTTAGATCGAAATAACATCATGGATAAGATGGCTCACGATGTGTTCCAAGGCACAAAAGCACAGCTGATAGCACTTGCCGAGAATTACGATCTTGCACCAGATCGTGTGGAGCTCTTTAAACAGGCAATAAACTCCCAGTTTAATGCCTTTACCGCTAATACAACTCTTGGTCAATATGGGGCAGTGCTTTCCGGTGTAGAGGCTATTGCTAATGATGGCTTTGAGAAGGGCGGTGCAAAGTTTATTCCCCAGTTCAATATGGCGCCATCTCTTATGTATGGAGTTCTCAGGGATCTTTTTGGGGCTGATCAAGCTAATGAAGCGTTCAAAAAGCTTATAGAAGAAGCTGGCGGAAAGCTCAAAGACCTTCAATCTGAAATCGAAGAGATGGGAAGACAGATTGATGCAAACAGAAATCCAAAACCAAAAGTTAAAAGAGTTGGCAATGCGCAATTTAAGATTGAAGCGCATCACCATGAAAAGTCATCTATCAAAACAAAGGATAAGGCCTTTAAGAAGCATATGACAAGGCTTCAAAAGGGACTTGTTAATGTTACAAAAGCTGTAGCTTCAATCTATGCAGAGGCTAAGGTAGAGCCGGGTAAAAGAGAAGCAATTCTTCTTGAGCTTGAAGCGATACGAAAGGGTGATAAAAAGATGAGCTTCGGTGAGCTGCTTGCGGAAATTGCAACAGAAATTAATCCAAATGAAGCAAAGCTGCAAGAAGCTCGCTGGATGCCTGTCTTAAAAAAGGCAAGTGAGTTTAGCAAAATACTTGGAGAATCTGCGAAAGTAGAAGCTAAATATAGGGCTCTTTTTTCAAATGTTCCAGCACATCTTCAGAAGCCATTGCAAGAGGCCTATCGTGAATGCGGATTTGTGTGCACAGCTGATAATGCAGTTGGAAAACTTATTGCAAAAGAAAGTCTTAATGTCGATGAACTCGACAAAAATATTGCAGGCATGAAAAATGAACTCATCCGCAATGAGCAAACCATCAAGCGGGTGAAAGATGCACTTGTTATGCTTCTTATGACGACAAAAGAGTATGATTTTATGATGGCCGCATCTAAATCGCCTGCCCCTAAAAAAGAGTTTTACGAACACCTCTAAGAGTGAACTATGCAAGTTGAATTGAAAAAAGAGCTGTATCATCAAATTGTTGATGAGATCAAGGTTGATTCAGAGGTATGTAAGCAAGCGGTGGCTTTTTTAGTGGAAGCAATGAGTAGGATTTACCCTCTTGATCAAAGTACCGTTATGCTAAAGGGTATTGTAGAGCGCATCAAAAAAGAGCCAAAAAATGACGCTTTAAAATTTTTGGATGAGCAGATATCAACTGCTTATCAGGCAACGCTCGCTGAACCGGAAAAGGATCAAAAGGATAATTGGCAAGCGCTCAATAGAATCTATGATGGATTAAAACAGAGCCGCGATGAAGCAAGGGCTCGAGGAGATCATCCAGTTTTCTTTGGCGGCATTAATAGACGCTTTATTCCAGACTGGTACAAAAAGTAGTCTTTTTGCATGATTGTTCCATGCTTAAGACGAAAATTGTACTCATCGAAGATGAGGATGACATAGCAGAGCTTATAAAGCTGCAGGCAGAGATTCAAGGTTACCAGCTTATTCATAGAGAAGATGGCTTAAATGGCTTTGAGTGTATAGAAAAGGAGAGGCCGGACCTTATCCTGCTCGATCTTATGCTCCCAGGGCAAAACGGCCTTGATGTATGCCGCAGGGTAAAGAGCTATCCTCAGCTCAGATCCATTCCCATTATCATGCTATCTGCAAAGAGTGAAGAGACGGACGTTGTACTCGGCCTTGAGCTTGGAGCGGATGACTATGTAACAAAGCCTTTTTCTCCTCGAGTGCTCTTTTCTCGCATTAAAGCTGTTCTTCGAAGAAATGAGGAAGAAGTGTCAGCCAAAGGGCCAAAAATCTTTGAATTTGCACACTTTCACATAGATTTTGAAAGCTATATTGTCAAAAAACAAAACCGCCCTATTGCTCTTACCTTATCTGAGTTTGCCATTTTAAAGCGTCTCATCGAGAGAAGCGGCAAAGTCCTTACGCGTAATCAGCTCCTCGACGATCTTCATGGCGATGAAGCCTTTGTCGTTGATCGCAATATTGATGTCCATATTGCAAGCCTTCGCAAAAAAATGGGCCCCCGCTTTGACTATATCGAAACAGTCCGCGGCGTAGGCTATCGCTTTACCGCTGAATAAAATCAGAATCTTTCTCTCCTTTTCTCAAATCAAACCTTGCAGTGCTATTTGAATAAGAGTTTGTAAATATCTCTTGCTGTTTTTTTGACAAAATATGTGATTTTATGGAATTATTTAGTATTAATTGTGGTGTGTATGAATAGTAATAGTAATGTTAATAATAATCCGTCTGATATGGCACATTATGCTCAGTTTCGTGATATCTGCCGACGATATTCAGAGGCTTGGGGGCAAGCTACGGTGGAGTCGATTAAGCGAAAAGAGTTGGAAGCGCTTGATGGTAGGGTAAGAAGGGTCGTAAGCGAGACTCAGCTTGCACCTGTAGCTCCTGCTACTCTGCCAAGGAGAAAGGTTCTGCCACTTGGTAGCAGCAATATGTCTCTTGTTGCAAAATCAGGAGATGATCTTTTTGCAAAGCGTGATCAGGAAGGTGATTGTTATGTAGAAATACATGATAGCAAAGGCAATCATAGTACGACGATGCTTGCGCATCAGGCGCAGCTTGCACCTCTTTCTGACAAGTTCTTATTTTCCCAAAGTGATGTTGGCATGCAAAAGCCTACTTTGGTTATTGAATATGATGGATCTGAAGAAGAGTGCAGCGACCTCTTACACTTTATGTACACAGGTATGATAAAGAGCGGGCCATATTGCTCTAGGAGAATTGCAGCCCTTCAGGCATTTGGTGCAAAGTATGGCATTAATGCTCTTCAGCATAAGCTGGCCTTTACTCCCCAGGCTCCTGATATTTATCGTCAAATAAAGGCGATTAGGGATGCAGCTAGTGTGGACGAAGTCCATGAAATCTATCAACAAATAGCTAAAGTTGGCCTGTGCACATACTCAAAGAAAACTATTGATACCCTTGTTAAAGTTCTCCTCAACTTCAAAAGCAATAATCCGCAGCTTGATTCCTATATAGCAGAATTAAAGTTACTGCGGGATAATTCCTATTACTCAGCTGATAATAAACAAACTTACAAGCCTCTTTTCAATAAAGCTATACATACCACTCAAATAACCCCTTTTCTTCAACTTTGCCTGACAAGTGCTGCGCATAAAAGCGCAGATTTAATTCTCAAAGCTCTTGCGGAATTTGAGGATGGTGTTTACTGTGTCGAGCCCCCGATGGCTGTTTTCTATCATTATGGGCACCTGTATGGGGTATCCTTGGGGTACATCCAAGATGTAACAGGGGCCTTTAGAAGTTACTATATACAAGCGCATCCTGATAATCCGGGATCTATCAATGTCTTAGGTAAAAAGCTCCTGCCTGGAGAGCTTCATTTTTCAAAAACTGATTTGTCTGAATCTATTGAGTTTACCTTTAACCATAATGATTGTCAAATTGAGCAGTCGAGCATGCCGCCTAGTATCTACACTGAAAATGAGTTACATAAAGTAGATCCTATGAGCGTGGAGTTTGCTAGAGCCGAAGATGAATATAAAGTATGCCAAGAGGTCTTAGAAACTTGTAAAAAATTCAGAGCTGTTGCACAAGAAATCCTTTCTAATAAGGGAAAGATTACTCGAGAAAATAAAAATGTCTTGAAAGAATTCGAGCCCGATAATTTTACCCCTTTTAAGAACATAACAGTCAAAACTGCAAGTGAGCTCGTTGTAAAGGCGGGCAGCATACTCTACCAGTTTACTCTACCAAACAGCTGTTTAGCTGAAACAAGGCTTTCTACTGAAAGAAAGAGTACTTTTAAGTTTGAAGATGGAGAGGTTGTTTTGCCTCACATGGCTTTGAAAGGAAAGACCGCGCATGCAGATGCAGGCTTTGGTTTAAATGAAGAAAGTAGCTTTACTTTTACAGGCAAAACGTCAGACTTTGAAAATAGGGCTTTCATTAGCTACATAAAGGGTGAGCCTTTTCCAAACGAACCTGTAAGCCCAAACCAGCTTGCAGCCCTCATTATGCTCGCCGATCGCTCGGAAGCGCCAAAGCTTATGGATCTTGCTAGTGAGTACTATGGGCATCTCCGCATGCTTACCGGCCAAGAAGCCCTCAAATTGGAATACTTTACCTACTTACAGAGAATAGGACGATCTGAACTTTTACATACACTGCTTGAAGCAGAAGGGGGATTTCAAAATCCTGGGCAATGGATTGAAAGAGTTCCTCTTCTTACTGAGAAGACAAGGCTTTTTACCTTTAAAACACTCTGTCAAAAAAGTTCTGTTGAAGTAATTTGTCACGTACTCGCGTGGGCATTGACTCAAAACAATGATCAGATGCACAAAGAAATATGTGATTCTTTACAGCAAAGGACTCTCTCGTTTAAAGAGTACATTTACCTTGTCACGCAAGGTTTTGTACATAAAAATTTCAGAAGCAGTAAAATATCGCCTGAAGATGCTGACCAATTTATGGCTGCCTATAGATTTCTAGGGCGCGGAAACGGGAAAAAGCAAAGAGAAGCCCATGATGCCGCTCGCAGAGAGCTAATACAAATGTATTATTACGACCCAATTGTATCTCAAGCAAATCTTTTAGACGACCCTAACTATGTAGTTGCATATATTACATGGATGTCAAAGTTTCCGCAAAGCGCAAATCAAGTGAATGATAAAGTCAATCAGTGGATTTCCCAGCAGAAAAGCGAAGAACCTATTTTAAAATTAAAAGAGTTGATTCGAAACAAAAAGTTCAGTGAAATGGGATTCTTTATGACTCAGGTAATTGAGCTTAGTGAAACCCTCATAGATAAGCGAACCGGCGAAAAAATAATAGATGATAATGCATTTAGAAAGCAGTTTTTGAATTTTTATTCAGAATTGCTGGCTAAAGTAGTTCCTCAACAAGATGCTCCAAAAGAGTAGGTGGGTCTTGAGGTAGAGGAGGGGTATCTGAGTGCTAATGCCTAATGCAGCCCGGCCTAGGGGGTTGATTTAACATCATTTTATAAAGAGTACTTAATGGTAAAATTTGCCCTTTCGAGACCGAGACCGATGCATAAATCAAATTGAGGGTAACCATCGGTCACGGTCTCGGACACGGTCTCGGTCTCGGAATGGAGCTCGCACGAAGGACAATTTCTGACATTAAGTATCTCAGGAAAAATGAGCTAGAATCAACACCCTAGGCCAGGCCCCCGAGAATACTTAAGGGCAGGATGTGCCCACGACAAGAACTGGAGGGGTCCACATATTTACCCCATCGCTAACGGTGGATGTCGAAGATTTATACTCCTGAAGTACTGTTTGCCAAAGGATTGTAGCCTTACCATTTTCACTTACTGTAACAGAGTAAGGAACTTCTCCATATAGGTTTGGTAGCGATTCACTAGGATCGGATACTAAAGCAGGACTCGTCCATACAGCTGTGCCTTGAAGGGCAACCGTTGAAGAATACAGGCTGCTTTTATTACTTGCTAGATCTCGCGATCTCCATACAACAACTACTTGTCCTTGGCTGTTTATGGCAATTTTGGGATCTGAAGATGTAGTATTTCCGGCCACTGAAAGTTGTTGAGGTGTACTCCACTCAGATCCTGTAGCTCCACGATAAGCGGCTTGAATAATGCTCGTTCCATCTTCTTGCAGAGTCCAAACCGATACTACATTTCCCAATCCATCAGTTTCTATTTTAGCAGATTTTGGAATGCAATCTGCTGAAAGCAATCCCGAAATCATTGTGCAGAGACATAGTAGAAAGTGTTTCATATATAAATGTTCCTTTAGAAATTGGTTATTCTAGTACAAGTATGACATCATATGTCGGGTTTTGCCCAGCAGCCGATATGATATTTACAGCAATACCATCCCCTGGATTTGCTGTAAATCCACCTGGAGATGCAGCTGCGCTAGAAAATGTATAAATTGCTTGCCTATTGTTAGAAGAAATAGGGCACGTTGCTAGTACCTTTGTCGCTGTATAGGTAGTTGAACTTGCAGGCATATTTGTGCAGTTGCCTCCAGCGCTGTTAGAATATATAACTACATTTATTGATGTGATGGTATCGACTGTCTCGTTTGTAACAGTTATTGCACCGGTAAACTTTGTTGCAGGCAAAACAACCGGTTGAATTGTTACGTTTTGCAAAGAACCATTGTTTGGAGCGTTTTGGGGTGCAGTCTGTGCAGTGTGAACGTAGCTATCAAGGAGGTAGTTATCTCCAGCAGTTGAGACTCCCCCTGCAAAGTGATATGTCACAGGTCTTGTAGCTGTTCCCACGGATCCTGTTGGGCCCACAGGGCCAGTAGGTCCTGTGATTGTAAGGCCTTGAGCACCAGTAGGGCCTACAGGACCGGTTGGACCTGTAGGGCCAGTTGAGCCACTTGCTCCAGCGGGTCCCGTTGGCCCTGTTGGACCTCCTGCAGGACCGGTTGGACCTGTTGCACCACTTGCTCCATTTATACCAGCCGGACCTGTCGGACCGGTAGGACCTCCTGCTGGACCTGTGGGGCCAGTGGGACCTGTAGAACCAGTTCCACCAGCAGGCCCTGTATAGCCTCGCGGGCCCATAGGTCCTGGGGGACATTTTATGCATTTATCTGAATCGCTAGAGGAGTGAAAATCAGCATTATCTTGAATGATGCCGGTTTGAGCTAATGCTTTATTAACCTGTTTTTCAATATGCTCTACCCAGGTTTTATCTTGTGTTTCGACTGCAGCTAAACTCTGCATGGCAATAATGCCGGCAGTTATAAGATATCGAGTTTTCATAATTGACCTCTCTTTAGAAATTCTACGCATAAAAAACCAAAAGGATTTTTTTTGCAATAAGAACTTCATATTCTTGCCAATAAACAAATTTAAAGATAAAGAGCATCACTAGATGCACATCCTTAAAGGATGTGTTGTAATGAGGTCATTTGGCTAAAGAAGCCCCTCAACAAGATGCTCCTAAAGAGTAGATGGGTCTTGAGGATATATCTTTGAGTTGACTCAAGATGATGCATATGCTATTCAGAGGATATGCAGGAACAAAACAAAATTAAAGTGTGGCCGGGGCAGCCCTACCCGCTTGGCGCTGTTTTTGATGGGGTAGGTACCAATTTTTCGCTATTCTCAGAGTCTGCAACAAAGGTTGAACTTTGCCTTTTTGATGAGACAGGCATTGAGACTCGCGTAGAGCTCCCTGAAGTCACCGGCTTTTGCTGGCATGGCTATTTTCCTACAATTAAGCCTCGAGACCGCTATGCCTTTAGGGTCTATGACGGCTGGGATCCTGCTCATGGCCGACTTGCAAACCCTGCCAAACTTCTTCTAGATCCCTATGCAAAGGCAATTGATGGTCCGATTATCTGGAATGAGGCGCTCTTTGGCTATACTTTAGGTGGTGATCCCAAAGTAAAAAATGAAATCGATAGCGCGCCATACCTTCCTAAATGCGTCGTAAACCAGCCCTATTTTGACTGGACGGGCGATAGGCTTCTGAACATTCCTTGGCACGATACGATTATTTATGAAACCCATGTAAAGGGCTTTACAGCAAGCCATCCAGATATCCCGGAAGAGCTTAGAGGTACCTATGCAGGTCTTTCGCATCCAATATGCATCGAATACTTCAAAAAGCTTGGGATCACAGCTATTGAACTTATGCCCGTCCACTATATTCTCCATGAGAAGCATCTTGTTGATAGAGGTCTAAAAAATTATTGGGGCTACAACAGTATCGGCTATTTTGCTCCGCATATCGAATACTCATCCGATAAGCGTCCAGGAGGTTCTGTCGCCGAGTTCAAGCAGATGGTAAAGCTTTTTCATCAGGCAGGGATAGAGGTTATTTTGGATGTTGTCTATAACCATACGGGGGAAGGAAATAGCTTTGGTCCCATGCTCTCGTTCAAAGGGATCGATAATGCCTCCTACTACCGCCTTGCTGATGATCCCTTTTACTATATGGATTTTTCAGGAACAGGAAATAGCCTTCAGATGCGAAATCCCCATGTTTTGCAGCTTATCATGGATTCATTAAGGTACTGGGTGCAGGAGATGCATGTCGATGGCTTTCGATTTGATCTTGCATCAGCCCTTGCGCGCGAGCTGCATGATGTAGATAAGCTCTCGGCCTTTTTTGATTTAATTCAGCAAGATCCCATCATAAACCAAGTAAAGTTAATAGCAGAGCCTTGGGATATTGGAGCTGGCGGCTATCAGGTAGGTAACTTCCCATCGGTTTGGACAGAGTGGAATGGAAAATATAGAGACTGCGTGAGAGATTTTTGGCGCGGTGAAAAGCAAACCCTTGCTGAATTTGCAACAAGATTTACTGGAAGCTCAGACCTTTATGCCAATACGACAAGGCGTCCATATGCAAGTATCAATTTTATCACATGCCATGACGGCTTCACCCTTAATGATCTTGTAAGCTACAACGAAAAGCATAACGAAGCAAATGGTGAAGAAAATCGAGACGGTGAAAGCCATAATAGATCCTGGAACTGTGGAGCAGAAGGGCCCACAGATGATCCCGCAGTAAATGCCCTTAGAAGTAAGCAAAAGCGCAATATGCTTGTGACGCTCTTTCTTTCTCAGGGTGTAACCATGCTTCTTGGCGGAGATG
The DNA here is from genome assembly GCA_964462925.1 of uncultured bacterium. Taxonomy (GTDB): domain Bacteria; phylum Chlamydiota; class Chlamydiia; order Chlamydiales; family FEN-1388; genus SZAS-7. The sequence continues at coordinate 65,685 of CAYWZU010000002.1, forward strand.
AAATGGGCCGCACTCAAAAGGGAAATAATAATCCATATTGTCAAGATAATGATATAAACTGGTTTGATTGGGCGCATGTCGAGCAGGATCTACTTGAATTTACACAAAAGCTTATTGCATTTCGAAAAGCGCATCCCGTATTTCGGCGGAGAGGCTGGTTTGAAGCAAAATATGATAATGCCAAAGGTGACATCGGCTGGTTCAAACCAGATGGAAACCAGATGTCAGAAGAAGACTGGAAATGCGGCTTTGCATCATCTATTGGAATTTTTCTAAACGGCAAGACGATTCCCAATCCTAATCCTCGAGGAGAGCCTGTTATCGATGATAATTTTTACGTCATCTTTAATAGCCATTACGGGCCGCTAGAGTATACACTTCCTTCAGGAGAGTCGTGGAAAAAGGTTTTAGATACTCATGTCGGCTGGCTTGACGAGGAGACGCAGTATAAGGCTCAGGATAAAATAGAGGTAGAAGCTAGGAGCATAGTGGTTTTAAAACATGACTGATCAGTTTGTTGCTACATATCGCATACAGCTTCGGTCTGGAATCGGTTTTAAGCAGGTTGAAAAGCTCCTTATTTACCTCAAAGAGCTTGGAATAAGCCATATCTACTTTTCTCCCTACCTGCAGGCAATGCCAGAAAGTACGCACGGCTATGATGTTGTAGATCCAACTTCCGTCGACATCTCCCTTGGAGGTAAAAAAGCCCATGCAAAACTGTGTGAGCGGCTAAAAGAGCTTAACCTTGGGCAAGTCATCGATATAGTTCCAAACCATATGGCAATTTCTAAAGGAGAAAATCCATGGTGGTGGGATGTTTTAGAAAATGGCTCCTCAAGCCGCTTTGCTTCATTTTTCGATGTGGACTGGGATGTTTCGGGTGATAGATGGCCAAATAAGGTGCTCCTCCCTGTGCTCGGCGACCAATACGGCAAGATCTTAGAGCAAAAAAAGCTCCATCTGACATTTAATGATGCAATTTTTATCCTCCATTACGAAAACCATCTTTTTCCTATAGATCCCTCGAGCCTTGGAGAGCTTCTGCAAAAATCAAGTAGAATTTCAGGCTCAGATGAACTTGCCTTTCTTGGAGAAAGCTTCGATCGTTTGCCAAAGCCAAAGCCTCAGGATAGAGAGCGATCAGCACATCGAGATCGCGATAAGCGAGTGATTCAAGATATGCTTGTAAAACTCTGTAAAAAAGAGCCTAATGTCCTTCAGGCTATTCAGCAGGTGGTGCTAGAGCTTAATCAAGATCCGGATGCGTTAGATGGCTTGATTGAAAGACAAAATTATAGACTTGCCTTTTGGAAAACAGCGAATAGAGACTTAGGGTATAGACGTTTTTTTGATATCAAGGACCTTGTAGGACTTCGTGTTGAAGACCCTCAAGTATTTGCCATGCTTCATGCTCTTGCCTTCTCATGGGTGAAAAAGGGATGGGTTCAAGGCCTAAGAATCGACCATCCTGATGGTCTTCGTTATCCTACAGACTATTTTCAAAGGCTTCGCAAGGAATGCCCAGAAATCTGGATAGTGGCAGAAAAGATCTTAGAGCCCGGAGAAGAGCTTTCAAAAGAGTGGCCAATTGAAGGGACGACAGGATATGACTTTCTACAGCTTGCAGGGGGGCTTTTTATAGATCCAAAAGGCAAAGATCCACTTGTGGCACTGTATAGAGATATAATTGAAAAAGATATAAGCTATAAAACCATCGAGCATGACTCAAAGCTTTTAGTGCTTACACAAATCCTTGAAAGCGAACTGGACCGCCTTACAACCCTCTTTGTTACTATCTGCGAGTCGCATAGGCTTTATAGAGATTATACAAGGCGAGATCTTAGGGAAGCATTAGGGGAAGTGTGTGCCACATTTGGAGTATATCGAACTTATGTACAAAATAGTGCCAGTTCAAATGATGAAAAGGTAATTAGAGATGCTATTGAAAAAGCGATACATAATAGACAGGATTTAGACCCTGAACTTTTTCTATTTTTAGAGCAGATACTAGTCCGAAAAGTAGATGGTGCGGCCGAAGAAGAGCTTGCTCTTCGCTTTCAGCAGCTTACAGGCTCTGTGATGGCAAAGGGAGTTGAGGATACAGCCTTTTATCGCTACATGCTTCTTACAGCGCTTAATGAAGTTGGATCAAATCCAGAAAACTTTGGCGTATCGCTGGATCTGTTTTATAAAAAATGCGAAGAGATGCAAGCCAAATGGCCAAAAACGCTTCTTACAACGGTGACTCATGATACAAAGAGAAGCGATGATGTGCGCGCAAGGTTAAGCCTTCTTTCAGAAATACCTGATAAGTGGAGAGATGTTTCTCTCGGCTGGTTTAGTCATAACAAAAAATATCATACGGGCGGCTTTCCTGATGCAAATACAGAATATCTGATCTATCAAACAGTAGTTGGCGCATGGCCGATAGAGCCGAAAAGGCTTAAAACGTATCTGGAAAAGGCCTGCCGTGAAGCCAAGCTTTATACCACCTGGACAGCTCCGAATGCAGAGTATGAGCAGGCTATAGAGCATTTTATTGATAAAATTCTTGCGGATAAAACCTTTATAAAAAACCTTCAAAGTTTTGTCGGGGAGCTTCTTTTGCCCGGAAGAATTACTAGCCTCTCCCAGCAGCTTATAAAATGTACAGCTCCTGGTATTCCGGATATTTATCAAGGAAGTGAGGTATGGGATTTAACCCTTGTAGATCCTGATAATAGAAGGCAAGTCGCCTTTTCTAAATTAGAGGATACCCTTAAAAGCATCCAAGATCTTGATGCCAAGCAAATACTTGCTGGGATGGATAAAGGGCTTCCAAAGCTTTGGGTCCTCTATAAAAGCCTTGCTGTTCGCAAACAGTATCCACACTCATTTGATGAAAAGGGATGCTTTTCTGCACTTTACGCAGTGGGCAATAAGAAAGAGCATGTCATAGCTTACATGCGAGCTAAAAATATCATAACAGTAGTGCCTAGATTGGTTTTGGGGATTGGAGGGGACTGGGGAGATACAAAACTGCATATCCCTCATGGTAAGTGGAAGAATATATTTACTAATGAACCTGTACAAGGAGGAGATGTCTATCTGAGGGAGTTATTTGCTCTTTTTCCAGTAACACTTTTAGTGCAGGAGAAGTGATGCGAGAATTTAGGGTATGGGCGCCATTTGCAGATCATGTTGAAATAGACATTTTAGGAACAAGAAAGCCGCTTCAAAAAAATCAAGATGGCTGGTGGGCTATAGAGCTCGGAGAGGTTGTTCATGGAACTAAATATGGCTATTTTGTAGATGGAGCAGGTCCATTTCCCGACCCAAGATCTTCCTTTCAGCCAGATGGTGTCCACGGCCCTTCATCTGTTGTAGTAGGAAAACGAACTTTTTTTTCCAAAAAGCGGCGTCGTTATCTTTTCAGCGTAAATCTTCACTTGTCGAAAGAAGAATGAAGGATTGCTTGGTAGTTGCCTCAAGCTGCCTGATACTTTCAAGCTCTGGCCCAAAGTAGGTCCATGCAAGTCCAAGGGCGATATCCTGCGTTCCTCTCCGAAGCCGTGTCACAGTGAGCGAAAAGCGCTCAGCCTGTATCTTTAGCTCAACTTCAAGTGCGAGCATAATTCCAAAGGGCCAAATATGATTTTCTGGCTTAGAAATGATAAGAGAACAGGTAGATGCATTATCTCGAGTGAAAATAGCAGTCTTTTCAAGCCTGTCTAGACTAAGATGTAATTTTTTGAGCATAAAGGAGAGGCAAATTTCACCTGGTATCTCTTTTATTTGCCTGAGCACTTCAAAATCATTTCTAGTGGCAAGCTCTTCAGAGAGTTTTTCTGTGAAGTGCTTTTGCTTTGCATCCCAGTAGGTGCTATTTTGAAAGTAGCGTTCTTTAGCCTGAAAAAATTTTTCCCTCGACTCTGCAACATCTTCTGGAACGCTAAAAAGCTCTGATGTTGAAAACCAATGAAAAAGCAGGCCAAATGAAATGCCAAGAAAAATAATAAAAGTTTTCGCGTGGACAAGGGGAAGGCGAAAAAGGAGAAGCGCAGGCTTTACTTCCTCTTCATTTAGTGCCTCCTGTTCAACAGCAGCCTGTTCCGGTTCCATACATGCTCTTCATAAGTTGTTGGAATAGTACACTATTGGGCCAAAAAAACAAGCTAAAATATTACTAAATTTGAATGTCTCTAATAAAAAAGATTAACCACAGAGAGCCTCAAATCTTAAGTATCACACATGTTTTGATCAAAATTATAAGCAAACTCCTTTGAAATAGTTCTTGCATTCTAATGTAGTATAATTTCTTTTATAAATGTATTAACCAAAGGGTATTTGCTATGTTGCCAATAAATAACCAGCCTCAGGTCATATTAGGGGTTTTGCCTGAAGAAAGGCAGCAGCCTGATGATGATATTTTTGAGCTGGCAATGAATGTGTTTGGCATTCAGCTGCTTATGGATGATTTTGGTAGAAGGCCTGAGTTGCAGCGAAACCAAGAATCATAAAAACACGATTCGGTTACCTCTTACGTGTGTCTGCTGCTGAAGCTACTTTAGCAAATTGCTTTTGTTTGTGGATTCCCAGGTGAAGTCGGGGTCGTCTCTACCGAAGGGGCCAAGCCATGCTGTTTTTGAGTAGATTGGCCTCTGAAGTTTTAATTCATTTATGATTCCCTCAACAGAAAGGTCAAAATTTTCTACAACCTTCTTTTTGATCTGATCAAGTGGGATTTTTTCTGTGCCAAAGCAGTTTATGGAGAGATCGAGTGGATAAACATCCCCAATAACATAGTGCAGGGTAACTTCTGCTCGCTTTGCAAGCTGCGCTGCAACGATATTTTTTGCTATGTATCTTGCCATTAAGGCTCCTGAGCGATCTACTTTGGTAGGATCCTTGCCGGAAAAAGCGCCTCCGCCATGGTGAGCAGCTATTCCATAGCCATCTACAATCACTTTTCTTCCTGTAAGACCGGTATCTGCAAAGGGGCCTCCAATCACAAATCTTCCGCCAGGGTTTATGAAAAGCCTTGTTTTCTCTGAAACATACTCTTTAGGGATGCATTCTTCGATCAATGCAGCTGTTTCTTCCTGATGCTGGCTTGAAACTACAATAAAATCTACATGCTTTGGCGAGAAGTCTTCGTAGTAGACACCTACAAGGCATTTTCCATCAGGTCCAAGCTCTGGTCTTTTATTAGCAAGGTTTTCTACAATAGTTCGTGCGATAGTTGTAGCAAGAGGCATGTAGGATTTTGTCTCATCTGTAGCATAGCCTACCATGATGCCTTGATCGCCAGCTCCAAGTTTTCCACTGGACATAACGGCATTTTTGATGTCTTCGGACTGCACCGTAAGGTCTAGTAGGATTTGAAACGCTTTTGGGTCATAGCCAATAGACTCTATCGTTTTTTTTGCTATGCTCTCTATTGCTATAGTTGCTTTAGACGTGATTTCTCCAGAGATAAAGAGATTTTTATGGGTAAGAAGAGCTGTGCAGTCTACTCTTGCATCTTTATCAAGGCTTAAATAGGCATCGAGAATAGCATCAGAGATTTGGTCGCATACTTTATCGGGATGGCCTATAGCACACATTTCTGTAGAAAGAAGCTCTTTCATGAAAAGCTAATCCGTTCTACTTGATCCATAGGAATGCCTAAAAAAGTCTCACCAATTGCTTTAAAGCGCTCAGGATCATCAGAGACATAAAATGAATGGCGAGTCTCTTCTTGAGGTTTTGCAAAACCTGCAAATCGTTCAGCAAAAGTTTTAGCTGGATTTACAAGTGTTACCTCCTCTCCCATTTCATCTTGGATATAGTTTGCAAGAAGAGGGTAATGGGTACAGCCAAGAAGCAGGGTATCGATTCCTATACCTTTAAGCGGAGCGAGCGTTTCCTTCACGACAAGGCGAAGAATCTCTGGGCTTGTTACCTGCTCTTCAATAAGGGGAACAAAAAGAGGGCAAGCAAGGGCAGATACCTTTGCATGTGGCATTGCCTTGTGTAGAGCCCTTTGATACATTCCAGACTGGATTGTGGCCCTCGTTCCAAGCACGCCAAGATGGCCATTTTTTGTAGAAGCTACCATCTTTTCTACAGCAGGGTCAATTACGCCAAGTATTGGTATAGATAACTCTCTTTTAAGCTCTTCAAGGGCAAGAGATGTGGCTGTATGGCAGGCGATGCAGATAAGCTCTACGCCTTTCTCCATAAGAAATTTGCTGTTTTCTGTAGAGTAGCGGACTATTGTATCTTTACTTTTCCCGCCGTAAGGATAGCGTGCAGTGTCACCAAAGTAGACATAGGAAAAGTCAGGATGCTGGTTGAGAAGCTCTTTTAATACTGTAAGACCGCCTACACCTGAATCAAACAGCCCAACTTTTGTCATGGAATATCGAGCTTTTGGCCCGGATAAATGGTGCTTTTTGAGAGGTTATTTGCTCTTTTGATGGCATCGACTGTAGTGCCATGATCTTTTGCGATTTTGTCTAGGGAATCGCCAGGCTTTACGCGATATTCGCCAGGATTTGCCTTGGTCCCCGATGAGGTTTGGAGAACGCCAGCTAAGTTCCTAAGGGCATTTTCAAGTTCTTTAATTTGCTTTGCTTGAAGAGCGCTTACTTCTTCTTGCTTTTCGATCTTTTTCTGGATCTCGCTAATGGCAGAGGAGCTTTCATTAGCATGTGTTTTAAAGGTTTTGAGGTCGGCAAGGAGTTTATCGATGTTTTTTTCCATTGCCTTGAGTCGAGTGTCAACTTGGGAAGAGCTAGATTTTTGAGATTCTTTTGCTGCCTTAATAAGCTGGGTAACTTCTGCATGCATTGAATCGAGCACAGTCTCTTGATTTTGGATCTTTTGCTTAAGTCGTGCTAGTTCTTGATCTTGATTTGCAATAGTGTAGCCCATGTTTTGGACAGAGCGCTCAAGAGAGGCAGGTCCATCTGCAAAGAGTGGACCTGCTGCTAGAGATGTAAGAAGTATAAACTTAGTTCTTCTCATAGACTTTAAATTGACCACGTCTATTTACATGCCAGATTTCTTCGCCATCGCCTTCTACAAGTGGTCTCTCTTTACCGTATGAAACAGTAAAGATACGATCGTAGACAACGCCTTCCTTAATCATCATATTGCGGATAGCGTTTGAGCGATTTGCACCAAGTGCGAAGTTATATGCTGCAGGACCGCGGCTATCGCAGTGGCCTTCAACAAAGACATACACATTTGGATGATTCTTTAGCCACTCAGAAACTTGCGTAATGATTACCATGTTATCATCGCCTTTAACAAGGCTTGAATTGTAGTCAAAATGTACATGCTTAAAGATTTCTGCAAGCTCTGGATCTAAACTTGGATCTCTAAAGGCTTCGATTCCTGGAATAGAGGATCCAGCTTCGCCTGGAGTTTCATGAGCTTGTTGGATTGCATCTGGTCCACCGATTCTCATGTTTTCTTCATCAAAACCGATAAACTCTGCTGGGTGCTGATTTGCAGCTTGGGCTGAATCAAAATCATCTGGAGAGTTTATTTCGCGAGATTCTCCGTGATAGCCAAATGCGGTCTTTACGCCGCGTGCCATATGTCTTCCTGCAGATTGTGTATCGTTCCACACGTCATCTGAAGAGCGCTGGCAGCTTGCAGTAAAAATGCCCATTGCTATGAGCACGATCATACGAGTATATAGCCTATTCATTCTTGCCTCTGAATTTAAAACTAAGGGGAGAGTCTAGCATAGTTAGGATTAAGCGTGTTATAACTTTTTAGGTTCCCAGGATGGAAAAATTTTTGTTCCAGGACCTGACGTTATTTTCTGCGCGTTTGGTTGGTTTAAATTAATCAGATAGATGTCAGTTTGGTCTCCATCTTGTGCATTAAATAACAGATGCAGACTATCTGGCGCCCATGTTGGATTTTCTTTATTTGCTTTGCCTTGTGTGAGCTGGCGTTCAGTCTTAGTTTCTACATCAAATATCCAAATTTGGCGCTCGGCAGAATTTTTCGCGCAGTAGGCAATTTTTTTGCCATCTGGCGACCAGCTTGGGGCTGTATTTTCCCTGCATCTTTTTGAGATGAGCTCTACCTTGACATCTTTAAGTTTTGTTCCCGCTGCAGGTATTTTCATGACATAGACTTTTGGCGAGCCGTCTTTATCGGAAACAAAGGCAACACGGTTTCCATCAGGTGAGAAGGTGGGGGATGCATTCGCTGCGCCCTTAGCCGTAAATATCTGCATAGGCTTTTGATCCTTCCCAAGAGGCTGTAGGAATATGTCTGCGCGGCCTGTTACATCTGATGAAAAGGCAATCGTGGAGCCTGTAGTGTTAATCGATGGTGTTACCTGAATGCCTTTTAATGTGCTTACGCGCTCTGGCCTAAATTCATTAAGCGGGCTCATGTAGAGCTTTGGCTGGCCGATTTTATATGATACGTAGAGAAATTTATTTCCCTGCGGCATAAACATTGCATGTGCAGCAAGCGAGTTATCGTGTGTGAGCTGGCGTATATTGTAGCCATCATAGTCGCTCATAAATACTTCAGCGAGCCATTTGGGATCACCCTTTTGCTGATCAAAGCGCTTTTTAACGGTGTACATAATGCGGCATGTAGCAATGCCTGGCTTGCCAAAAAGAATTTTGTGGATAGAGTCTGAGAGCTGGTGGATCTTTTGCCTATCTTTATTCAGATCGCCTGACAAAAAGATATGATCAATTGTGGTAGATGTTTGGGCATTGACAGATACGACTTTGCAGATAAGCTCATTTTTTTTGATTTTTAGCTGCAAAAGGTAGAGGAGGCCGTCTTGCTTTGCTTTTGCAAAGTCTACATCGCTTGAAGCAAGCGATGGGCATGCTAGAACTTCTTTTGGAGTGAGGCAGCGAGTTGCGCCGTTATGGTTGATATCAAAAACAAGTACCTGACGCAAGCTTTCGGGATAGCCTTTAGCAAGTTCTGACTCAGTGCTCTCTACTGGGCTTATGTAGATTGGCATAAGTTCCACTTCTGATGAGAGCTGAACGTAAATATCATCCACGTCTGCTTCGAGGCGGATGCTCGTGAGAAAAAGTGAAAGTAGTAGCAAAAGGCGCATAGGAATCTCCTGGTACCTCCTCATGATATGCCACTTATGAATTTTTTTGTTGACAAATGATTTTTTTTGGGGTAGATCTCGAAAAATAGGAATTTGGAGGACCGATGGTTCACATTACAAAAAGAGTTGCAGCAGGTATCTTCGCTCTTGTTTTGACATGTTCAGCTGCTCTCCATGGAAATGGTTTTGAGGTTTCAAATCTCGTTTCAGACATTTCAGGAAACGCCCCAAATATCGATCCAAATCTTGTAAATCCCTGGGGACTTACCTTCGATAAGTATAATAACCTTATTGTGGCCGATAATGGCGTAGGCCTTGCAACATCCTATACTCCTCAAGGTGTTGTCCGCATGTTTATGTTTCAACTGGATACGAATCCGACTGGGATCGAAAGAAATCGTTTTGATAATGACTTTTACTTCACATACAATACCCAAACCTTTCGCGCAGAATATATAGCAGTGACCGAAGGCGGAGAGATTTATGCATATAATCGCGATGCAGACCCAAGTGCTGCAATCTCGGTGGTAAACAACTCTGGATCTGCTGTTTATAAAGGACTTGCCCTTGGTGAATTTGAAGGAAATGCCCGTCTATTTGCAGCAAATTTCTTCAGCGGCCAGGTTGATGTCTATGATGGATCATTTACCTATCTTTTCTCTTTCACGGATCCTCAGTTTCCGATAAATACCTTTCCGAATTCAGACTATGCACCTTTTAACTGCAGAGTCATCGATGGGAATCTCTACGTGACTTATGCTCTTAGGGAAAGTGCAGGAACGGATGATGTGCAAGGTCTTGGAAATGGGTATGTGGATATTTTCACTCAGGATGGCGTCCTTGTGTCTCGTCTTGTTTCACAAGGTGCATTAAACTCGCCATGGGGCCTTGCAAAGGCGCCTTGTGATTTTTGCGGCTTTGATAGAGCGCTTCTTGTAGGAAACTTTGGAAATGGTGTCATTAACGCCTACCATCTGACAAATGGTACATTTCTTGGCCCCCTTACAAATGAAAATGGATCAATTATTTCAATTGATGGGCTCTGGTCTTTGAAATTTTCATTCAGGGAACATTCGAAGCTTTACTTTACCGCTGGAACTAACGATGAAGATGATGGAACCCTCGGACAGATTGTTCCAAAATGCCACCATCATAGCTCAAGGTAATAAACCAAAATGCGATACTTTCTTTTCTTTCTATTAGGAAGTCTACAGCTTTTTGCAATACAGCCGCATGAAATTAAAAAAAAGAGCATTCGATCGCTTGAAAAAAAAGCAGCAAAGCAGCAGAACAAGCCACTTCAAAATGCATTAGAGGCCCAAAAAAGGCTCTATAGCAGATATAAAAATCCAGCCATATCACGAAAAAATTTTTTGCAAGCTGCCTACTATATTGAAACACACCTTCCCTCCATAAAACATGCTAAGAAAGGCTATCTGCACAAAAAGAAAACAGGGCTAAAGCATGATATCGAATACGATCCTGATTCAAAGCACTGTTTTATAGTTCTTCGAAACAAAAAAGCCTTTATCGGAAGCGGGGTAAAGAAAAAGGTCTATAAAGCAATTCACTATAATCATGGCCCAAAGCTCCTTGCGAGATCTGAGCAAAGTATTGAGATGGATCTAGAGTTTAAAGCGCATAAATCTCTCCAGGGCGCCCGGGGCATAATGAACACACATGCCTTTACGACTCATAAACGCAAAAAGACAAGATACTATTCGCTCTACTCCGATCTCTATGACGGAACGCTCCACGACCTCTTTTCTAGAAAAAAGCTTACCTTTAGAAATAAGCTCATTATCATGAGCGATCTCTTGCATGGCCTTGAATCTATCCATTCAAAGGACTTTGCCCATAGAGACCTTCACGCCTACAACTACCTTGTACACGCTGAAACTCAAGGGGATGGAAGTTTGCTTTGGAGGGCGTGCATAGCAGACCTAGGAAGGACGATAAAACTGCGTTCGCTAAAAGGCGAAGTTGCACAGATGACCCGCAGGATGTGCGCGCCAGAGGCCTTCAAATTTTCAAAGTTAAGAGGAAGTGACTATCAGGCTACAGATATTTATGCCCTCGGATGCATCTTTTATAGGCTTTATCACAATAAATATCCCAAATGGCAGCATGGCTATCTGAAATCAAAAAGAATCTCTCCTGCCAAAAAACGAAAGAAACTGATTAGGCTGCTGAGCAAAGAAACAGTTAAACGAAGAAATAGCCTTCTACATGCAAACAGACCCCTATCAACTGGTGAAAAGGCAGAGCTTGTCATCTTAAAAATGCTTAATGTTGATCCAAAAAAGCGCCCCTCTGCTAGAGCGCTTCAGTCTGAGCTTCAGCCTCTACTACGGTAAGGCGCTTTAGACTGTGTTGTATCCTTTGCGTCTGCTCTTGAGAATAGCTGCTGTAGTGCACGCAACAATTCCTGCTCCAAGAACGGCCCCAAATATGCCTAAAAGTACTTTTAGGGTCAGGTCGCTTGATTGGGTTTGTGGAGACTCTCTACCTGGATCAAAGTTTTTGTATCTTTTGATCAGCTTTTGATAAAAGAGTTCCCTTTTTTCGCTCGGCACATCGAGAACATATACTGTTTTATCCTCATCGGGTGCATTGGGATTGATCTGTAGCTCTCCATTTGGGCCGATTGATGCGGAAACTTTTTTGACCGTAAAGAGGTCTGGGTCTAAAAAAGCCTCTGCAGTAAGTACTTCAGGTACTGGATAGCTTGCATTTGAAAATTCTTGAGCTTCAAGATGCGGCATTTTTTCTGTAAGGGCAGCGAGTTGATTTGTGACGCTATTATTGACTGCTCGAAGCATTTCTGGCTGCTCTTTTGTGGAAAAGAGAAGGCCTATTTCTTCAGCAAGCTTTGGCGGGCAGTAGACAATAGGAAAGCCGTACATTTTGCTAAACATAAAGACGTTTTGGGCCGATTGCAGATCCGCCATGATGTTTGCGCCATTTTCTGTTTTTGCACCTCCTAACGAAGTAGTGGTTCCAGCATTTACAAAGACTGCATTGAGGCTTTTTGAATCTTTAGCCATAAGCTGTATGGTCTGAAAAAGTTCTGTAAGTGGTCCTGTATTGATAATGGTACAGCATGGTATCGGATAGGCCGGCCCTGTAAAGCTCCATGCGACATATCTATATCCTCGCTCTGGCCGAAGGGCTATTGTGATATTTGGCCATCCTCCAATATCTTGGAGACCATCTCTTCCATAAAATGCTGTTTGATTGATAAGCTCTTCGTATTCTTTGACGCCGTTTGGGTTAAAATCAAGTGCAAGGGGATTTCTAGAGCCTCCAAATACATTTGGTGGTGCAGCTTGTGTGAGCGTGGCAATGCGAAGCGCATTTACTTCACACTGCGAAAGGGTAGCCATGGCGTAGCTTGGGACCTGTCCGAGAACTGATATGGTTTTACCAGTTGCAGACTCAGTATTGTCGAAATTTGCTGCATAGAGCGCAGCTGTTGCAAGTGCATCCCCAGGACCTGTTCCTGAGTAATGATAGGCTTGTACTAAACCGCAACTAAATGCCTGCTGAAATACAGGTAAAAATGGAACAGGTGGAATATTTGCAAGATTCATATCAATCTCCTTATTAGAAAAGCAAGCAAAAGCGCTCGCTATTCGTCGATGATATACGCGTCTGCTCCAAAAGGCAAGGGAGGTAAAGTTTGAATCTGCTTTACCTCTTTGCACTGCTGCTGAAGTTCGGAAAGCTCTAGCTCGTCAGCTAGAGCTTTGACCTCTTCAAAGTGAGTTTCTGCTTTTTTGCAAAGTAGCGTCTCGGCTGCCTTCAGACAAGCTTGGGCGCCAATTTTTTTTGCAGCTTTTGCATATTCTATGATGGTTTTTATGTCGCTATTTTCATCGAGCGGCAGAGTTCCTGTGTAGAAAGTAATTTGAACCAGGCGAAAGATTTCTATATCTACACCTTCAATCTTAATAGGGGTAGGTAGTCGAGGCTGCAGGGAAATATTTTGAGCATGTGCTTGCAGTAGAAATGAATGAGAAAGAAGTCCTTGCTCTCCTATTTCGATGACAGTATCAGGGTTCATTTTTGTAAGTAGGCGTTCCCTTGCGAGCAGGTCTGCAAGAGATGCGGTAAGAGGGGGGATAAATTTTATATGTGGATTATTAGGCTGCCAGCTCGCTTTTACATTGTATGTAGTGAGAGGATCTTGGTTTTTTGGCAGCAGCTTAATTCCGCGCTTTTTTCCATAGAGGCATCCAAAGAATCGCTCTAAGGTGCCTTGAGCAAGGAATTCAAGATCGACATCAAATGCTTTTTTAAAAGCAGTTTTTAACAGCTCTTTTTCCTTGGTTGTGAGGGAGATGTGTCTATTTAATTTTTTGCTATAGCCTGTTCTGCATTTTGCTAGCTCGACAAACCAAAGCAGAGCAATAGTTTGAACTTTTTCAATAGGGTAGGAAGGATCAGGATATTGATATTCTGCAAATAATGAAGCTAACTCGGCTCTTTGTTCAGCAGTAATTTCTAATCTATTCATGGGCAAATAGTATACAGAATGAACAAATATTAGTAATTAAGTTCATTTGATAGTGTTAAACGGAAGGTGTGGCTATTTTCCCCTGCAAAATTTTGTCCAAAGGATGGTAGTGATAGTTTTAAAATAGCTTTTTGGACGTAGTCGCTGTTTTTTTTGCTCTTAGATTTTACCTTTTTGACGGAAGATACGCTTCCTGACCGGTTTACGGTAAGCTCTAAAGTAACCTGGCCGTATTCTGGCAACTTTAGGGCTATTTTAAGGCGGCTTACTAGCTCGTCATAGTAGGTTCTTTCTTGCGGTGTGCAGCATGCGACATCGCTTGAGTCAATGGCGACTAAAGATTCGGCAGCAAGGCTTGAAATTTTTGATGGCGACGAGCCTTGGTATTTGCTAGAAGATGCTTGAACGGTTGCCTTTTTGCTCTCAATGCTGCCTGAGCTATCTAATGAAGAGAGGGCCTTGTCTATCAGCGCCTGCTTTTTTGCCTTCTCTTGTCTTGCTGCTCTTTCTGCTTGTTCCTTGGCAGCTTGCTCTCTGACAGCTTGTTCTTTGGCAGCCTTTTCTTTGGCGGCTTTTTCTTTTGCCCTTGTATCTTCTTTTGGTTTAGCGGGAACAGGAGGTGTTGACAGCTTCTTTTTTACCTCTGGTTTTACCTGAGGTTTTACTTTTGACTTTGCTTCTGCTTTGGGCTTTGGCTTTATTTTTGGAGGCGCCGGTTTTGCCTTTGGTTTTGCCTCTTGCTTTTTTTCTACAGTAGGTTTTGGGGAAGGCGCGGGCGCAGGAATTGGTGCAGGAGCAGGCTCTGGCACAGGCGTCGGTGCTGGAGCCGGAGCTGGTGGAGAAGGTTCTGGCTCCACTATAGGCTCTGGTGCTTGTATGGGTGCAGGTGCCTCTACTGGTTTTTTTGGCTTTGTCTGCTGCTGCATCTTTGGCGGGCTTTGCAAGGAGACTGTGCGCACCATAAGCTTTTTAGGGTTTTGCTTTTTTGCTTTAAGGGCAGTTGTAGAGTTTGCAAGCAAAATGAGGGCTGCAAGGTGCATCAGAAAGACAATAGAGGATATAGTCCAATTTGGTTTTGGATGCCATTCAAGTGGGGTGTAGAGGCTATTTGCAGTATGTGCCGCTTGCATGCTACCTATGATGGTGAAAGGACAATATCTACTTCTTTAAACTCAGATGCTTCGAGTGCATTTTTCACTGCCTGATAGGTACCAAAGTAAGCTTCCTTATGGTGAAAAAGCTGGGCCCTGGCATCTGGGTAATTTGCCTTAGCTTTTCTTAGTAGTGACATAAGTTCCATCATCGTTACTTGGCTGTGATTAAAGAGAATTGTATTATCTTTTTGCACATGTATCTGGATAGGACTTGCATCTTCAAAGCGTACAGGAATATGCGAGGGGATAGAATCTCCCGATGCTAGTTCGATTCTATCCATTTCAAGGAGCGGGGCGATAACAATAAAGGCAATCAGTATCACAAACACGACATCGACTAAAGGTGTGATGTTGATCGCCGGCTCTTGAGGAAGCTCCAGTACTTTATTTCCAAGACCACGTCTGCCCATGATTATTCGCCCGCTGTTCTATAGTGAAGTTCTAATGTAGAGAGTACATCTGTCGCAAAGCGGTCCATCTCAGCATCAAAGTCATATACCATATTCTTTAGGTAGTTATAGCCAATGAGTGCAGGTATAGCGTCGATTAGTCCAAGCACCGTTGTCGAAAGAGCAAGCGAAAGGCCTCCCAAAATAATCTGATTTCCTCCTCCGCCAGTAGTCGACTTTAGTTCGGTAAACGTAGTTAAAATACCATAAACAGTTCCTAAAAGGCCTAAAAAGGGCGCGAGTGTGACAATGGTCGACAGGATGTAGAGGTTTTTTTCTAAAAACTTAGTAAGTGAGCCGATAGTCGATGTCGCATGGGTTTCAAGAAGGGCAACATCAGCACTAAAAAGCTGGTTGTCTTTGCCATTTTTTTCGAAAATTTCAAGCGTTTTTGTTCGCAGAACGTCATAAATAATGCCAAAAGCATTTGGATATTCAGAATTTTTTACCATGCTTTGCGGCACATTAAGGGGTTCGCCCTTTGAGTCAAAAAAACATTTTCTAAATTGCCAGGAATTTTTCTGCACTTGCCTTGTGAGCCAGATTTTATGAATCAGTACGCTCCACGTAATCACGGAAAGTACAATAAGGGATACAAAAATTACTTTGCCAAGCAGATCAGAATCTGTGTAGGCATCAAAAAAAGGATTGCCCTCACATAGGAAAACGTTCACCATATATAACACCATGTTGTAGATTATTAAAGGTATAACAAAATGGGCGATTTGTCAAATTATGCAACGCAGAAAATTAATCCAGCTGATTCTCGCATCTCTCTTCATAAGTTTCTCACTTTTTGCGCTTGAGCCGTACAATCAAAATGGCCAAGGCTTCACAAAAGTAGAGGAAAGTGACACCATCACAGGTCCCTACAGCTCAACGAATGAAGAAATCGTCTCGGTGAAGATGGTTTCCGAAGAGGCGAGTGTTACAGAGAAAAAGCCCTTTTGGGTAGCGTTTGAGTTTCAAATACAGGGCGACTGGCATCTTTACTGGAAAAATCCAGGTGATGCAGGCCAAGGTCCAATCATTCGCTGGATGCTTCCAGAGGGTTTTTCTGCGTCAGACCCTCTCTGGCCGGCGCCAGAGCGCCTTGAAATCGATCAGGCTGTTGTCTATGGATATTCCGGAAAAGTTACGCTGCTTACAAAGATTACTCCACCAGCACATTTTTCAGCAGCGAGTGTAGACTTAAAAGCAGATGTCGATTGGTTTGCCTGCTCAACAGTTTGCGTGCCGGGCAGTGCATCTTTTGTTATGAAACTTCCTGTAGGCGGGAAAGCGCCAAATGTGACAAGGAGCGTCACTTCAATCTTCAAACAGGCAAGAGGATCGCTTCCCCATGATGCCAAGTTTACTAAAGCAGATATTAGGGACCATACTCTTGAGATACATGTCCATCAAGATCTTCCATTTGCAAATGTAAAAAATGTGGATTTTTTTCTTGAACAGCAAGATGTGCTAAATCCACACGATAGGCCATCTTGGGACCTCTCAAAAGACAAAAAGACACTGATCGTAAAGATAAAAAGCGATATGCTTCTCGATGCAACTACACTCTATCCCCTTAGCGGCGTGCTTGTTGTGGAAGAGGAAAGCGTTCTTGGACCGCTAAAATCGAGCTGGAGTGTTCGTTTAGCAAGGCCAAAGCATGCTGAGCCTGCATCAAATTTTGAACAAAAATATGAAGCAGCCAAGCAGGCTAAGGCGCAAAATGTCGATGAGCACCTCGCTCAGCTTGAAAATGGCGTATGGTATCGCAAATTGCTCAATGAAATAAGCATTTTCCTCAAATCTGAATTTACCAAAATTCTCATTTGGGCATTTGTGGGAGGTATATTACTAAATATTATGCCATGCGTTTTACCTGTGATTAGCATTAAGCTGATGCATTTTGTACAGCTGCAGGGTATTAGTAGAGGCCTGCTTGCAAGGCATGGACTTATTTATTCACTCGGAGTTCTTATATCGTTCTGGGTGCTGTCGGGCGCGATATATGTGCTGCAGTCTTTTGGACATGTTGTGGGCTGGGGCTTTCAGCTTCAAGAGCCTGTCTTTGTTGCCATCATGATCATTATTTTGTTTTTGCTGTCGCTAAGCCTCTTTGGGCTGTTTGAATTTGGCATTTCAGTCTCTGGTACCACAGGATCTTGGGAGCAGTCAGTTGCAAAACGAAGTGATACGCCTAGCTTTTTTGCCTCTTTTGCAAGCGGCGTTCTTGCAACTTTTGTAGCAGCGCCTTGCACTGGGCCTCTTTTAGGATCAGCAATTGGGTTTGCAGCAACTCTCCAGCCTGCTTACTCCTTCGCCATCTTTACGGCACTTGGGCTTGGAATGGCATTTCCATTTTTGCTTATCTGCCTTTTCCCCGCGCTTTCTAAATTTTTGCCAAAGCCTGGTAGATGGATGGTAACCTTTAAGCAGCTGATGGGCTTTTTTCTGCTTGCTACTATCTTATGGCTGGTATGGGTGCTTGATGCTGAGACGGAAAACCTCTCTGCAATGTATCTTCTGCTGAGCTTATTTATCATTTCATTTGGCGCGTGGATATATGGCAACTGGGGCTCTCTCGATAGACAAAAGAGGACAAGAATTATAGCAAAAGTCATTTCCCTTATTTTGGTGGTTTTTGGCTCCTGGCTATTTATCAGTCATATTCACAAAATAAGAAGCGTAGAAAAAGATTTGCAGGTGGGAGATGGCTGGGAAAGCTTTTCTCTCAAGAGATTAGAGAGCCTTATAGCACAAGGAAAGCCTGTTTTTGTCGATGTTACTGCAAAATGGTGCCTCACATGCCAGACAAATGGGCTTGTCCTCGAGTCCGATAAGGTAAAGAAGGCTTTTGCTACGTACGGCATAATCAAACTGAAAGCTGACTGGACAACAAATGACGAGACGATCACACGATACATCAGAAGCCTTGGAAGAAACGGAGTTCCTCTCTATGTTATCTATAATGGAGAGCGAAAACCGGAAGTTCTACCGGAAGTAATTACTCCGGATATCGTGATAGATGCCCTTAAAAAGACAAAAGAGTAGCCTATGTTTATTGATGCTCATGCGCATCTCACCTATGACAACCATCCAGAGCTTGAACCGCTTCTCAAGCGAGCGGCCGAATCTGGGCTTGAGGCTATTATTAATGTCGCTTGCGATCTGGATGATCTTGAACGAGCACTTCTACTTTCCAAGCAGAACTTTGGACCTAAAGTCTATACAGCAGCAGCCCTTACGCCTCATGATGCTGCAAAAGATGATGATGCCTTTTATAAGGCGATAGAGAAGGCATCAGGGGAGCTTGTTGCAATAGGGGAAACGGGTCTTGATTATCACTATAATCTTGCTCCAAAAGATCTCCAAAAAAAATCTTTAGAGCGCTATTTGGAGCTTGCGAGACGAATAAATCTTCCGCTTGTCATACACTGCCGAGATGCCTTTTCTGATCTATTTTCCATTATCCCGAAGGATACGGCTGTTATGCTTCACTGTTTTACAGGCAGCCTTCAGGAAGCAAAAGAGGCAGTTGATAGAGGTTGGTTTGTATCATTTTCTGGTATCGTTACTTTCAGTAAAAGTATAGCGCTCCAAGAAGTTGCAAAATATCTGCCGGAGGATCATATCTTTTTAGAGACAGATTCTCCATATCTTGCACCTCAAGGCTATCGGGGAAAACAAAATGAACCTGCCTATCTTGTTGAGACAGCTAAATTTGTTGCAAACCTTCGAGGAGTTAGCGTAGAGAAGCTCGCAGCTAGCACCACAGATAATGTGAAGAGGCTCTTTCATGCGATTTCCTGATCAAGTTGCACTCTCTGATTCTGTCCTGCAGGCAAGGAAAGAACGAAATCGAGCTGTAATTCGCGTTGCCTGTGTCGGTATTGCTGTCCGCTTATTGATTGTCATCTTTGAATTTATTGGCTTTTTGCTCTTTGATAGTAAAACACTTCTTTTGGATAGCCTTGCTACGCTTGCCGATGTGCTTTCAAGCCTTGTTTTGGTGCTCTCTATAATCCTTGCAGCAAGGCCGCCAGATGAGGAGCATCCCTTTGGGCATGGCCGCTATGAACCTATTGCAGGTCTTCAGCTTGGACTTTTTTTGACGATTGCAGGTGTGGGACTTTTTTGGCACATAGTAACAGGTGCTGAGGTTTACACGATAAATTCCTATGCGTGGATTTTTGCTCTTGTGACGGTTCTATTGCTAGAGTTTTCCTACAGAAGAATGCGCAAAGTGGCAAAAGAGCAAAAAAGCCCAGCTCTTCTTGCTGAAGCCCTTCACTTTCGTACAGATGGCCTAAATAGCCTCCTTGCTCTTGTTGCACTTGGTGCTGCTGCACTATTTCCAAGCGTAAGCGGGATCTGCGATAGAATAGGAGCTTTGCTTATTTCTACCTGCATGTGCGCCATGGGTCTTTTTGCAGCAAAAAAGAACTTAAATCAGCTCCTCGATCGCGCACCTGAAGGGGAATTATTTGAAAAAGTACGCGAAGCTGCCATGAACGTAGATGGCGTTAAAGGCACAGAAAAAATCCGCATACAGCACTATGGGCCAGACGCTCATGTCGACATCGACATTGAAGTAGACCCAGATTTATCTGTCGATATCGCCCACACCATTAGCCAGCACGTCCGCCGCAGCATCCAAATCGCCTGGCCGCAAGTCCAAGACGTCACAGTCCACATCGAACCCTTCTACCCTAACGATCACAAATAAATTCGTGGCTAAGAGTTGGTTTACCGAATCGCATGCGTCGCACTAATTCTCTCACAAGCTTGCCTGCCGCTCCTTCACTTGTTTCACTATACGCTTGAGATCGCTTGCGGTCAGCTTAACAAATGAACCAAGTACACGTGCGGCATCTTCTTTCATGCCAAGGGAAAGAAATTGTGAATAGATACTAAGCAGGCACCTGCGATTTTCCTGTGTTGCCTTTTTGCCAAAAAGAGCTTGCCACTTTGCTACAAGGGAAGCTTTTGCAGGCTCAAAGGGGGTTTTGTTATCACTTGCCGGCAGCACTAAATACTGCTCTGCAACTTTATCGCACTGGGCAGCAAAATCTATTTTGGATTTTGTAAAAAGGCCGTCTAGAAGACCTTGTACAGCTTCAGCAATGAATATTAAGTAGGGATCATTTTGATACAGAAGTGCTCGAGCCTCTTTAAATGCCTCACGAGAGATGCCCAAATCATGCACAAGCCGAATTACCTCCTCTGAAACCTGGCAAATTCCTGCCTTTAGTGCATAGTGTTCTATGCCTGCCAAAACCTCTGTTGTTGCAAGAATAGGCTGTTTACGTAGATATGCTAGTGCTTCCATAAAAGGTGGCAGCTCTGACTGCTTTTTTACACTTGCTACTACCATATGGCGCATCAGCTGCCGGCGTGCTTTCTCATCTGACACCAGTTCTGTTTCTTCCATCGCTGCAGCAAAATCTGCCCTGACTCGATTTGTGAAATGCTTTTTTTGCGCATCTTGTTCGCGCTTAAGTGTAAACCCGAGTTCTTTTTCATATATTGATACTGAAAAGCCTGCTTTTTGGGCATGAGGTTCTATCTTTGCCATAAGGCGGTCTGAAACAAGTTCTGTATGCTGCTGTAGATAATCGAGCACTTCAAAAATAGCGCCAGCACTTTGGTTCTTCACACCTGCTACTACCATTTTGCGTATAATCTGCTCGCGCGCAAATATATCTGGAATTTTTTCCGCTTTATGCATGGCAAAACGAAAGTTTCTCTCTGCAAGGTCTACAAAATAATTGACTACTGCGACGTTCATGCTTTCTTTCTCTTTATTATTTTATTTATACCAATTCTTGAACTTGAATGGGTATAACTGCTTTTCCCAAATATCAAATCGGGTAGCTTACTCCTGTTTGGGCAAAAGTGTGAAGCTCTTTTTGGTGAAAAAGTGCCGGGGCAAAAATACCGTGGCTGCAACATCAAAGCATGAGAGTAGGTTAGGTGCTTGATTATATGGTTGCAGCGGTTGCGCAAAAAACCGCCATGCTTGCTCTGTCAACAACTCATGGCGGTCTCTGGGATCTCAGCCTATAGATACTAATTAACGTACATAAATAGGCTTTGCTTTTGATGGAATGCCATTGGCTACAACTTCTATCTTGCTTGGTCCTTTTTCTAGATCTTGTGGGACATCAAAGAACGTTTTAACGCATTTCTTTGAGGCAACCCCCATGAAACTGTGATCATGCGTGCGGCAGTATTTGACGTGGCCGGTTCGATCATTTATTATGCGGACAAGTGGATAGTTCGAAGCAGATTGAGCATCGTCTCCACAAGCACTGGCTTGCGTCATACCATTGAATTGTCTGCCTGCAATTTTATATGTTTTGCCACGGCGTACTTTTTCAGGCGAGCATGATATTTTGGGAGCCCATTTTTTCTTATATGTCGGATCATCAGTTGTGTAAATGTATGCATTTTCTGTAGCGCTGTCACAAACAAAAATTTGTCCAGTGGGCAATACAACTGAAGTGTAAAAACCGGTGTAAAAATCTGGCGAAAGTGAAACAGGAGGTGCTGGTGGCTGC
Source organism: uncultured bacterium (assembly GCA_964462925.1). GTDB lineage: Bacteria > Chlamydiota > Chlamydiia > Chlamydiales > FEN-1388 > SZAS-7. The sequence goes on from CAYWZU010000002.1 coordinate 87,434, forward strand.
TGAATAAATTGCGTGCCATCAAACTCAAAAAAAACAGTTCCGAAGCCGAATGGAGGTTGATACGGGCCTGCATTAAAAAATACATTTCCATTTGGCAGTACTGAACCTATTCCATCGGTGTTGCATAATTGGCCGAGAGTAGGGTCTACAGGTAGTCTTGGGCCTGGTCTCCAAAGATTTTTCTTTGTGTCGTATATGCCGGTGAATCCATCATTAGAGCCTACGACAAATACCGTTCCATCTGGCCGCAAGAGGCTTGGGCCTATTTCGCCGGCAGGTACTGTGTTTGGATCACAGCAAGCGGAAAGTTGTACAATAGTACTCGGAGTAAATTGCCATTTTCCAGTGCGAGGATTGTACGTTTGTGCTCCTGTCAGTATTGGAACGTAGTTTGGAACACCAACTACGGCATCCACATTGTTCATGGGGGCAAGCACTTTACCGTTTGGGAGCAATGTCCAGCCCTCTTCGTCATTCAGATCGTATTTTGTTGCAGTACCGGTTTCACGCCATACTGGAGGGATTGTTTTCCCATCCCAGAGTGCGGCTGCTCTGCATTTTGACCCCATGAGCATAAATGTACCATCATTGAGTATTGCAGAGGCTGCATCTCCAACAGGATGATCAGTTGAAGGATTGTTGCCATGATTTGCAATATTAAATGCAAGATCATATGGATCCCAGGTAAAGAAATCGGGGCCTATGACCTGAGTCCAAGTATCGGCCACAGGATCATAGATAGCTCCGAGATTTGTCTCTGACCAGGTAAAGTCTGGTCCAAGATATTCACCACCAATAAAGATAACTTTTCCATTTTTTAAAACCGCAGAAGCAAAGCCATATGGGAGGTATCCATCCGGCAAAGAGGCAAGCTGCGACCAGGTGCCATTTACATAGCTTCCAAAGTTATCCGGAGTTAACTTCCAGATTTCAGGAGTTATTACATTAAATCCAACATTTTGAACGAGAATCGATCCATCTGTTAACAAAAGTGGGTTGTTACAGCTTCCGAGGCCAGGATCAATAGGGGTAGCAAAAGGAGGCGGATTGTTAAGAGGAGTCCAAAAGCCAGCGCTTAAGCTTCCAGAAGATGACAAGGACATAACTGTCGCACAAACTAGTGCGAGCATATTTTTGATACAGTATTTCATAAATTTTTCCCTATGGATGTTGAAATAAAACTAGGGCCAGTAGGACACTTCATTCGTATGGTATCGATAGGATAGTTTTTTATCAAAGACTTTCCTATAACGTACCATTCAGCCTTGCAATTCATTATTTTCAATAATCGAAGTTATGCCATTTCGTCCTATGCCTTGGCGCAGGCTAAGTCATTGGCTTTTGCTTTGTTTAGACAGTAGTTGCATATTCCAGGGTTTGATACTCAATTCCTGTGCCGAGGTTAACAACAGTGAAAGGGCTCCTTTACACATAGTTCAACAGGCATGTTTTATGGGATTTTTTGCAGCTAAAAAAGAATTTAAATCGACTCCTAGATCGCGCATTGAAGGGGAATTATAGTCATTTAAGCGCTCTTTTATTATACTATCTGCTATGGCTATTATTGATTCTGTACAACATGTTCAAACTCTAATTTATCCTGATATTGAAAAGGATGAAAAACGGATAGCTAAAAAGGTCGCCTTTGTGCAAGAGGCGCTGCCAGAGCTTACCGAGCTGCAAAAAAAAGCATATCTCGATCGTATTAACAAACGCGACCAAAACGGCAAGCTTCCCTTAGAAAAAGCGATAATAGCCCACGATTTTAATGGCTTTTTAACCCTTCTTCTCGTTGGTGCAGATTGTAAAGAAAGTGGGGAGTCTCTTCTTCACTTAGCGCTTAAAGAAGAGCAGATGGATGTCTTCCAGAAGCTTTTGATGGAGGGAGTTGCTCCAAAGGAAAAGACACTTTTATCTCTTGCAATAAGTCAGAAAAACCATCGTGCTTTTGCCCTTTTGGAAACATATGGATTAAAAGCTGATGACTCAGAGAAAGCTCATCTTCTAAAGGCAGGCGAAATTTCCCTTTCCACAGGAGAGCTCATACTTTTTGGGTCGGCATGCGCCTATTGGGGAGTCAGAGCCTTTACCCATTCAGAATATGCTGCCAATATGATTCATATTCTTGGAGGAACGTACGCTCTCTACACTCAGCTCTCTCATGAAAAGTCTCTGAAGGATAAAGTTATAACAGCACTTGGTCTTGCAGGCCTTGAGATGATGCCTGTTACAAACATTTGCATGCGATTATTTCGAGCTTCAACTGCAATTCTTTCTGCCTATAGAAGCCTAAAACAGGCTGCTCCTTTACAAAATGTAGTTCGTATCGTAAATGCCGCACAGGCACTTTATATGCTAAAGCAGACTTCAACTGCAGAGTTTCAGGAAAATGAAAAGCTAAAAAATGTAGTCAATTGCAGAGGCGTTACTGTGGAAGATGTCGAGTATCTCGATACATTGCCTGACATATCTCGTATGGAGTGGGTGCTTGCTCACCCAGAAGCACTTGATTGCCCTCCAGTGTTAGAGCGGACTTTTCCTGGCTGGAGCTGTGAAAACTTTGCTGCTCAATTTCGTAAAGCATCTCTTGCCCACCATCCCGACCACAACAAAAAAAGTGATAGCTCCGCTATACAAACTGTCCTTAATGCAGTTCGAAGTTTTTGGAGATCGCATTGTAGGTAACGTTAGGTTAAGATTTTTTTGGGTAGAGCCAAAATTTGAAGAGTTTGGTTATCAGGGGCATCCAAAAGTAGGTCATGATGAGAACAATACAAGGCGAGGAGACTAAAAAGCGCGCTACAAAGGGGAGTTTTGCCAGATAGTCGCCGAAAAGATAGTGAAAGGTCATGAGGAGGGGTGTTATCGCGACAAGAGTAACTACTGCCATCTTGTAGCGAGGGGGCGGCGTGATGCTTTTTTGACCAGGAATTGCAAACCAGGTTTCTAGACCTGTTATGATTTGGGGATTGGTTGGTTTTTCAAGAAGCTTATCAATTTTTTCTACAATTTTATGCCGCTCTTTTGAGGAAATCCAGTTATCTAAATTTTTTTGCGAGTCAAAGCGAAAGAGCACTCTATAGGTGTGATCATGCTCATTTTCAGGCTTTTGTATGCGTGTATCAAGGTAGCCTGGAAATGCGCTGCTTGCCTTTATAATTTCTTCTAAGAGTGTTTCAAAGGCTTCTTTATTGCCTTTTGTAATAGTTCGTTCAACAATTACAGATACAGGATGTCCGGTCATGGTAACAGTATAATTAATCGTTACTTTTTGGACAATTTAATACTGATATGTAAAGGAAGCGTGATTGATGGTGCTATGGGCATTTCTACAACCTTTAGCCCTATTTTGGTTGCTCTATTCGTATAGATGCCATCAATTGATTTATTAGTACTTCCATAGTCTGGTCCCGCCATCGTCGCATGCCCTGGCATTATAACCGCAAACTTTTTAGTGGTTTTTTTGAAAAAGTCCTCAATATGATTAAAGTCACCCATAACAAGAACATCATAATCTTCATTTCCCTGCACTTCCTGAAGTTCATTCTGGACAAGCTCAAGTTCATCTTCATCTCCACCAGGGTGGTGTATAGATCCAATAATAAAGGGGGATGCTGTCTTATCGGTCGCCGATTTTAGGACAGCAAGTATGCAGGGTTTACTGTTATGCCCCAAACTAAATTTTCTAATAAGAGGCTTATTGTTTTGATCTTTCATAATTTCATGCTTTTGGGGATCAAAGATGATGACAGCGTGATCTCCTGCCCGCACGCTGTGAGAGATCATTTCGTGATTTTTCTTTGATAAAAGTGTCGATATATCTTTGGGATTTGTGCATTCTTGAAGGCAGATGATGTCTTGGTTTGTAAATTCTCTAAGGAGTGCTTTATTTGTCTTTATAAGACTAAAACGGTTTTCCCAGCGAAGATAGCCTTCAGTTATCGAAAAATGAATTTCTACTGCGTGGGCGATAGACTGCATAAAAAGCTCTTCTTGATCTCCTTCAAGATAGTGATCAACGATCTCTTTAGCATCTTTTTGCGAAAAAGCTTTGTCAAATTTGTATTCATTCAAAAAGTTAATCAGAGAATTTTTATCGATCGTAATCTCATTAGATTGTGATTTTCTAAGGTGGTCTGCGATGAAAAAAAGAAGCCAATGTCCTGCCGATTTAAATTTGTTTGAAGCTGAAATAGCAGGATCCTCTAGCAGCCTAGTAACAATACTTATATTACGGTAGTAGTTGCCAAGATGAGTATCAGAGAGCATGTTCCAGCTAAGCACATGTATTGGCTTGCCTTTATTTCTCTGAAAAGTAGCTTCAATCGGCAGGTGATCAGATGGCGCCAGGCGATGCAATCCCTGTATGCGAACATTTAATCCTTTTCGAAATGCATGAGATAGCTTTTTTTCAAGCGATAGTATCCGCTCATCCTTTTGCGAAAGGCGGTTTGGCTGTACTCGATCATAAAAACGATCGTCTGGTTGTATAGTGCTCATAGTTTTCCTTGTACAATTTCCGACTTTTTTTTTGTAAAGAAGTATGAGCTCCTGTAAAAAGAGAAGTGAGCAAACGAATGTGAAGGAATTGATGACTGACTGGAGCGCATTTTCGAAAGATGCAAAAAAGCTTATCGCACACTATAGCGATGATGATCTCAAGAAACTTCTTCTTACACTTGATCCTCAAGTCTTAGGTTTTCTTACGCTAACAGATAAAGCCCGCATATTGATGGGCATGACTTCTAAAAAGGAGGGAAGGGAAAAAATCTATCTCAAGATTTTTGAAAAGATCCTTCCCCGCATTGGCCAGGCCCCAGCTGATGCCCTGATCTCTTATAATGCCCTTGTCGACTTTCTCTTCACTGAAAAAGCTGCAAGCTTCGTTAAACCAAAGATAATCGATAAGCCAAAACCAAAAGAGCCGGTTGCTCAAGAGCTAAAGCCGCACGTTACCGAAAATCCGCTAGATGTGATGAAATTAGCATTTCGAACCAGGGCTGCTCCACTGCTGCAGCAGCTTTTTTCTCCAGAACTCATGGCCTATACAGATCTTCCAAACGAAGCTAATCGCATCCTTCATAAAATGTATGAGGGTGCAAGCAGCGATGAAGCAAAAGAGTTTTATGATACCTCCTACAAAGAGTTAGAAGAGCTTATCAACCATGCAAAAGAGCGATCAGAAAAAATTGAAGTGATGAAGCAGTATGCCCATTCCTTTGCAACACTCACCACCGAGATAAAAAAATACAAAGATCTCGAGGAGGAATTTAGCGGGCTTGCAAAGAGAGTAAAGGCTCTCGAAATTTCAAGACAAGACCTTGCAAAATCAACCTATTCTGAAAATGAAGAGAAGCTTAGGTCTCTATACAAGGATTTTTTAGAGCTTAAGAAAGATATGCCAGAGATCCTTACGAGATTTGCAAAAGAATCTGAGTCATGCGAAATCCGCGCTGAGGATGATAAATCTGCAATAAAGCGACGTCTTTTTGAGGTGTTCTGGAATATCTCTCCATACAATGATCTTCTCGAAAATTTCGTCGATATGCGGAAAAAGCTGACAGATGAACTTAAGAAGGGCCTTGCACGCTTTTATCTAGGGCAGCTCACAAGTAAAAATCTTTTAGAGATGTGTCAAGAGATGCCCTATGAGCATGATGTCGTAAAGCTTAGAAACGAAATTACACATCGCTCAAGTAGGCTTAAAGACCTTCGAGATGAGCTTATTAGGCTCTATTATGAGCTTCTTGAAACGCGAAGGTTTTTAGAGATATGCAGTTTGGATTCCCAAGCTATTTCTCAGCTTATTCAAGAGGTGTCTGGTATTTTAAAGGATGTTGAAAATCCGTTCAGGGCATTTAGCAAGGCAGAAACTAAAGATGATATAAACTATATTTTCAGAGGTTTTTGGATACGAATAGAAGAGATCCAGCCCAAGATAGAGGAGGCAGAGCATGCCGCAAGGCTAAAGCTTAAAAAATCCCCCCTTCAAATAAAAAGCGCTTATTTAACTGCGCTAGATACACTAGAGGAGTTTTTAAGCCTGCTTGAAAAGACTAGAAGGCCAATTGTAAGAACTGCCCAGCAAGAGCTTGCTCCGGTTGCGAATGAAAACCTTTTTGATACCCTTGTCAGCCAGATTCATGGCATTGAAAAGCGCTATCCCTTTATAAAACCCTTTTCCTTTTTTATGCATGTTAAAGAGCATAAAGTGCGTCTTGAAATTATGCAGGAGGCTTATCAGCTTGATGACTATGTGACAAAGCTCATCCAGTTTGCAAAGGAGATGCAGTATGTAAAGACCTTTGAAGAAGAAAGGGTCGATATCATCTTAGAGGCCTTCGAAAAACAGCACCTCATCGAAGATTCATGGAATTTGTATCGTGAAAGGCAGGCGAGGGCTGCAAGACTTGTCGAAGATGAGATCTTCCTGGACATTGGCCTTCTCGATAGACATGCCCTGATGGATGTTGATCAAAAGGCCTTGGCTAAAACGCTAAGGCTTGCAGCCTCTCGTGCTAAGGAGCACATATTTGAACCAAAATATGGAATACTTGCAAATCTTTGCCCCTTATCTGATGCCCCTCTCTGCATGAGGGCATTTCAAGGAATAAAACTGGGCTTTGAGGAGTGGGCACAAGTAGTTGTAGATGAAACAAAATCTATAGATTCACTTCTCGAACATCTGAGAAGCTACTGCCATTTGCTCTTTGATGCAAAAATTACTGTAGCTGCCCGTGCAAAGATGCTTCTTCCGATGTGTCTTGAATTTATGAACGAGCTTCGTAGCTACGAAAAGATTATCAGAGAAGAGCTCTTGCAAAAGCGATCTGCTCATCTTAAGGAGTGGGGACCTGAGTGGCTTGGAGAATCCCACACAATCAGGTCCCTCATTGAATGCTTTGAGCCGCCTTGCGAAAATGGCGATGCTTTTATGCCTTTACTAGAAAAGATTGAGGAGCTTGTATCCGTTATTTCTGAGTGTAAGCAGATGGATCTAGATTCTATCAAAAAAGAGCTCTATGGACATCTTCAAGAGATTGATGAGATTGCCAAAAATCCCAAAAAGGAGCACCCATTTATCTATATTCCTGGATATCTTGCATTTTTTGATGCATCGGAGGCGCCTTGTTAAGAAGAAGGCTTCAGTCAATAGCTGGTTTTTTCTTTTTGCTCTATTTATGCGAGCATCTTTTTACAAATTCTCAAGCTACGCTTTTTTTGGGAGATGATGGAAAGGGTTTTATAGAGGCTGTGAACTGGATTCATACCCTCCCTTATCTTCAGGTTATCGAACTTGCATTCATAGGCCTTCCTCTAGCTCTACATGTTTGGCTAGGTTTTGAGCGTATTTGGATGGCAAGAATAAATTCTATTCCTACAGATGGCTCGCATGTGCAGCTTCCTTACTGGAAAAATATTGCATATACTTGGCAAAGAGTAACTTCAATCCTTCTAATTGTCGCAATCGGGCTTCATGTCTACTACATGCGATTTTACAAAGTGCCAACTGAGGTATCTTCAGGAGTGTTTAGCGAACATTTAGTGAAAGTGTCACTTGATCCTGGCCTTTATACGCTAGCTCCACGACTTGACTTTGCTCTTTTTGATAGAGCAAACATAGATAAAGCTGCTGAGGATCTCAGGCGAAAGGAGCCATTTATCATGCCGCCTCCTGAGCAGTATAATAAAGAGTATGCTGAAAAAGTAAAAGCGGATGAAAAAGTTTTGCTGCAAAAAAATATTGTGGCAAAGATGCAGGAACTAAAACCAGGCCTAGGTGAGCTTGTGGCTATGTCAGACAACTTCGGTACGGCAGTGCTGCTCATGCTCCGGGAAACCTATAAATCAGTGTATCTGTGCATACTTTATTCGATTTTCGTGCTCCTTGCTGCATTTCATGGCTGTAATGGTCTTTGGACATGTGCGATTACCTGGGGAGTGGCAGCCTCGCAGCGTGGGCAGAGGATTGTCCGCATTTTCTCAAATGCGCTAATGTGTCTATTGATATTTTTAGGGCTTGCCTGCATCTGGGGCGTATACTGGATCAACTTACGGTATTAAGAGTATGACAAAAAAAGAGGTAGTGGTTGTTGGAGGTGGACTTGCAGGCCTTGCATGCACAATGCGCCTCTGTGAGCTTGGTATTAAGGTAAAACTTGTCAGTATCACAAAAGTAAAGCGCTCCCATTCTGTCTGTGCTCAAGGCGGTATCAATGCTGCTCTCAACATAAAAAATGAGGGAGATTCACCGCTCATTCATGCCTATGAGACAATAAAGGGTGGAGACTTTTTGGCAGATCAGCCTCCAGTTGTAGAGATGTGTCTTAGCGCACCAGGTATTATCCGCATGATGGATAGGCTTGGATGTCCCTTCAACCGTACTGCTGAAGGCAATATTGATGTGCGGCGCTTTGGCGGCTCGCTCTTCCATCGAACAGTCTTTTGTGGAGCATCTACCGGCCAGCAGCTTCTTTATACACTTGATGAGCAAGTGAGAAGATATGAAGTAGCAGGCCTTGTTCAAAAGTTTGAAAACCACGAATTTATGAGGCTTTGCCAAGATGAGGCAGGAAGAGCATCTGGTATTGTGATGATGGATCACTTTAACATGAAGTTAGAAGTTCTTCACGCAGATGCTGTTGTCGTAGCAACTGGCGGCCTTGGAGTGCTCTTTAAAAAATCTACCAATTCTACATTCTGTACTGGAGCTGCAAATGGCAGGCTTTATTTGCAAGGGATGCAGTATGCAAACGGAGAATTTATCCAAATACATCCTACAGCAATTGTTGGTGAGGATAAGATGCGCCTTATGTCAGAATCTAGTAGGGGAGAGGGCGGAAGGCTTTGGGTGCATGGCAATTCTGACAAAGAATTTATCTCACACGATGGAAGAAAAGTAAAAGCGGGACTTACTGGAAAACCGTGGTATTTTCTTGAAGAGCTCTATCCTGCCTATGGCAATCTTGTGCCAAGGGATATTGCATCAAGAGAGATTTTACGTATTTGCGAGCAGGGGCTTGGCTGCGGTGATGGCATGCAGGTGTACCTTGACGTCTCTCACCTTCCTCACGAGAAACTGAAAAAACTTGAATCTATATTAGATACCTACGAAAAATTTACTGGCGATAGTCCCAAAAAACTTCCCATGAAGATTTTTCCTGCAGTTCACTACTCTATGGGAGGAGCCTGGGTAGATTGGCCAGCAACAGGTGAAAGCGACCGCTTTAGCCGCTATCGCCAGATGACAAATCTTGATGGCTGCTTCAACTGCGGTGAATCGGACTTTCTTTATCACGGAGCAAATAGGCTTGGTGCAAATTCGCTTCTCTCTTGCATCTTTGGAGGGCTTGTTACTGCACATGAAGTTGACCGTTTTGTAGAAGTGTTTGGCAAGCAGAAAGAACCATCCAATAGAGAGCTAGAAATAGAGCAGGCAAAGCGAGCTGAGATTACATCCAGATTTGGCAAGGAAAATATCTATAAGCTCTATGATGAGCTCTCTGATTGGATGGTGCGCTACGTCACCGTTAAGAGAAATAATAGTGACCTTATACAAACAATAGATAAGATCAAAGAGCTTAGAGAGCGCCAAAAGAAAATATCTCTTGATGATACAGGCCGTATAGCTAACCAAGGCTATATATTTGCAAATCAGTTTGAGCCTATGCTTGAAATCGCTTTAGTAATTGCAAAAGGCGCGCTTCTAAGAAATGAAAGTAGAGGCTCCCATGCCAAAGATGAATATCCATCTCGAGATGATTCAAACTGGCTAAAAACCACTATCGCTACCTGGAATCCTAAGACCTTAGAGCCAGATATTACCTACAAACCTATCGATACGAGATATATTGCACCGGTACTAAGAGACTATTCGAAACAAGAAAAGAGTATTCCCCATTTTGAAAACCTTCCAAACGAGATACCATTACCTGTATGAAATATACGCTAAATATTTTTCGTGGACAGCCTGGAAAACAGTATTGGGAAGAGTTTGAGCTTGAGCTGAAGCCTCATGCAAATATTATCTCAAGTCTTATGGAAATTCAGCGCAATCCCATAAATAAAAAGGGAGAGCGCACGCAAGCTGTAGCCTTTGAAGCGGGCTGTTTAGAGGAAGTTTGCGGCTCCTGTTCGATGATTATCAATGGCAAGCCAAGACAGGCGTGTACTGCACTTATCGATCAGCTGATAAAAGACGATACCACCATAACAGTTGCGCCATTCACCAAATTTCCCCTTATCAGAGATCTTATTGTTGATAGGACATCGATGTTTGATAACCTCAAAAAAATAGCTGCTTGGGTTGAAGCTGATAATTCGCAGGGTAAAGATTTTGGCCCAAAGATATCTGAGCAAAAACAGGATGTGATGTATCATCTTTCCCAGTGCATGACCTGCGGCTGCTGTGTAGAAGCCTGTCCTCAAATGAGCGATAGATCTCCATTTATGGGACCGCAAATTATCGGCCAGGTGCGGCTCTTTAACCTCCATCCAGTAGGCGGCATGCAAAAGGTAAAAAGGCTTGAGACTATGATGACAAATGCAGGCGTATCTGGCTGCGGCAATGCACAAAACTGCCAAAAGGTATGCCCCAAAAAAATTCCGCTTTTAGATGCTATCGGTGCAATTGGAAAAGATACTACCATTCAAGCTGTAAAGGATCTCTTTAGCTTGCCGGAGTCATGAAGCTTCTTTTCTGGATTTTAGTTTCAAAGTTCGTTGTGCTTGGCATGATCCTTTTTGCCGATATCCCTCTTATGCCTGATGAGGCGCAGTACTGGACATGGAGCAAAATGCTCTCTTACTGCTACTACAGTAAGCCTTGCGGCATAGCCTTTCAAATTGCAGCTGGATGCAGCCTTTTTGGAGATACGGAGCTTGGAGTTCGCTTCATGAGCCTCATATTTTCTACACTCCTTTCATTTTCAATTTACTTTCTTGCAAGAAGGTGCCAAGTTGAAGAAAAAAAGAGTGTGTGGGCGGCTCTCTCTTTTTCATTTTCACCGCTTGGGATATTTTCTGGCTTTTTTGCAACGACTGACTCAGCTTTTGTCCTCTTTTGGACTCTAGCACTGCTCGCGGCTACAAAAGACCTTAGAATAGCAGGCATCCTTATTGCTCTTGGCGCGCTTTGGAAGTGGCCTATATATGCGGTGTGGGTGCCTATAGCGTGTGTGTATAGAAAAAATATCGCCTCTGGCATTCTGCTATCTCTTTTGGGGCTTATTCCAAGCCTTGTTTGGAATATTGAACATAATTTTGTTACCTTTCATCATGTTGAGGCAAGTATAAAGAGCCTCTCAAGCCCAAATCCGCTCGAATTTTTGGGTGCGCAACTGGCCCTTGCATCGCCCATATTTTTTATCCTTATTATTGCTGCTGTCTGCAAGGTGAGAGGCTTTATGCTGCTTTCTGCGAGCACGATTTTCTATTTTGCTCTAGTGTTTTTGGCCTCATTTTTTGAAAAGGTGCAAGGAAATTGGGCTGTTGCCTGTTATCCAACCGCCTTTATTTTGATGGCAGTCTATGCCTCTAGAAGATGGCTTATAGCAGGATCTTGCCTTTCTCTTTTGCTCATAGGATGTACACTTTGTCTGCCCTATCGAATAAATCCATTTAAACAAGGACTTGGTGCGCAAAATCTTAAAGAAGCTTTAGCAGCCTCTGGATATAATCCGAAACTACATTTCCTCTTTTCAGATCGCTACCAAGTGACAAGCCTTCTCTCTTTTTATGCAGATCAGCAAAAAAGAGCCTACTTCTTTAATCTTCAAAATCTTCGCTATAACCAATTCGTGCTCTTGCCTTCATTTGATAAAGGCTCAAGCGGCTACTTTGTCGAATTTACAACTCCAGATTACAAAGAGGCTGCTCTAGTAAAGTTTAAAGAGCAGCTTGAGCCTTATTTTGAACAGGTCACTATTTTGCCCCCGCAGACTCTCTACAGGGAGGCAAAAGTGGCGGTAATTCTCCGAGCCGATAGCTACAATGGCAAAGTCCTCCCAAAGCCCACAAAATATTAATAAGGTAAGCAGAAGAAAATGGCAGGGTAAATTGGCCTTGTTGCATAATTAACCACCGAGGCACTGAGCTCACTGAGAGGGATGAGATAGGGAGAAGGATTAGTTAATAGTTTGCTCACTGTACGGCATCCCTAAGCTGGTCATAATGTTTAAAGCTCTGGATTTACTCAGTGCCTCAGTGGTGATTTATGCAACAACGCCGAGTAAATTAGGGCAGTCTCTCGCTTACATAAAACAGTCTATTCTTTATTTTTATCCTTGCAGAAATATCGTAACTGGAGGATAGATGTAGTTGTATACTAAACATAAAGGTCTTGTTATGAATATTATGAATGTAACATCATCAATTAGGCAAGGTGCAGCAGCACTCTATAATAATTCTAAAGTTCAAGAAGGAGTCGGAATTGCCTTCACACAAGTTTCAAGGGTGCCAATTGTTGGACCACTTGCGGTTGGCGGCTCACTGACTCTTCTTGGAATTTCTCGAATTTGGCAAGAATCTAGACTTACGAGCGATCAGGAAAAAAGCTATGCTCGGCCTATTGCAATCACATTGGCTGGCGCAGCAATTGTAGCTGTATCCGTTTTGAGTATCTCTGGTCTTTTCTCTCGTACAGTAGAAGTTCCAGTCGTGCAAAATAGCACCGAAGAAGTAGTTAAGAAGGCATTAGACCTTGATCCTGAAACCCATTGCTTCATCGCAGCAAATCATACACTGACACTTGAAGCTGTAGATGAGCCTATCAAGGAAGTCATTTTGCCAAAATTAGCTGAGGCAGTTCATATTCCAGATGCAGCTACACACTGTTTCTTAGAAAATCGCACCTTTGAAATTGAAAAGAGCATGGGAATTACTCCTGTTGTTGTTAAAAATGTGCTCGAGCCTATTCCTCAAATTGTAAAGGTTGTTCCAGAGCTTCCTGAAGTGCCAAACAGTTTATTTGGTTGGGCAAAAAGGTTTATTACTGGATAGTATTAGGACTCTCCAAGGCTAAGTAAGATGGCAGTGTAGAGCAGGGCTCCTGTAACGAAGAAGAAGTATCCTACTTGCTCTCGTTTTGGGAGCTCATAATGGAGCGCATTGAGGATCATGCCTCCAGAGATAAAGGAGACGGCAATTGCTACAAAGGCATCTGAAATATGCAGCTCCTTGCCTATGAAATAGCCAGCAAAGAGCGCAATAACTAACAGCCAGCGAGCTCTATGCTCAAATAGGGCATCATTTAGCTCCTTCGCAGAGTGATCGCGTACAAAATAGTGCATGGCCATAGCAATGGTAAAGAGCGCAATTGGCTGTATTTCCGGATCCTTCGGATCTGTAAGGCTTGCCCCAACCAAAAAGTTAAAAAAGAAGTAGCCGCTAAGCGGCAGCCAGTAGCTTTTGATTGTATTTGTGCTTTTTGTATGTATCCCATAAAAAAAGAGAAGTCCAAAGAGCGAAAGCACATACGCATGTTTTGCAGCATAGGGAAGGAGTCCATGTAAAATGGATTGCTTTTCTTCAAGCGATGGGAGCAGATCTACAAAAACGTATGCAAAAGAGATGCCAGCTGCAAACGATAAAAACCTTCCTTGCCAAAGCCATCCAAGTCCCCGAGGTTGGTTTGCAAAGAGGTGAACGGCAGCAAGAATAAGGAGTGCATACAATCCTGATGTCAAAGCTTACCTCTGATACATATTATAAGTTTGAATCCAATCAAGAATAGGTCTTGAAACAAGTTCATGTACCCCTTCGCCTTTCTTAAGCGAATTTTTAATACTTGTGGATGAAATGTATCTGCCTTCTTCGAGACTAATCAGCGCGCAAATGGGCCTTTCACGAATATAGCCACCTAGCTTGCTCAAATCGTCATTATTTCGCAGGAAAACGATAAAAGAGTCTGCGGGAAGCGCCATGCAGCTTCCCCAAGTATGGAGTGCATATTCTGGCGAAATCTCAAGTCCTGTCATATAGTAAATGGAAGTATCGGGATTGGGGCTTAAGTAGAGTGCAGTATCTGATCCAATAATGCCAATAAATGATGCACTGCTTGGCAGCAGCCTTTTTTGTAATTCTTTTGGTGAAAGTTTCGTTACGATGATTGATGGATGATCTGCAAAGACCTCAAAGAGCATATCTAAGCGAATTTCAATAGGAGATCTCACCTTATACTGATCTCCACCCCAGGCTGGATAAACGAGGACATAGTCGCATAGCTCTAGTGATTTTTCTGCCATAGCTTCGTGAGCTTTATGCAAAGGATCAAAAGATCCTACGAAATAACCTACTTTTTTGTGAGCGAAGGTATTTTCTATGTCCAGCTTCTCTAGCACGAGCGATTGAAGTGAAAGTGGGAAAAAGAGCAGTAAACAAATGAGCAGTTTCATAAAGACCACAGTAGAAAATTTCTCCAATTTTTTCAAATAAATACGTAAAACAATCATGAATTTGGCTTGATCCGTTTTTCTGCGTGTGATAGGAGAAGATATGGAATTTTGGCTTTTAGCAGTATTCTGCCTTGTCTATTTTGGTATGGTGCTTGGCAATTTGCCAGGATTAGCACTAGACCGGACTGGAATTGCGCTTTTAGGCGCGATTGCTTTTATAACCTTGAAAAATCTCTCTCTTCAGCAAGCAGTTGGTGATATTGATATCTCTGCCATTGCTATTCTCTTTAGCTTCATGATTATCTCAGCACAGTTTTACTATAGCGGATTTTACACCTGGGTTGCCAATCGTGTAGAAAAACATGCGCTGACCCCTAGAGGATTTTTATTTCTTTTGATTATTGTTTCAGGGACACTTTCAGCGGTGTTAATAAATGATATTGTATGTCTTGCTATGACACCTCTCGTTATCCGGATATGCCTGAAAAAAAAGCTCAATCCTATCGCCTTTTTGCTCGGCCTTGCTTGTGGATCAAATATTGGCTCTGCAATGACCCTTATTGGTAACCCGCAAAATATGCTCATTGGGCAGGTGCTTCATATGCCCTTTGCTGAATACTCCCTTTACGCACTCGTTCCTTGTATTGTGGGGTGGGGTATTGCCTGGGCAGTGATAGCCTGGCAGGCAAAACAAAGCTGGCATTTGGAAAGTAAAGAAGTCCATTTTGAAAGCCCGCCTTTTGACAGATGGCAAAGCAGCAAGGGAGTATTTGCTCTCTTCATGCTGCTCGTGCTCTTTCTTCTCTTTGATTTGCCAAAAGATCACGTTTCTTTAGCTATTGCAGGATTTTTGCTTTTAAGCAGGCGTATGGCATCTCATATGATGCTCAATTTTATAGACTGGCAGCTCCTTGTACTATTTATTGGTCTTTTCATCGTCAATTATGAATTTAATCGTACTGAGATGATGACCTCTTTTTTGCAGCTTTTGCAAGAGTACCACATAGATCTTTCAGCGCCGGTATGGCTTTATTCAACTTCAGCTATTCTTTCAAATCTACTCTCAAACGTCCCTGCCGTCATGTTGCTGCTTCCCTTTGCGCAGAATCACTTTGATGGCGCCTTGCTTGCTTTATCAAGTACTCTTGCAGGCAATATGAGTATCGTAGGCAGCATTGCAAACATTATTGTAAGTACCCAAGCGGCAAATTATGGCATTACGCTTAACTGGAAAACGCATATGGCATCAGGTTTTCCAATTGCTATTTTCACACTCATGGTAACAGCTATCTGGATCTATTTTTGCCATTGCATGGGGCTTACAGATGTAGAAGTTCTGAAATGCGCTCCTGCCAATTAAGAAGGCTTACTGGACGTTTGGGAGCAAGCATTGTTTCTATTTGTGTATGTAGCGGAAGCTCCTGAGATAGCGGAGAGGTAAGGCTATTTTGCTCCAGCTCATGCTGGTTTCCGCCTTCCCAGAGCTTGTGTGCAAAGGGAATGGCCATAGGCTTGCCCATTGTAAGGCACTGCACTGTTTGGCCTCCACCTGGTTTTGATACGACAAGGGATGCTATATTCATAAGCTCTGCCATTTCTTTATGGGGGATATGGCCAAGTACAGTTATATGTGTAAGATGATTGGCTAGGACTTTCTGAGATAGCCTTTCTTGAAGCTCCCTATTAGTCCCCGCAATAAAAAAGTATCTTATCGGCCTGTCTGCTTTTGGAACATCTACAAGCTGCGAAAAGAGGTCTTTAAGTATGCCAACGCCATTTTTTCCCATAGTAACAAGGACCACTCGTTCATCATTTTGGACCTGCCATTCCTTTCGAATATGGGAAAGTTCTCCTTCATCATCAATACGAACATATTCTTCTCCCACGGGATAGCCAATTTCTTCAAAGGAGGCAAGTACTTCATCCGTAGGCATTCGAGTAAGTCTTGAAATTTTTTCAGCAGTGATCTGCCAGGAATCATTTTGATTATATTCTTTTCCTAGGAGAAAGCTAAAAGCTCGTGAAGAGAGCTTTGGAAGCCAAAATTTGACAAGTGAGGGGTCTGTTTTTCCTACTTGATCGACATGAATAAAGAGGTGCCAGTCGCAGTAGACAATTTTAAGAGGTGTGTTCAAGGAATAGGCAAGCTGCGTATCTTCAAAGGTATAGCTTCTTGTCGATATAATTAGGTCAGGAGATATGCACTCGATGGCATGCCGCACCTTTTGCAGGGTAGTTGGAGCGATATACTTTGCTATTGTTTTATTAAGTGCGGCCCGTTCACGAAGAAACTGCGGAAATCCATTTTGAATATTTGGCTCATTTTTCTTTTGGAGTATCTCTGCATAAAGCTCATCGTAGGAATAGCCTGTTGCCTTTTGCATGGGATCATGCTTTTTTGCATATTCTTCAACATCAATCATGTGCGTTTCAAGATTGCGTGCACGTAAATAGGCATCTATCGCCCTTGATACTGCGCTATTTCCCCCTGATGCTGTTGTGTGGAGGATGCAAACGCGGCGGATGGCGGGATCTTTTTCTCGCTGAAAGAAAGTTTCTGTAGCAAATATGAATTCACTTAGCTTTTGGGGATAGTCGCCTTCCCACCCATTTCTAGCCAGAGTTCGCTCTAGAGCGTTTCGTGGAGGATGGTCATGAGATCCAAAAAAGAGCGCTGTAGCTATAAGCGATTTTTCAAAGATCACTTTTTGTTCAGCTGTAAGTGTAGGGCTAATATGCTTCTCATATGCATTAAAGACTACTTTTGCATAATCTGGATCTTGAAGTTCATAAACAAGCTGCTCATGAAGATCTGACGTGTAGGGTATTTTTGGGTAGCGCCGGTTGTCATAGGCAATAAGTGTGTCGCCTTCAATCGTGAATAGTGCTTTAAGTGCTTGCATGGTTCCTAAGTATTTCGGTTGCTTTTCTGTGCGGAGTTTTAAGGATGTATTCTACGTCACATTTTTCTAATTTTTGAAGCTGAAAGCTCTTTGATAGGGAATGTATAACGTTTTCAAAAAAATGATCTTTAGAGCTAAAGTGCTCTTTTAAGCGTATGAGAAACTTTTTGTGGCTTCTTCCTTCACGATAATCGGGAATTTTTGGGGGCATTTTAAGTACCCGCATCTCTTCATCAGAAAAGTCCCATAAAATCGATGTGTGATGGAGCCAGCGATCTTTTGTAAAGTACTGTGCGTTGCCGCCAAATTTTTTGTCGCCAAGTACGTAGTCATTTTCTCGCACTTGAAAAGATCCTGGCAAAAAACAGGGCATAAGAACTTTCTCTGTCCAGCTAAGGAGGGCTTTTGGGCAAGTTCCTATGTCAATGTCCTTCCTGTTGCAGATAAATGTGAGAAAGAGTGTCTCTTGATTGATGAGCACACATCCGCCGCCGCTAAAGCGGCGTATTACAGAAACTGGCCTTTTGCTGAACTCTTCTTCATCAATAAGTTCTTCTTCTTTCCCAGATATGCCCATAACAATGGCAGGAGAGCTTTTGTGGTTGAGTATGCAAAAGTTTTGATCGCCGCTACGAAGGAGCGCTTCTTCAAGGCGTAGCTGCTCAAGAATGGATACGCCTTCAAGCGCAAGGACATTGATTTGAGGCAAATTCTTCATCTTCTCTTCGTGCTAAGGCAATCATAAGGACAGAAATATCAGCAGGCGAGATGCCAGGTACGCGAGATGCTTGGCCAAGATTTGTTGGTTTTACCTTAGAGAGGCGAAGTCTAGCTTCTGTACGAAGGCCAACAACCTTCATATAGTCAAACTCTTGAGGAACTCGTATGTTTTCTACGTGAGCTAGTTTTTCAACTTCACCAATTTGGCGGCCGATATAGCCTGCATACTTGATGGTAAGCTCAATTTGGCGGTTTGTGTCCTCGCCGTAATCTTTGACATCATTCGGAAAATGACGGGTAAGATCTGAGTAGGTAAGCTCTGGGCGGGCAAGCAGCTGGCTGAGCGAGCAGTTTTTGCCATCAAATGGCTTGTAAATTGCAGCAAGGCGACTGCCTTCTTCTTTTATTGCTTCTTCCTTAGCAACGAGGCGCTGGTACTGCTCGTGGGAGATTGTGCCGATTTCATAACCGAGGCGTCTTAGTCTTAGATCTGCATTGTCATGACGGAGAAGAAGCCGATGCTCTGCACGGCTTGTAAACATCCGGTAGGGCTCGTCTACGCCTTTTGTTACAAGGTCGTCAATCATAACGCCGATGTAGGCCTTGTCTCGGCCCAAAATAACAGGATCTTTTGAGAGTACTTTTTGGACGGCGTTGATGCCGGCAATAAGGCCTTGAGCTGCCGCCTCTTCATAGCCAGTTGTGCCATTAATTTGGCCTGCAAAAAAGAGTCCTTCTATTTGCTTGCTTTCTAAAGAAAAATCAATTTGTCCTGAAGTGACATAATCATACTCGATGGCATAGCCAGGACGCATAATTTCTGCATTACGAAGAGATGGAATTGAACGAATAAACTGATACTGTACATCAAAAGGCAGCGAAGAAGAAACGCCATTTACATATACCTCTTCTGTCGTGAGGCCTTCTGGCTCTAAAAATATCTGGTGGCGCTCTTTATCGCTAAATCGCACAACTTTATCTTCAATGGATGGGCAATAACGCGGGCCAATACCTACAATTTTGCCTGAATAGAGAGGGGAGCGATGGAGGTTTTTTTGGATAATTTCTTTGGTTTCAAGCGTCGTATAGGTGATGTGGCAGGGAACTTGCTCAAGCTCTTTCGTTTCTCTTTCATCAAAAGAAAAGCGAACGCCTTCATCTCCGGGCTGTACTTCTGTTAGTGAATAATCGATTGATCGCTTGTGGATGCGAACGGGTGTTCCTGTCTTAAGGCGTCCGAGCTTTATGCCATTTGCCTCAAGACTAGCAGATAGGCCTACAGATGGGGGATCGCCGGCGCGTCCGCCTGACATATTGACATCGCCCATATGGATAAGGCCGCGCATGAAAGTGCCTGAGGTAATAATAACTGTTTTACCATGATAGGCAAGGCCTTCCTTTGAGCAAATTCCAACGATTTTGCCGCCTTCAACAATGAGCGCTTCGCAGGTTGCTTGCTTGATATCGAGATTTTTTGTTTTTTCAAGACGCTGACGAACATCTACCCTATAGGCATCTTTATCAGCTTGGGCGCGAGGAGCCTGAACGGCTGGTCCCTTTTTTGTATTGAGCATGCGAAATTGTATGCCTGTCGCCTCAATAGCTTTTGCCATAAGGCCGCCGAGCGCATCAATTTCTCTTACCATGTGGCCCTTTCCGATGCCGCCCACAGAGGGGTTGCAGCTCATCTGAGCGATGGTAGTGATATTCATGGTGACAAGAAGCGTTTTCGCACCCTGTTTTGCCGCTATAAAAGCTGCTTCACAGCCCGCGTGGCCGCCGCCAACCACAATGACATCATATTCTTCAGGGTATTTCCAAACCATACGAGCCTTAAGTTTAGTTTTGGCGGCGAAAAATCGACGACTATTTCGATTTGTGGCGGTTCATTCTGCTGCGCTTTTTACGCTTATGCTTTGACATTTTCGCTCGTCGTTTCTTTTTTACTGATGACATGAACTCTTCTCCGCGATTGTTAACGTGTGCAAAGATAGTACTCGAATTGCCCTTTTTTTGCCAGTGGGAGTTTTATGAGGTAAAGGTGTGTTTAAAATTTTTTACCACAGAGACACTGAGTCACGGAGAAAGAGGAGAGAAAATCAGAGAGCAGTACGAATGTTTCTCTCTCTTTGTTTTTCTGCGAGTATTCAGCATTGTCAGGGTGAGGTTTGTGTTAAAATTTTTAAGCATAGGAACACAGAGAGCGTAAAGGGCAAAAAACAAACTTTATCTATTCTCTTTGTTTTATTTTCTCCCTTTTTCTCCCTGCCTCAGTGTCTCTGTGGTAAAATTTTTTAACGCTCGGCGAGGATGTAGGGAGTGTCAGGAGTAAGGTGATCGTTGTCGAGGATGTCATCTTTATTTTTTGGTTCTACGACGACGCGCTCGATGTCGGCACCGATACCCTGCAGTTTCCTTGCAAGATTTTCATATCCTCTATCTAGGTAGGTAAGGCCCGTGATTACGCTTACATCTTTTGCAAGAAGAGCTGCCATTACATAGGCAAAGCCTGCACGAAGATCGGGAATTTCGATTGTTTTACCGTTTAGCTGTGTAGCGCCTTTTACGACGATACTGTGGGGAAAGCTCTGCGAAGCAAAGCGGCACTGTCTTCCACCAAGGCATTGTCTAAATGTAGAAATATCTGCTCCCATCTCAACGAGTGTGTCTACATAGCCGAAGCGGTTTTCATAGACTGTCTCATGGATAACGGATGAGCCTTGCGCTTGAGTGAGAAGCACAACGAATGGCTGCTGCCAGTCTGTCATAAAACCTGGGTGAACATCTGTTTCGAGATGGAGACCCCCATGGAGGGTAGAATCCCAGAAAAATTCAATGCCATTCCCTTTTACACTAAAGCCGCCGCCAATTTCCCTCAGTTTGTTAAGGAAAGTAATCATGTGGCGATGATCTGCGCCTTCTACAAGCACGCGGCCCTTTGTAGCGATGGCAGCCATGCCAAAGGATGCTGCTTCTATGCGGTCTGTCATTACATGATGCTCGACTTCATGAAAGTGGCGAGTGCCTTGGATGCGTATTGTACGATCGGTGTCGAGGGTAATGATTGCGCCAAGCTTTTGCAAAAAGAGGATGAGCTCTACTACTTCTGGCTCATTTGCTGCATTTTTAATTACGGTAGTTCCGCGAGCGGTAACTCCAGCAAGTATTGTGTTTTCTGTAGCGCCTACTGATGGGTAGGGAAGTGTGATGATAGAGCCTTTGAGGCCATGTGGGGCGTAGGCAAAGTATGCACCCTCTTTTTTCATCTGTCGATATTCGATCTGCGCGCCAAGTTTCTCTAGCGCTTCAGTGTGAAAATTCACAGGCCTTGCACCGATGCGGTCTCCGCCAACTGTTGGCACAATAATATCCTGATCGCTTCTTGCAAGGAGTGCACCGATCATCAAAATAGGAATGCGATTTGATCCTGAAAAGCGCTGTGGGACGTATGTGGTCTTGAGTTCTTTTGTCTGCACCTGAAGTATGCGAGATTCCTTATCCCAGCTAGCTTCCATGCCAATTTCTTTGCACATGGCAAGGGTAATTTCGACATCGCCTATGTTTGGAACGTTGTAGAAGGTACATTTTTTATCTGAAATAAGAGATGCTACCAGCAGCTTTGTCATGGCATTTTTGGCGCCAGATGCCCTCACTTGGCCTTTAAGAGGCTTTCCGCCAGTAACTCGAAGTACTTCCATGTTGATCCTCAGGAAAATTATTATAGTAGTAGTATCAGATTCTATCGATCGAGCGCAAATTTTGCAAAAAAGAAAGCTCTTTTATAATGCTTTTATTATTCAGGTTTTTACCATGAGGAGACTGAGTACACTTGAGATCGCTTGAGTGCTGTTTTACATTTTCTCATTCATTTCTAATCTTTTTGCTGATCGCGGCAATATTTGTAGATGTGATTAGATATGTGAGCCTTAGTGAAAACCGCCAAAAGGGGGAGAAACTGAAACCGTCAACCGTTTTTATATAGGTGGTAATTAAAACCCTAAAACAGCTTATAGTTGATGGAACAAATAATTTCTCTTATCCCAATTGGCAGAAATAGTAGTATACTAATTGTTTATAAAAGATGCAATTCTAAAGATGAAAAGCTTCCTCTTCATCGATGGAGTGATTCTTTTGATAGGAGACGGGGACGAAGTTGGCAAATTGCGCAATTTCTTTGCGGTAGGTGAGGTTTACGCTGCCGACAGCGCCGTGGCGGTTTTTGGCAACGATCAGCTCTGCTTGGCCAGGTTTGTCGTTTGGATCGTAGTATTCTCTACGAAGGAGCATCATGATGATGTCAGCATCTTGCTCAATAGAACCAGATTCTCGAAGGTCTGACATTTGCGGCCGGTGGCCTTGGCGCTCTTCTACCTTACGAGAAAGCTGTGAGAGGCAGATAATCGGCACATCGATTTCGCGCGCTAATGTTTTAAGCATACGAGAGATTTCTGAAATTTCATTTACTCTATTATCGGAATTTCTTGAAACAGAGCTTCCTGAAATAAGCTGGAGGTAGTCTATGATTAAAAGTTTAATGTCGTAGCTTTCCTTCATGCGGCGTGCACGCGAGCGAAGGTCTGTAATCTTAAGTCCTGGCTGGTCATCGATAATCATGACGTGCTCTTGCATGCTGCTCACGGCTTCGACAACTCTATGAAATTCCTCATGAGAGAGGGCGCCTGTGCGAATTTTGTCAGATTCTACTTCAGATTGCGAGCAGACAAGGCGGTGGACGAGCTGATCGGCAGTCATCTCTAGAGAAAAAATGCCTACGGCCATTTTATTTTTAAAACAGACCTGTTCTGCAAGGTTTAGTGCAAGGGCAGTTTTACCCATTGCAGGACGTGCGGCAAGGATCAAGAGGTGAGAGTTATTAAGACCATTGATCATGCGGTCAAGATCGATAAAGTGGGTAGGAATCCCTGTGATGCCGGGTTCGTCTGCGCCCCGTTCTAAATACTTTTCCTGCCTTTCCTGAAGCTCTTTTAAATAGGGGTTTTTGGCATGCCCTTTTGTTCCCGCTAAAAGCTCTGATACAAGTATGCCATCTCGTTTATTTGCCTGCTGGCCTATCTGAAAAAAGCTTGCCTGTGCGTCATCAAGGCATGTGTGTACATCTGGAGGATCATCAAGAGCTATTTTTTCTATCTCTTGCGCTGCAAAGATAATGCGCCTAAGAAGGGCTTTGCTTTTTACGATTTCTGCATATTCTTCGATGTAGGCAGCAGTTCCTGCATACTGGGCAACAGTTGTCAGGTAGGCGACGCCGCCAATAGACTGAAGCTTATTTTGCCTCTTGAGGTCTTCTGCGATGATATGGACATCGGCAGGTTTATCGCTCCTATAGGCCGCTTTAAGAGACGAGAAGATCATTTTATGTTCTGTAAAGTAAAAATCTTGTTCGTCAAGTGCTTCCGCTGCAACATTCAGGCTATTAATGGAAGTCAGCATGCAGCCAAGAACCATCATTTCTGATTCTTTGGAGTGAGGAGGAACTTTTACTTTTGCGAGGGTCTCAGTCATGGTATAACTATACGTCGTAGCTCAGGTTTTCGTAAAGCCTGTTTACATAAACAGCCATTATCTGTAGTATGGTTGGTCATATGAGGAAAGATGGCTGAGTGGCCGAAAGCGCGTCCCTGCTAAGGACGTGTACCCCTAAAGGGTACCGAGGGTTCGAATCCCTCTCTTTCCGCATCGACCCCAGGTATAACCTATCTGGGGTTTTTTTATGCTCTTGCTTTTCATAATATTACCGCCATGACAGTAATTTCATCGAAAAATAAACGTATTTCTTGCAAATTAGCCAGAACCTGTAAAAATTACTGTTATGGCGGTAAAAAGCTGGATTGAAAGCTTTATTGCAAGCTGTTATGAACCACTTGCTACAGGTCGCTATTCTCAAAAAGGACTTAAGCTTCTTTCTTCCGCCCTTCATGCCTAGTAGATTTTCCTTATAGCGCTCAAGAGCAGATTTTGCTTGCCATGCTAGCTTTCTCTCACGAGCAACAAGCAAAACTATTTATCCCTTATGCACGATCGCGTTGCACGGATTCGAGCTTCCTAAATTTTTACTTATTCCAAAAATTTTTTAGCAGCGCGGTGACATAGGTGATGCCTGCAATCAGCGCAATCGATGCACCGGCCGGAAGGTCGAAGTGAAATGATGCCATCATGCCCACAAGGCAAAAGGCCATGCTGAGAAGTATGCTTATTCCCATCATGCGCGAGAGCTTGTTTGTGTAGAGATTTGCGATCGTTGCAGGCAGGGTGAGCATGGTCATGACAAGGATAATACCAACAACTTGCATGAGAAGTACGACAGTAACTGCAATGAGCGAAAGAAGAAGAAGGTAGAGTCTATTTACATGCAGTCCCTGCAGGCGCGCCTGGTCTTCGTCAAAGCAAATGGCGACTAAGCGATGATGGAGCAGGTAGCAGATAAAGATAACGACTGCATCAAGTATTGTCAAAAAGAGAAGATCTCGTGGCGATACCCAAAGCAGATTTCCTACTAAAAAGTTTGTAAGCTCAACATTATAGCCGGGGGTTTGTGAAATAAAGAGGATGCCAATTGCCATGCCAACCGACCAGACGGCGGCAATGACGGCATCTTCTCTTTGGCGATATTTGAGATGTATCCAGCCGATGAGAAGGGCGGAGGCAACACCTGCTAAAAGAGCTCCTTGGAGAGGTGATGCGAAGGCAATTTCTTTTGTCCGTTCAAGCCAGAGAAAAAAACCGATACCTGCAAGTATTGAGTGGGAGATGCTGCCGCTAATGAAGGCAATTCGCTTTACCACAACATAAGAGCCAATGATGCCGCCGACGATAGATGCAGCAAGACCAGCAAGGAGCGCATAGAGAAGGAGGTTATTAGTGGCTATCGCTTCAAAAAATGCAATCATTGTTAAAAGGTGGTTTTGGCAAAGTGCTGTTTTGGGGCATTTAATAGGGGAAAGTGGTAGAGCCCAAGTGCAAAGTGCTCGCACACTTCACTTGGAAGAAGGCTCGAAACAGTTCCCTGGACAAGCAGTATTCTTTTTACATGCTGGATTACTGCTTGGATGTCATGCGTTACCATTAAAATGGTAAGGTTTCGTCGTATTTTATGAAGTACATCATAAAAATCAGCTTCAGCTTGCATATCTACTGCAGCAAGCGGCTCGTCAAGAAGTAGTACCTTGGGCTCGGTTGCTAAGGCTCTTGCAATAAGAGCGCGCTGCGCCTGTCCGCCGGAAAGTGTGCCAAAGCTTTTATCTGCAAAGTCAGAAAGATTTACCTGTTCGAGGCATGCCTTTGCGATTTCTTTATCCTCTTTTGAAAATCTGCCCTTCCAGCCAAGTTTCGAGAGTCTTCCTTCTAGTACAAGGTCGAGCACTGATATTGGAAAATTGCGATCATAGTGAAGAGCCTGAGGCACATAGCCAATATCATTTGGGTAGCTTCTTGGAGATTTGCCAAGAACCCGGATATCGCCCGTCCGTGGCTCTATAAAGCCAAGTAGTAACTTGAGGAGGGTGGTTTTTCCCCCGCCATTTGGCCCTATGAGGCCGACAAATTCACCTTCTTGAATATCAAATGAGACATCTTTTAAGACTGGCTCATCTTTGCCATAGCTAAAGGATACATCTTTTACCTCTATGGCATTTTTCATTTAGATGCCTCAGCTATACTTTTTGCAATCAATAGCATGCTGTCAAAGTAGTGCTCAGAATAGGGATCGAGTAGAATAAGTTTTGCCCCTATCTCTTTCGCTATTAAATCGGCGGCCTTTGTGCTGTATTGCTTTTGGATAAAGATTGTTTCTACTTTATCTTCTTTTGCTTCATTTATGAGGTTGTAGAGCTGCTTGGGAGTTGGATCTTTGCCTTCAAATTCTATCGATTCTTCATGAAGATCATATTCTCTGCAAAAGTAGCCATAGGCGGGGTGGGATACAAATATTGTCTTGCCTTTATAGGGAGCAAGTATATGTCTAATTTCAGTATCTAATTTTTCAAGCTTTGCGAGAACTAGAGGTTCATTTTTATCAACAGTATCTTTTATTTCTGGAAAAACAGATCCGAGGCTTTTTGCCATATGCTTTACCTGCTGCATCATCATCTTTGGGCTCATCCAGATGTGGGTATCTTGTGAACAGATATGATCGGAGCCTTCATGAGTATGGCCTCCCATTAGGGAGAGACCTTGTCTTAGGTCGACAGTGACAAGTTTTGGGTTTTCAGATTTGAGGGCTCTTTCGACGCGCTCTTCAAAAAGCTCGCCTATTGTGAACCAAATAGAGGCTTTTGTAGCGTTAATAATTTCTTTAGGTGTTGGTTCGTATGTATGAGAGCTAAATCCTGGTGGAACAAGGAGCTGAACTGTAACCTGTTTTTCGGTGAGCTCATCTACAAGTTCAACATACGGGGCAACGCTAACAAGGGCAAGCCTCTCACTTGCAAACGAGGCAAGAGGCAAAAGTAAAAATATAAGAAGTATGTACATGGTGAAAAAGCATAACAAAACCTCGCATTTTTTTAGCAAATTTTGTAAACTTTCACCACTTTCTACGGAGGGGTGTCCGAGTGGCTTAAGGAGCACGCTTGGAAAGCGTGTGTGCGTGAAAGCGTACCGTGGGTTCGAATCCCACCCCCTCCGACTTTTCCATACAGAACATTGGGATGAGAACCCACGAGGGTTCGACCCGAAGCGAAGCGGAGGTCGATGATCACGAAGTGATCACCCGAAGGGCGAGACACCGTAGGTGCGAGTCAATCCCACCCCCTCCGACTTTTCCATACAGAACATTGGGATGAGAACCCACGAGGGTTCGACCCGAAGCGAAGCGGAGGTCGATGATCACGAAGTGATCACCCGAAGG
>CAYWZU010000003.1:0-105418 GCA_964462925.1 uncultured bacterium
TTTTAGTTTTTTCTTCGGCCTTCTGGTGCCTCCAGGCTGCGATCTTAGCGTGATCACCTGAGAGGAGAACACTCGGCACTTCTCTACCTTCAAAAGTATCTGGCCGAGTATAGTGCGGCCAATCTAACAACCCCTGCTCAAATGAGTCATAGAGGTTTGCCTCTTCATCTCCAAGAACTCCTGGCACAAATCGGCTCATTGCATCAAGCAGAACGAGGGCAGCTAAACTTCCATTAGTAAGTACGTAGTCTCCTACGCTTATTTCTTCGTCAACGTCAGTATCAATCACTCTCTGATCGATGCCCTCATAATGTCCTGACAGCAAAATAATATGCTCTTCTTTTGCAAGCTCTCTACATTTCTTTGCTGTCAAGGGCGTCCCCTGAGGCGATAGGTAAATCGTTTTGCTATTTGGCCTTTTAGAAGCCCTTATAGCCGATGCTACCGGCTCTGCCATCAGTACCATTCCTGGTCCGCCGCCATATGGCCTATCATCTACCTTACGAAATCGCTCGGTGGAGAAGTTTCGTATATCGACTATATTGATTGCAAGTATTCCCTTTTCTTGCGCTCTCTTTAGCATACTAACGCTTAGCGGCCCCTGAAAAAAATCGGGAAACAGGCACAATATGTCGATATGCATCGCTTATGCTTTAGCAGCTCTACGCTTACGACGCTTCACAGCCTGCTGAGCACGACGCTCATTCAAATTCTTGATTATTGCAGGATGCGTCTTTTTAACGAGGCTTTCTGCACATTCGCTCAAAATCGCGCCATTGTTAATCCAGTGCTCTAATCTTTCTGGCTTAAAGCTCATGCGATTTGCTTCATCTGGTGCAAATGGGTTGTACCAGCCGAGAGCTTCTAAATACTTACCATCTCTTGGTGAGCGGGTATCTGTTACTACTAAACGGTACATAACGCGATTTGTAGCACCTTGGCTTCTGAGTCTTATCTTTAACGCCATACTTTTCCTCCGAGCATGTTCTCGAGTTGTTTCATGTTTAAACCATTTTTAAAAAACTTTTTTGCCTGATCGAATGATTTTATCAGGCGATTTACATCATCTATACTTGTTCCGCTTCCACGGGCTATTCGGCGACGTCTTCCCATATGTATATCGACTTCTTCAGAGCGCTCACCTGGAGTCATAGAAAGGATTATCGCTTCAACTTTAAATATCTCTTTATCGTCTATTTCAAGCTCTTTTATCTTAGACATACCAGGAAGCATACCAAGAAGGCTTTTAAAGGAGCCCATTTTCTTAACTGTCCTCATCTGCTTGAGGTAGTCATCAAAGGTAAAGCTTGCTGTGCGGAGCTTTTTTTCCATCGATGCCGCTTCTTTCTCATCGATAAACTCTTCAGCCTTTCGGACAAGGTTTATAGTATCACCCATACCGAGAATGCGATCTGCCATTGAGGTAGGGTTAAAAACCTGTATGTCGTCTATCTTTTCGCCAACGCCCTCAAACTTAATTGGCATACCGGTTACTTCACGAATCGATATGGCAGCACCAGCTCTTGAAGTACCATCAAGCATCGAAAGAACTGTTCCAGTAATCTTTATGCGCTCATTAAAGGTAGAGGCTGTTTTAATCGCATCTTGCCCTGTCGCCGCATTGACCACCAAAAGCACTTCTTCTGGCTGGATGAGCTCTTTCATCTTCTCAAGCTCGCTCATGAGCACATCGTCGATATGCAGTCTTCCTGCAGTATCAAAAAGAAGAAGGTCCCAGCCTTGGTTCTCAGCCATCTTGAGGGCATTTTTTGCCACTTCCAGCGGACTTTGAACACTATCTTGGCTAAAGCAGGCAATTCCAGCACTTGCTGCAAGCGTCTTTAGCTGCTCGCGGGCTGCTGGCCTCTGAAGGTCGCAAGCAACAACGCACGGGTTTTTAAAGCGGCCTTTCTTCTTCAAGAAGTTGGCAAGTTTTACAGTGTGAGTCGTCTTTCCAGCACCTTGCAAGCCAAGAAGAAGCATTGAGGCCGGCTTTTTAGCAAAAGTAAGATCTTCTTCACTCGAGCCCATAAGAGCGACAAGCTCATCGTGCACAATCTTTACAAACTGCTGAGAGGCCGATACGGAGTCAATAATCTTTTCGCCGACAGCTTTATCTTTGACACGTTTTATAAAAGTTTTTGCAACACCATACTGAACATCGGCTTCTAAAAGAGCGAGACGAACATCATTCAACCCATCTGAGATATTATCTTCAGTGAGCTTTTTGTTGTCGGCGAGCTTAGCAAAAACGTTATGAAATGTATCCGACAGAGCGGCAAACATCTAGGGGTTCCCTCAATATACGAGCGACAAGGATATCAAAAATCTGAATAATAGGGAATTCTAAATTAACAAAATATCGAGAAGGAGACCGAGACAGAGATCGTGACCGATGTTTAGGCATAAAGTATCTTGAGCAAAACATCCGGTCTCGGTCACGGTCACGGTCTCGGTATCGAATGAATTAAATATTTATTTTGATAAATCTATCTAAATTTGACAGATCTTTTATTACCTGAACTTCTTTGAAATTGCACATTGCTACAATGGCGTCTGCTTGCGTAGATCCAATTTCAAGCCAAACTGTGCCGCCTGGGTTCATCACCTTTGGAAGATCTGCCAGAAGCGATCTATAGCATTCTAAGCCTGTGTCACCTGAAACTAAGGCCTGTTTTGGCTCAAAGTCCCGGACATTTGCATCTAAAGCTCTATACTCCCCTTCCGCAATATATGGAGGGTTGCAGACGATATAATCTGCTTTTTTTCCCAAAAAAGGCTTTAGAAGATTGCCCTCAATTAGCTCGAGCTGCACTTCGTTTCTTCCTGCATTTTGCTTTGCGACCAAAAGGGCGTCTTGGGATATATCTGAAAGTGTTACATCGAGGAAGGGACACACTTTTTTAATGGCTATTCCAATGCAGCCAGAGCCTGTACAAATATCCCAAAGCACTTTTTTTGCGCCGTCCATTTCTTTTACGATTTTTTCAACTAAAAGCTCTGTTTCTGGTCTTGGAATTAGCACAGCAGGTGTTACAGCTATATTGCACCCGTAAAAGTCGACACTTCCTTCAATGTATTGAATGGGCTCGTCTTTTGCAAGACGGGCTATATTTTTGCGAATAGCAGCAAGCTCATTTTCTGTTAAAGGCTCTTCAAAGTTCAGATAGAGATCGAGTCGTTTTTTGTTTATGGAAAAGGCAATGATCTCTTCAACATCTCGGCGAGAATGAGAGGTGCTTTTTGAGTTAACGTAGTCAACTGAGAGCTTTACTATCTCGCCTAGAGATTTCATTCTTCAGTTTTTTGATAGTGGGAAATCAGGGCCTCAGATATATCCTGGAGGTCGCCATTCATGATTTGATCGAGATTGTACTTAGTAAGCTCAATCCTGTGATCTGTTAACCTATTTTGGGGATAGTTATAGGTTCTAATTTTTTCTGAGCGATCGCCTGAGCCTACTTGCGAAAGGCGGGTTGCATCAATAGCTTCCTTTTTCTTTCTCATTTCAGCTTCAGCAAGTTTTGCTCGAAGTACGCGCATTGCTTTATCGCGGTTTTTATGCTGGCTTCTCTCTTCCTGGCAAAACACAACGATTCCAGAAGGCATGTGGGTAATTCTAACAGCACTGTCGGTTTTATTAACGTGCTGTCCGCCCGCACCAGATGCCCTTGTAGTATCAATACGGAGGTCTTGCTCGTTAATCTCTATCGATTCATCTTCTTGAGGCTCTACAAGCGCTGCACAGGTGATTGTAGAAGTGTGAACTCTTCCTTGAGCTTCAGTCTCGGGCACTCTTTGAACACGGTGAGTACCTCCTTCATACTGCAGATACCTGAAGACATTAGGACCGGAAAAGACTGCGACATAGTCCTTAAAGCCGCCCATATCAGATTCTGTAGCGGAGAGCCTCTCTACTTTCCAGCCCATCTGATTTGCATACATCTCATACATGCGAACGCAATCGCCAACAAAAATCGCTGCCTCATCACCGCCCGCACCAGCTCTCAGTTCGATAATCGTATTGCAGCTATCATATGGGCCTGGGGGATAAAGAGACATCTCAAGCTTTCGCCTGGATTCTTCTAGCTTTTTTTGCAATGCAGTAATTTCTTCATCGAGGATCGCAAGAAATTCAGGATCTTTCTCTACCTTTTTAAGCTCTTCGTTGTCACGCAGCTCTTTTTCTTGCTTGATGACATCTTCAAAGAGGTTTTTAAGGTCCGAAAGACGGGCATACTCCTGCGTACGCTCTCTATACCGCTTTTGGTCAGAGGCTGCATCAGGAAGACTGAGTTCTTCCTCGAGTTCTTTAAGACGTGTTACTGCTTCCGAATATTTTGGATGCATAAATAGAAGAGGGCCATTATCTAATGGCCCTTAAAAATTATTTAGATGCTTTTTTCTTAGACTTTACTTGCGGCTGAGCTTCTTCCTCTTTTTTCTGCTCGGAAGCGGCTTGTGCTTTTTGCTGAGCTGCAGCATAGCGCTTAGTAAACTTATCTACGCGGCCTTCTGTATCCACAATACCCTTGCCACCTACGAAAAATGGATGGGAAGATGAGGAAATAGGCACGTGAACACAAGGATATTCCTTGCCGTTGTATGTTTCTCTATTATTTGTCTGGACAGTAGTACCGCATACAAATTTATGGTTTGTCGCTGAGTCTACAAACAGGACATCTTGATACTTTGGATGGATGTTTTCCTTCATAAATCACTCTTCAGTTTACATTCTTTGCTAGGTAGAATAGCGCCTCAATCATTAAATATCAATAGGAAAAAATCTCGAGACCGAGACCGTGTCCGTGCCCGTGACCGATTGTTTTGCCAAAAAAATTCTACAGAAGAGGGCCGGTCACGGACACGGGCTCGGTCTCGGTCTCGATAATCTTGTATATTTATTAGGGTTTTTGGTAAAAATGATGCTATGAATATTCCACCATGGCAGTTTCAGCGGGCATATACGCCTCCCCTTATTAAGCATCTTTTGCAGCTCACCTGCATATGCACCCTCATTGCCGTAGGGTTTGGCATGCAAGAGTATCTGACCTTAAATCCGGGCTTTTATACCTCATTTTATTTTTGGCAGCCGATAAGCTCACTCTTTGTCCTCCCCTCAATTGGTCTATCGTTTGGCTTTTTGCTTGACTTTGCCTTCCTCATGCTTGTTTTTTGGCTCTTTGGATCCCTTGTACACGATCGGATAGGTAAAACCAATTTCTTAGTATTTTATCTTGCAAGCGGCATTTTGAGCGGCTTTAGCCAGTTGTATGTGATGCACAGCCTTCAACTCTTTGCATCTGTTACTGAGCTCATGCCAATGATCCTTGCGATCACGGTAATTTGGGCAATGATTGATCCCTATCAGGAAATTATGCTCTTCTTTGTACTTCCCCTTAAGGCAAAGTGGGTCCTCTTAGTGTCACTCTTCGGCACGCTTTTTTTAAGCTTTATCCAGCAAGATGTACTTGCTTTTATAGGTTATTTTACCGCATTTTGCTTTAGCTATCTTTGGGGCCTCCTTGTTTTAGGCTTTCAAAGCCCATTTGAGTGGATGCGGGGTATTGATAGACTTCGAAACAGGCTCTATAGCTTCTGGCGCTGGAATGTGATGGGCAGTGTTTATCGATCTAAAGCCAAGGATGACGCTTTTGTTGATCAAACACTAGATAAAATTTCAAAAAACGGCTCATCATCGCTGACCATTTTTGAAAAAATTCGCCTAAAATGGATTTCCTTAAAAAAACGTCTTCTTTCCTAAGGGACAAGAGGACACAAACGACCAAAGGGACATAAAGGACACTTGCCGTCGTCCTTTATGTCCCTTTGGTCCTTTTGGCCCTCTGTCCTTTTTGGCTTGCAATGTTGCATTCAGATTGCTATTCTACCGCTATGACAACACAAACCACTACAAAACTAGCTGAACTTCAGCCTTTTTATACAATCATCTTTACTGATGTAAAAAAAGACCTGCGAGATGACCATCTTCGTACAGATCGCGGCTTTTTTAAGCGAAATTTTCATCCAAAGGCACTCAATAAAATTTCCGTGGATGATTTTATCGAAGTCTATAGCAAAGTAATCGAGCAGGGATTTGAAGAAGTGTGTGAGTTCATTTCGAACCGCTGGGTACTTCGGCACCTTGACATTTACAACTTTTTTGAGGCTCGACTTAAAGAAGTTAGTGACAAATTCTTTGAAATCACCGCGCTTGAGCCAGTATTTGCAAAAAAGCTTCTTGATGACGCTCTAGAGCAATTTGGCCCTGTAGACACCTATATCTTTGCTGAGCTTAACGATGTTGCATTCGGCAATGAGCTTATGCAAGAACTTCGCAAAATGGCACTGCATGCAAGAACTACTCCTGCCTCCACTTGATCAAATAACAACTGATGACGAGCGCTTTATGCGGGAAGCTCTCAAAGAAGCTTTTAAAGCGTTCCAGGCAAAGGAAGTCCCCGTCGGCTGTGTCATCGTCAAAGATAATCAAATTATTGCAAGAGGCTACAACCAGGTTGAGCTTTTGAAGGATGCTACAGCCCACGCAGAGATTTTAGCTATAACGTCAGCCGAAAATGTGGTAGATAACTGGCGGCTTAAGGGCTGCACCCTCTACTGCACCCTTGAGCCATGCGTTATGTGCGCAGGGGCAATGTTCCTTTCTAGGCTGGATGCTATTGTCTGGGGAGCTCCCGACATTAGGCTAGGAGCAAATGGCAGCTGGGTAGACCTTTTTAGCCAAAAACACCCCCTTCATACCATCCAAGTGCGCTCCGGAGTGCTAAAAGAGTGGTGCCAGCAGCCGCTAAAGCTTTTCTTTCAAATCAGGAGAAAAGAAAATGATTCAAACAATTGAACAAATGGTCGCCTTTGAGCGTCAAAAGCTCCTAGACTTAGCACGGCGCATAAATCCCCTCTTAACCCCTGAAGACATACTGCAGCCTCAAGATTTTGAAGAGCTCGAGCAAAACCCTGAATTTCGCTACCAAGAAGGGGTCTGCATAGGACTTGAGAGTGCATTGTCAGCATTATATGCAATAAGGCTTGAGAAATAAGCCATTTTCTAGTATAATATAAAGACGAACAATTTTACGGGGGAGATACCGATGTCTCTGGACAAAGGAACGAAAGAAGAAATCACTAAGAAGTTTCAGCTGCATGAAAAAGATACCGGCTCTGCAGATGTGCAGATTGCTATCCTCACAGAACGCATCGCCGAGTTGACAGATCATCTCAAGCGCACACCTAAAGACCATAACTCAAGGCTTGCTCTTCTTAAGCTTGTTGGTCAACGCCGCAGACTTCTAGATTATCTCAACTCAACAGACACCAAGCGCTACCAAGCTTTAATTACAAAGCTCAACCTGCGCAGATAATTGTTGATTCCATTTTCATTGATAAGCCTGCAGATTCCTGCAGGCTTTCGCAAATTTTTCTTCCCTTTATTCCCATAAGATGTCAAAACAGTATGCCGAAACCCTACGAGGAGTTATTTAAATGAACCAACACGAAATGCGTGTATCTGTCGGTGGCGATGATATTATCTTCAAAACAGGCAAAATCGCTCGCCAGGCAGCTGGATCAGTAGTTGTAGAGTGCGGCGAAACAATGATTTTAGCAACAGCATGTGCATCACCTGCACCCCTTCCTGATGTTGATTTTCTCCCACTTAGAATAGATTACCAAGAAAAATTCTCATCAGCAGGAAGAACAGCAGCCGGCTACATTAAAAGAGAAGGCAAGCCAACGGAGCGCGAAACGCTCGTATGCCGCCTTATAGATCGCCCAATC
Organism: uncultured bacterium; assembly: GCA_964462925.1. GTDB lineage: Bacteria > Chlamydiota > Chlamydiia > Chlamydiales > FEN-1388 > SZAS-7. Next base: position 7,795 of record CAYWZU010000003.1, read on the forward strand.
AGGCCGATGTTTGAAGATGGCTACTACCATGATACCCAAATTCTTGCCTACGTATGGTCATACGATGGCAAAAACAGTCCAGATGTTTTAGCAATTTGTGCAGCATCCTGCGCGCTTGCTATATCCGAAATCCCTCTCATCAAGCCTATTGGTGCTTGCCGCGTGGGCATGATTGACGATCAATTTGTGATCAATCCTACAGTTGAACAGCAAAAAACATCTAAGCTTGACCTTGTCATTGCAGGAACTGAAGATGCAGTTCTTATGATTGAAGGACATTGCCAATTTCTCACTGAAGATCAGGTTCTAAAGGCTATTGAACTTGGCCATGAAGCTATCCAAAAGATTTGCAAAGCCATTAGCAATTGGCAAGCTCTCCTTGGCAAGCCAAAGAAAAAGGATACGCTCAAAGTTCTAGATGAAGCCATCTGCAAAGAGCTTGATCAACTTATCGGCAAAGAGCTTCGTAAGGTACTTGGCATAAAAGAAAAGAAACTTCGCGAAGATGGCACAGGAAAGCTAGAAGCTCAAGCCCTTATGGAGCTTACAAGTGAAACAAGAGCCAATCCTATTAAAGAATCAGATGTAAAAGCTGCCTTTAAGAAGCTTTCGAGCAATATCATGCGCAAGATGATTATCGAAGATAAGATTAGAAGCGACGGGCGTTCAACTACTGATATCCGCCAGATTTTTATCGAACAGGCTCTTCTTCCTCGCACACACGGATCATCGCTCTTTACGCGTGGTGAAACCCAAACGATGGCAGTTTGTACCCTTGGCGGCGAAAATATGGCCCAGCGCTTTGAAAACCTCGAAGGCGAAGGTGCTCAGCGCTTTTACATGCAGTATTTCTTCCCACCATTTTCTGTTGGCGAAGTTGGCCGCGTAGGCGCTCCTGGAAGACGAGAAGTCGGCCATGGAAAGCTCGCAGAGCGAGCACTGCTTGCAATACTTCCACCTAAAGAAGAGTTCCCCTACACAATACGTCTAGAGTCCAATATCACTGAATCTAATGGATCATCCTCCATGGCATCAGTTTGCGGCGGCTGCCTTGCACTCATGGATGCAGGCGTCCCTGTAAAAAGGCCGGTTTCAGGCATTGCTATGGGACTTATTCTCGAAAAAGAGCATGCAGTTATCCTTTCAGATATTCTCGGATTGGAAGACGCACTTGGCGATATGGACTTTAAGGTAGCTGGCGATGCAGATGGCATTACAGCGTTCCAGATGGATATCAAAGTTGAAGGTATTACAATTGAGATTATGAAGCGAGCCCTTGCTCAAGCAAAAGAAGGCCGTATCCATATCCTCAATAAGATGCTCGCTGCATGTCCTAAACCAAAAGAAGAGATGTCAGTTTGGGCACCTCGTATTATTACGCTTCAGGTAAAGCCAAGCAAGATCGGCACAGTTATTGGCCCAGGTGGCAAACAGATCCGCGCAATTATCGAGCAAACAGGTGTAGAAATCGACATCAACGACGAAGGTATCGTCAGCATTTCCTCATCAAACCTCAAAGGTATTGAAGAAGCAAAAGCGATCATCTACGGCCTTACTGCCGAAGTTGAAGTTGGCAAAGTCTATGAAGGTAAAATTACCTCAGTTGTTGCCTTTGGAGTGTTTGTAGAGATTCTTCCTGGTAAAGAAGGCCTCTGCCATATCTCAGAACTTGATTCAAGCCGAATTGAAAATATCTTTGACTTTACCAAAGATAAATGCAAAGTCGGCGATACAATCCAAGTCAAGGTCCTCGACATTAACGACCGCGGCCAGGTAAAGCTCAGCCGCAAGGTACTTCTTCCTAAAAAGCCCCACCTCAAAGAAGAAGCCCCAGTTTCTTAAGTCTACAATAGGCTGTAAGTCTAGTGCTTACAGCCTCGAGTTAAAGTGTCTTCTAGTAAGCACAGCTCTTTTGAGTGCGGCGAATAATCGCCGCACTCCAAGATTTTTCTTTTAGAAAATGTCTACCTGGTAGATAGTTGGTAAAACTTTCTCCCAGTGTTTTGTATGAGTCTTGTTAGTAACAGAACTCAGTTTACGAGAAGCGAAGAGGAAATGTTTGCACGCTTTCAGCATGTAACACTCTCTCCTCGTTCAAGCCTTATTAATGCATTATTATCAGACGATTCAGAGAGGCTTTTTACCGAACTTGAAACTTCCCATCAGGCTTTAAGTTTTGTCGACCTTCTTGTTGGATGCTCTGCACTAAAGAATAAAGTATCTCCAGCCGCCTTAGTGACTCTTGTAAGTAGAATCTACACTATGAATGCCTACTCGCAAAAAAGCATGGATGAACTCTTTAGAATCTGCTCACTAAACAAAACTCCGCAAGAATTAGGGTCATTCTTAGAGAAATTTTTCTTTGTTGATGAGCATGTATGCGACATGGGTTTTATTTCTGATACAATTTCAAGAGTTAAACCTCTCATTTCAGCTACTATAGCTCCGGAAAGTCTTCTTCCACCTCTCGCTTTGCTCTACGATTCAAGGCATGTGCCAAAGCACCTACATTTACCTATCGTTTTAGCACTTGCCTATCTGAGCTCAACAAATCAGGACGAGCACTTTGATGAGGAGCGAGTTGCTAAAAAGACAGAATTTGCCGAATTTATTATAAGAGCAATCTCTTCTGATAAAAAAACTATTGAAGCCTATGCTGCTCTCATAAATCCATCGAGATGGTCTAAAGAATTTTGTGATCTACTTTTTACACAAAATGGATTGAATGAACAATTTTGCCTAGATATTGCGCGCGTTGATTTAAGGATTGTTTCAAAATGGCTTGATGGGCAAACAGAGCTCAACCTTTCATTTATTGCAAAACTGATGCACGTCATTGCCTCTAGAGGAGTAACAGACACAGATATTTTCCATAAATTAGAAGCTCTCCCCTGGGAACAAAACGCCGTTCAGCTACATCAAGAGTCATTTTATAAGCAGTTTGCAGTTGATATTCTGGCGATAACTACAGATGATTTCTTCATCAATAAGAGCATAGATACTATACTGATAGGACTTAAGCAGCTTAAAGATGAATTTGATCCCCTCATTATGCGGCTTAAAGAGCAAGATAGAATAGAGTATTTGAAAACAAGACTTATAGAAATTAAAGTTCAGGCGCTAGGTGTCATTTTTTTACTCGCATCCAAATCTAAAAACCCTCGGCTCACGGCTAATATCTACACTTTCCGTCTTCTTAACCTTCGTCTTACAGATAGGGATCAAGAACCTATGGTATCTTGTGATAACTCCGCACTTCGCTTCAACACACATCAGTTTCACTTTTAAGGATACATAATGCAACTAGAAGCTATTAGAGCTCTGCCAAAAGCAGAAGGACATATACATTTAGGTGGATCACTTCTCATCAGCCATTTACATGCGATTGCAAGTGAAACCGATCAAAAAGCCCTTAGCTTATTTCTCGAACGAGTGAAGGGAGGCGTGCGATATGAGGATGTCTTTGGAGCCTTTGCCCTTATTAGCCGAATCGTAACTTCCAATCAGAAAATAGAAGATGGCACCTTCTATCTTTGCGAAGAACTTAAACGGCGCGATAATGTCCACCATGTCGAAATTAGAAGCGGCCTAAAGTCGTTTGACGGCCCCGGAAACGAAGAGGGGTATCTTCAGGCCATCCTTGCAGGAATTAAACGAGCAGCTTCTCATCAAATTTCTGCAACAGTGCTTTTGAGTGTAAAGAGAAGTGACTCCATGGAATTTGTTGAAAAAACAGTACATCTTGCTAAAAAATATATGAACCAAGGTGTTGTAGGAATCGAAATTTCAGGCGATTCTACTACTGGAGACATACGGCCCCTCATTGCGACAATCCAAAAAGCGAAAAAACTAGGCCTCATGCTTACAGCACACATTGGAGAGTCTTCAAAAGAGACAGACCAGATGCTTATATTATCAGAACTTACGCCAGATCGCGTTGGCCATGCTGTCAATCTTACTCCCACAGCTAAAGATTGGATCAAAAGCAAAAAAATCCCCGTTGAAGTATGTCCAACAAGCGCCCGCCTTTGCACCATGCATGGGCCAGATGAAACCCACCCTTGGCTTAGAGAATACCTAGATAATGGCCACCCTATCATTATAGGCTCTGATGACCCTACAGTCTTCAATGTCACTTTAAGTGAGGAATATGACGCACTTCAAAAGATTATGGGTCCAGATGCCATCTGCCAGCTAGCAAAAACAAGCTTTGACTACATCTTTCCTAGGTCCACTTCACTATGATAAGTATAGAAAGCGTTCCCATCGCAGATAGATCGCACCCGATTCGGGTAGCAGCACGGCATTTACTTGGAAATCTTGCAAATAAACTCAAGGTGTTAGAATTTCCTATTGGAAATCATGAGCCTTCCGTAGGCAATTTTACATGGGTTCAAGAAAAAGGGCGTCCTGTCACATGTGAGAGAAGATATAATACTATCATATGCTGCTGTCCAAAACGATGCAAAGTGACTTATCAAAACCCTTTTTTGGGAAATGGTTTCTATGATTCAAATGAAACAGATGATAGCGAAAATGAAAACAAGCCAAAAAGCTTTATGCTTTGCCGAGGTAAAAACTCAAAATTTTATCTCTGGGATAAAAAGGCTAACCTCAGATCAATGGCACTCTTTGAAGATGACATTCTCAACACCTTGTGTCAAAACTTTGGAGCTCATATAACTATCAAAAATGTCTCTAAAATAACGATCAATAGAGAAGGGATTCCTACCTTTGGAATTGCCCTCAGTCTTGTCGGAGAAAAAAGCACTTTTATCCCCGGCTTTATATGGAGACTTTGCGGCTATAGGGATGACCACATGCTACGAATCGGCGAAGTGAGGCCCCGTCCTGAAAATGAAGAGGCCACTCGCTTTGCAACACCACCAAATACCTTTTTAACTGCCCGCTTTGTAGATACGACGATAGGCACCCTTTTTGGTGCTGCAAGTCTTTATTCTGCCTACCTAAATCAAGGCTGGTGGCGTGTTGCAACCGGTGTCTGTGCAGCAGCTAGCTTTATTTGGGCCTGTAAAACTAGCCAGCGTTAGTATACCTTTTAAACTGAAAAGGGCCCGTCGGGCCGAATGGTGTCAACTTAAGGAAATGTGAGCACTGAAAGAGCGCTATATTATAGCCTAGGTTGCAGCGTAGCAGAGGCCTAGGTAATATTCATAAATAAAATGAGGCCTGAAGGGCCGACATAAAACGAATTATGTGGGCCCTTCAGGCCTCTGTTTTATATATATCAACCTAATTCTAGGCCTCCGCTACGCTGCAACCTAGGCTATAATATCACGCTCTTTCAGAGCTAATACAAAATTCCTTAAGTTGACACCATTGGGCCCGGGCCCTCGACCTTTATAGCTGATAGGAAGCCTTCAGTAGGAAACCTTCTTGTGTTATTGAGTAGTATCGAAAAAAATAACACCTATCCTGTCAATATGATCTTTAATATCTTGATTTGAAATTGTAGCATAATCAACCACATCAAAAAAGTAAGGAAGAGGTACTTCTTCATTAAGCTGATAGGAAATATGTGTAATAATAGGCGCGAGATTTTTTCCAAACAGGACGAGATCAATATCTGAGCCCCTTTTTTGATTCCCTTTTGCTCTAGAGCCAAAAATACTTGCCCGTTCTATAGCTGGATATGATTTGAGCACATTGATAATTATCCTAAGCTCATTTTCATTGAGACCAAATTTATTTGAGTTTGCTGAGCGCATCAAAGACCTGTTGTAATGCACTAAAGTACTGCTCTCGTATTACTTTTATGGCCATTTCGACTTGTGCCTCGTCATACGTATGCGTAAGCTCATTTCGCTTCTCAAGCATGTCAAGCCAAATAGCTCCGTCTTTTATAAGATCATTTTGAAACGCAGTTTTAATTACTTCTCGAGGAAAGCGCAGGGGTAAACCCATCAATTCTAGATAATCTTTAAGAGTTTTCCAGGCAAGCTCAAATGTAAATTCAAATGACTGTATTAAGCCTGCAGCTTGAAGTTGATCAAGAGTAGAGCGCTCGGTTGCTTGTTTTAAAAATAAAAAAGCCTTTTCAAAATTTTGGAATCTCTGCTTCCAGCGTATATCTTGAGTCATGTACTTCCCTTGCTATTACTCCTGTCACCATTGTACACAAAACCTAATTAATGTGTATGTGCCCAGTCAGCGCTAATATTTCTATAAGTTAGTTTTGCTGATACTCTTGGAAGGATGAAATTTTGCCATCACTAAAGGTAAGTACCCAAACAGAGTTGTAGTCACTGCCTGGCCAGTTTTTGGCATCTTGCACACCGAATTCCTTTGCAATTGCTTGTAGATTGTCATGGCTCCAGCAGATCACGACAAGACCAGAAGTGTAGGAATCTCCAACTTCTTTTACGAGACCCTTATATTTTTCAGTCGAAAATGTGGTGTAGAGAGGCACCTGCCAAAAATTTGCAAGAGGAGCAACCGTTTGCACAGGGCGGGTCGAGCCATGCTTTTTATCAGATCTTTGAGCGTAGATTGCTTGGGGAGTTTGAATCGAAAATGGACTACTTAAGAAATATGAAACGAGCGCTTCGGCCCGTTCAAAGCCTTGCGCTGACAAACTATCGCCCGTTTCTGGCTTTTCTGCATGTCTAAGCAAAATCACCTGTTCGGGCATTGCCCAAAGGCTCAAACTACATACTGTGCACATGAAAAAGAGAGACAAGGTTTTCATACAATCCCCTGATTTGGAAGCTAAGGGATAAATTTTATCCTTTATCCCTTAGCATTTAGCCTTTGCTAGGTTGCAGCTTGCTGGAAGTTTTCTTCCGGCTTTGGCTCAACTGGTGGTGCTGGAGGCGGAGTTTGTGCATTTCCAAGCTTTTTATGAAGCTCTTCTATGCTTTTGAGTTTCGCACGCTTTTCTTCGATGTTCCACTCGCGCTTTACAATTTTCTCCACATCTTCTGCATCGATAGTCTCAAACTCCATCAGCATATCTGTCATAAGGACAACAACATCCTGATTTTGTTGGATGAGGTCTTTTGCATAGGCATACGCCTTCTGAAGGATTTCCTTAACCTCTGTGTCGATCTCTTGTGCAGTAGATTCTGAGTAGAGCTTTTCTTTATACTGCGATTGGCCAAGATACTGCCCATTTTCTGAGCGCTCATCGTATGTTACAGTACCAAGCTTATCGCTCATACCCCATTCGCACACCATGCTTCTTGCAATCTGTGTTGCACGTTCAATATCTTGCTTTGCGCCGCTTGATACGTCATGAACAAAAATTTCTTCAGCAGCTCTTCCGCCCATAAGGACAGCTAGCTGGTCAAGAAGCTCGCTCTTCCAGTAGCTAACGCGGTTTTTCTTTGGAAGAAACTGTGTAGCACCAAGTGAGTAGCCACGAGGAATAATCGTTACTTTATCGATAGGATCAGAATGCTTCACAAAGCAGCCGACAACAGCGTGTCCTGATTCATGAAATGCTGTAGTCTTCTTTTCCTGCTCGTCAAGCTCTAAGCTTCTTCTTTCTTTACCGTAGAGCACTTTGTCTCGAGCTTCAAATACTTCTTTAGCGGTAACGGCATTTCTGTCGTTTCTTGCAGCAAGAAGTGCAGCTTCATTAAGTAAGTTTGCAAGGTCAGCACCAGAGCAGCCAGGCGTACTTCTTGCAAGTGCCATAAGGTCTACAGAAGTATCTAGCTTAATCTTACGAGCGTGCACCTTTAAGATTTCAAATCGACCTTTGATATCAGGAAGTGGGATATAAACTTGTCTATCAAAACGGCCAGGTCTTAAAAGCGCCTTATCAAGCACATCTGGTCTGTTGGTAGCAGCGATGATAATGATACCTTCAGTAGTATCAAAGCCGTCCATCTCCACAAGGAGCTGGTTTAGGGTTTGCTCGCGCTCATCATGGCCGCCGCCGACACCTGCGCCTCTATGACGGCCTACAGCGTCAATCTCGTCCATAAAGATAATGCATGGAGCATTCTTCTTTGCTTCTTCAAACATCTTGCGAATACGGCTTGCACCAACACCCACAAACATCTCTACAAAGTCAGAACCTGAAATTGAGAAGAATGGGCAGTCAGCTTCACCTGCTACTGCTTTTGCAACAAGTGTCTTACCAGTACCTGGAGAACCAATGCAGAGCACGCCCTTAGGAATACGTCCGCCAAGAGCTGTAAACTTTTGCGGATTTTTCAAAAATTCGACAATTTCTTGAAGCTCTTCAAGGCACTCGTCAATTCCGGCTACATCTTTAAATGTTACCTTGTTTTGGCCCCTAGGATAGAGCCTTGCTGGTGATTTGTTAAAATCAAGAGCACTTGATCCCATGCCCTTCATCTGGCGAGAGAACGCCAAATAGAGGAGGAAAAGAATCAAAAAGACAGGAGCTATGCTCAAAAGGTAGCTGATATAGTTTGGAGCAAGCTCTTCGCTCTTAAATGTCTTTTCAAGTACTTTGTTAAGAGGTTGATCTGGAGCCTTGAAGAAGGCGCCTTTATTGGTATCAAATGCCTGCCACTCCTCTTTAGCGTTAGCAAACCACTGGTGGTAAACCTCTGGATCTTGCTTTTCAAGGGCGCGGGTAGAAATTTCTTGGTTATTGAAGAACCAAATAGTTTGAGCAACAGTTTGAGATGCCTTATCAAGCTTTGTCTGATTGTCATCAATTTTCTGAGTAACTTGGCTAATCTCATCAAGCGTGTCTTTATAAGTACGCACGGAGCGAAGCTGCGTGAGGCGCACGTGATCTTGCTGCTGGTTTAGTTGCTGGCAGATTGCTGCAAGCTGTGAAAGACTCTGCTTTGCTACTTGCTCACTTTTTGCACTGCTTAAGTTTTTGTCTATTGTGCGAAGCTGATCTTTTATCTGCTCATTTCCAATGCCAAGAAGCGGCGAGCGAAGATTGCGGACAATAACCTGTAGTTGATTGATCGTATCTTCTGCACTCTGAGAATCTGCTTTTGCTTGAATGTCAGCAAGGGAAGGAAAGCTCTTTTCTGGAGTTTTTGTAATGACAACATGGTCCCTACGCTCTGGAGAGTCAAAAAGCTCGTCAAACACAACATAGCCGCCGTTTGGAATAGGCTGCCCAGTAATGCTTAGAAAGAGAGTCGCAGCATCTTCTACACGTTTTTTGGTAATTCCTAGCTGGGTCTGGAGACGTTCTTTTTCCTGCGCAAGTTCATGGCTTTGGTCAAGAAAATCCAAAAACTTATAGCGAGTTTGCCCTTCATCAGTTAGTCTATCGCGAAAACGGCCTGCAAAGGTAACAAGGTTTGCGGCAGCTGCTGTCTTGCGGCTATCTTCTGGCTGAATGAGGTCAAGGTTTACAAGAGGCTCAAGCTGATAACTAAAAGATACTCTTGCAACTTTTGTTTCTACAAAGTTCTGAATTACAATAAGCGCTAATATTACGCCCATAATGACTAATACTAAAGAATTAGAAAAGCCCTTTTTTGGTTCAGGTTTTTTATCGTCACCCATGATATCCCTAAATATTTATTTGATGGTTTTTTCCCTTCCTATCATCAATCCAGATTTTTTGCCATCATCATTGTACAGTGTACCATGAAATTTCTCTCATTGCAAGGCGGTTTTCTCTCTGAGAGAAAGTCTTCAATAATTTCATTTTCGCGTACAATCACCGGCACTTTTGAGGCTAAAAAATGGGGAATTTTTTGCTGGTTAAGATAGTCACCATAATCTTTATTTACTCTTTTCATTTTTTTGAGGCCTTTTGTAATCCTATACTCCCCCTCTGGAATAATAGTTGCGAGCTCCCCTCTCCAGGCATCTCTAAAATGGTTTTTTATAGGATAAGCGGCTGACGTACGCTCTACACTTATCTGCCAGGGGCCATATGCATATACTCCTTCCTTTAGGACCAAGCTCCCTTCAAGATCCGCAATGCTAGGGATCGCAAAAAAGAGCCTCTCGCGGTCAATATAGATATTTGAAACCACTTTATTTGCACTTTTTTGCTCAACTAGTTTGACTATAGTATCCAACTCGCTTCTGCTTAATACTTTATTTGATAACTGCCTCAAAATAAATTTTAACTCGACACGCTCTTTGGGCAGCTTTTCAAGAAATACCCCCCAGGGACCTACTACTTGATTTTCTATATAAGGCTTTACTTGTGTCACTAAATAGTGATAGAGATCTTCAGAATCTTCTCCTACCCTCGCAAGCGATCCTTCGAATTCTTTATTAAAATGGTCTTTAAGGGAGGGAAAGAGCAAGTTTCTGCATGTAGCGCGCAGATTCGTTCCTGAAAGGTTTGTAGGGTCGATAAAAAAAGCAATGCCTTGCTTTTCTAGCCAATCTACAACTTCTTTTTTAGTTGATGCTAAAAGCGGCCTGTACAGCGTTAGGCCGTCAATCCGGCGCACCTTATGCATCCCAGAAAGCGACCAAAGCGATGCCCCCTCAAGAACTCTTTTAAACACGGTCTCTGAAAGATCATCTCGATGATGTCCAAGCACTACCCCGCTTGCACCAATAAGATTTGCAACTTCCTTAAAAAATCGATAGCGCTCTTGCCTACTTTCTTCTTCAGAATACTTTTTAGCAAGACGCTTGGCATGAAAAGGAAGGCTCATACGTGCAGCCATTTCTTTAAGCGCTTCGCACTCCTGTGCTGACTCTAGCCGCCACCCATGGTCCACATGTGCAATATGGATTTTTACTTTTCCCCACTTGAGCAGTAGATGCAAAAGCGCCATGGAGTCTGGCCCACCAGAGAGGGCTACGAGAAGAGGCAAATCCCTATTAATAGTATTTTCAAAAAAGGCAAAGGCTTCTTTTTGCATTCATAAAGTATAAACCTAAGTACTCTTCATAGACAATAAAAACTTCTCTTACTATATAACAAAGAAATGACGATAGATCCAAAATTACAGATTGTTGTTCTGCTTACCGTTGGATTTGCCTATGCCAGCATATTCGGTGCACTTGCAGCTCGCTTTAAGCTCCCAGTAATTTTAGGCTATCTCATCGCAGGCTATTTGATCGGCCCATACTCACCGGGATTTGTTGTGGATGTGGGAACCTCAGAGCAGCTTGCAGAAATTGGCGTTGTGTTGATGCTCTTTGGTGTTGGGCTTCATTTTAAGCTCGAAGATCTTTTGAATGTCAAACAAATAGCTATCCCCGGAGCTCTTTTTCAGACAGCAGTATCCTCAATTGCTGGCGCCTATTTTGTCCATTTAATGGGTTGGCCCCTGACGCATGGTGTTATACTAGGACTCTCCATTAGCGTAGCAAGTACCGTCGTTTTAGTTCGCATGCTGATAGACAATAAACTTCAGGACACTTTTGAAGGTCATATTGCGGTAGGCTGGCTTATCGTTGAGGACATTTTGACAGTGGCAATGCTGGTGCTTCTTCCTACACTTGCACTCTTCTGGCAGCAAGGAGAACTTCCCCTTGTTACTATCGGCGAGTCGATAGTAGCTGTTCTTGTAAAATTTGCAGTTCTTTGCTTTTTAGTGGTTGTTTGGGGCTATAGAGTGGTCTCTTTTCTCCTTACCTATATCAGCCGTTTTCGCTCGCAAGAGCTCTTTACCCTTGCCGTGCTTGCACTTACCTTTGTTATTGCAACAGGATCAACAGCAATCTTTGGTACATCAATTGCTCTTGGTGCCTTTTTAGCCGGAATCTGCATAGGGCAAACTGAGGTTCGCCACCAAGCATTTGCAGATGCTTTACCTCTGAGAGCTATGTTTGCAGTTATTTTCTTTCTGTCTATAGGAATGCTTTTCAACCCAATGGGTATTTTAGCTGAGTGGCAGCTCTTTTTAGGTATCTTGGGAGTTATTTTACTTATTAAACCACTTGCCGCATATGCCCTTGTGCGCATAATGCACTGCCCCACGAGAGTCGCTTGCATCGTAAGCTGCTCCCTTATGCAGATTGGTGAATTTTCTTTTATTCTTGCTGAGCAAGCGAGCAGCTTACATCTCTTTTCAGATGCTGGATACGATATCATTGTAGGCGCAGCTTTTGTCTCAATTGCACTCAACCCCATCCTCTTTCGCCTGATGCTCAAATTTATAAAAGAGCGAAAGGTGACAAAATCAATTCCTGAGAGCTCAAAGGCTAAAATCAAAGAGCTTGCTGAGGCACGCATCGCCCTGCCGGAAGTCATTATCGTAGGCTTTGGCCCTATCGGACAAAAAGTAGCAGAATTCTACGAACGAAAGCATATATCCCCTGTTATTCTCGAACATAACATAGACACTGCAATTGAGATGCGTACAGAAACTCGCCGTATAGTCTATGGCGATGCGGCAAGTGAACATGTGCTCGAGGTAAGCATGCTCTCTAAAGAGAGCCTTCTTGTGAGCACGGTGCCAGATCTTGCTACACAACTTGCTATCATACAAACAGCAAAGCGCATCCATCCCGAAGTCAAAATCGTTGCAAGGATCCAGTATATTTCTGAGAAAGCATTGATGGAGGATCTTGGGGCAGACTATGTCTGTGCTGAAGAGGAACTTGCCCGCGCCTTTTTAGAAAAAGTGAAGCGCTTAAGCTAAAGATAGTGATATAGTACACTCAAAAACTTTGAGTTACTTATATGGAACCAATACCTGATGACTTGCTGGCACAATTTGCAAATACATCGTTAGTAGAAAGCAGCGCCCAGAGAAGCAGATCAAATGGAAGAGTAGTCTCCTTTGGCGAGCAGCCGGCACCTATTGATGAGAGGTGTTCTGAGGCAGCAAAAGATCCCCTCTTTAATCCATCCCTTCCAGATGTTAACAACAACAATAATAACAACAATAATAATGTCCCTTTTGTCCCCACTATTCGCGAAGTCAGAGATGCACATTTTGACGTCGTGCAGGCAGGAATGGTTAGTTATAGGGCTATCTTTGAAGCCGTACAAAAACACTCCAAAGTTATATTTTCTGAACAAGGGTTTTCGATTCTTGAAGGATATATTTCTTCTATAACGATGCTTGCGGCTCCCCAAAGGCCACACGATGCACCATCTGCCTATGCATTTTTGACAGCAATCACAGAGGTCGGCAATACCTTTCAGAACTTCACCTCTGTCAAAGAGCGCTTAGTTGAGCAAGCACTTGAGCTCAATTTATCAATGCTTGTAGAAATACTCACTTGCGAGAGGCTGAGTCAAGAAGCACTTGCTTCAATTGCACTCAGGCATAATGACAAGGAAGTACAAATCTGGGTAGAAAGAGGCGTTTTGCGAGAACTTGTCCACCTTCGGAGAGAAATTCAAAAAGACCCAAGAAATGTGTTCGACAAGGTAAGAGGATTTTATGCAAGCCGCCCAGAGACACTGCATTTTTTGGATCCAAATACCGGAAACAGCCTTCTGCACGAGGCTTTTCTTGCCTACATCAATGATAAAGCTATTGGTGCGATTGAATTTGCATGCCTTTTAGGGCTTGGCATGAAAAAGGAATCTCTAAATGATGCCAAAATTTCCGTCCAAGAAATGGTAAGAAACTCTGAACTTTCTCTCTTTATCCAGCTTATTGAACACGAGGCTCCCACAGAACAAATCCTTCTTGATCTTGTGCTTAAGAGCCTTTGCGAAAATCCAGAGGATCCCTTGCTTACAACCTTATCGGAGTGGCTTACTCAATAAGAATAAAAAGTAATTTTGCTTGAATAAATATAGCACCTAGTGCTATATTTAAGAGTAAGATATACCTGGGAATGAAATGCGGATATTCAAAAATAAGAATTTTGACCGCTGGGCAAGAGAGGTCAAACTTTCTGATAGCTCTTTAAAAGAGGCTGCACAGGAAATCGACAACGGCTTATACGAAGCAAATTTAGGCGGTAATATCTATAAAAAGCGCATTGCATTACACGGTAGAGGCAAGAGTGGCGGGGCGCGCACGATTGTCGCTTTTAAGATCAATAAGCATGCATTTTTCATTTATGGCTTTGCAAAAAATGAGCGAGCGAATATTTCGGACTTAGAGGCAAACGCTCTTAAAAAATTAGCTAGAATTTATTTCGGCTTTAGTGACGTTGAGCTTGCCGAAGCTCTTCGTACCGGCCAATTAGTTGAGGTAAAATACTATGAAAAAAAATAAAAACAAATCAATTTTAGAAGTAGTTCATGAGTCTGTAGAAGGACTCTATGACGCAGGGCTAGTAGATGCCACAACTATGCATGAATTTAACGCCCTATGCCTTACCCCTGTTGAAGATTTATCTCCCCGAGAAATAAAAAGCTTGCGCCTCAGAGAAAAAGTCAGCCAAGGTGTTTTCGCCTTATACCTAAATACCAGCATCTACACTGTGCAGCAATGGGAGCGCGGAGTAAAACACCCCCGAGGTATCGCGCTAAAAATGCTAAACCTCATAGCGAAAAAAGGGCTTCACGCTGTTGCCTAAAGTCAGTTACTCCTAACTCCTCGTACAATTTCGATTATGGTCGATGCATCGAGTAAGCTAATATGAAATCCACTTTTTTGTAAAAGTGGGTCAAGAAGAGTTCCTGCTCCTTCTCTAAAGGCAGGTAATTTGAGTTTTATCTTCCTATAAAGCATAGCGGCAAGTTGCCCGGTCACTTCTACATTCTCTATTTTTAACGCATAAACATAGAGGTGCAAGAGTGCAACTGGAGCCATCTTTGCAAAGAGTACATACTCGTTTTTATCAAGATGCGCGAGGTAGGCAATCATCTTAGTAGTCATTATGAATTTTGGATTATTTACGATCTTAAGAATGGCATCTGTGTTGCCCTCATCAAATCCCTTCATATTAAATGCAGCTTCACAGGACATATCTTGAGAGCCGCTGAGGTTATACAAAATAAAAGAGTGAATAGATTGGGCTTTTGCTTTTTGGACGCACCTTTGCATCTCTTGCAAAATAGTGCCGCTCACAAAGGTGTCATCTAGTATTAATACTTTTTTATTTTTGACCGAGGCTAGAAGTGTCATTGAACCTGCAATATTTGCTTCTCTCTCCTCTTTTGTCTTAAGGCTTGAGTAGCTATGAAGCCTTGCAGATTGCTTTCTTGTTGTTTCAAGAAGGATAGGTTCGATATGCAGTGTATCTGCCACACGCTCTGCCAAAATGGAGGCAGCCGTTCGCACGCCTTCCACCGTTTGCACTAAAATCACCCACTCGTGCGGCGTTTTTTTGATAGACTTTCCGTGATTTTTTTTAATTTGTGAGAGAGCAAGTTTTTCGTATGTTTCCATAGCTTCAGGCTGGCCCAACTTAAAGTAGGAAAACCTGCGAGCTTCCTCGTCTGTAAGCCTTGTTGACTCAAAAAGAAAAATTGGGGGATCGATTGGGCAGGTGTAAAGGCTTGAGCTTTGCACTAGAATACCTAGTAGCAGCAAAAAAAGATTGCTCATACCTTACCTTATAAAACATGCTTCTATAGTTGTAAACGCTCTAGTCATTTGCCCTGCATTTTGCGGCTTAAAGACTCAATCTTTTCTTGCAGAGTGGCAATATAGGCATCTTTTACATCGATGAGTTGCTGCATAGTGCTTAGCTGCTTTTTGAGAAGGCTATTTTCCGTTTGATAGAAGGTATCATCCGGCTCGCTCACACTTGAAGGCATAACAATCTTACCTGATGCATCTAGTGGAAATTTGTTGTAGCCGCTTTTTGTAAAAAGCACTTCAGCAACTGCAGGATCAGACACACCGCTGAGGGCTGTATTAAAGAGCTCATATGTCAGGAGATGCTTATGCTTTTGCAAGAGCTCTTCAAGCTCTTTTGTATCTGCTTTTCTGCAGGCCTCTACTAATTTTTTGCTAAATTCAGCTTGGGTAAGAGTAGTTTTTTCAAAGCCCAAAAAGTAGGCTTTATTTCGCACTTTGGCCTCGTATGTGCCGCTTGTTTTGGCTATATCGAGCATTTCAGCCAAAAGCTTTCCTTGAATAGCATCAGGAGCTTTCCATTTGATCCATGTAACACCATTTTTAAGCGGACCTTGAGCTCGCACAAAGTGATCAAATTGCAAAATATTGCTTTTGCTATTTTCGGTAAAAACTCCATGGCTATTTAAGAATTTTGCCATTTTTATGAGGCTCGAGAAGTTGTCGTCATATAAGCCCTCATCATTAGAAATATAAAACTCTATCCAGTCATCTGGATTTTTTACCAAATCGATAATAAGATTGAGTAGAAGCTGATTTGGAAACCCATCTTTGCCATATAAGAAGGGCACCCTCTCCATCACAAAATTGCCAATTTCACCATAAATGCTCGGGCGATATTGACCTGTTAGGCATTCTTCAAAAATCTTGGTGTTTTTTTGTATAAGGTTTTGAAATGTAGAAAGGGATCCGATTGTTGCTAAGTCCCCATCTCGAAGAATCCATAAATCTTTGCTCCAGCGAAAGCCAAAAACTCCGCGTGCAAGTTCGATAACTTTATCAAGAGCTCCCATAACATGCTCTCCAAGTTGTGAAGCAATCCAAGAGTGATACTCATCATGAGCAAAATTGTCTGGATAGTTCATATGGAGGCCATGAAGATACATTGTAGCTTCTGCAAGCCCAAGCTCTCTTGATTCTCCGCTAACACATACCCGAGCGCCCCGTTTTAAAAAATACTCAACATCGTCGATAGTTTGCTCTCCAAGGCGAGGAATAACAGGAAACCAGTCCCGAATCGAGTAATGCGATAAACCGATTGCGTTTCTTATGCCATGCGAAAGGAGCAATATGCCTGAATAGGACTCTCCTGAACGATTCAAAAATCGAGTATGAGAAGCGCGCATTTCGCTATCTTGAGAAGGAACGCCTTTATTTGATCCATCGCGATATTGGTTGCGAAAATTAAAAATATATTGTTCAGATAATGGAAGCTTCAGAACAAGTTTTATAAATCTCTTTTTCTCTTCATCGTTTAAATAACCATCTTCTGGAAGGAAAGTCGGTTTTTGTACGTGAAATGGCCCATATTTTAAAAATGGTTTTATTATATCTATAGCTTCACGTGAGAAATCATCTCCGCTTTCATTAAGTACTCTGATAGGCTCAAAATCGCCAAAAACCTGTACAGTTTCACAAATAAGAGAAAGAGTCGCTTTTTGCTGCCACGATATCTTGCCAGCTGCAAAAAGATTTAAGGCACTATGATGCGAGGATGGCTTTCTAAATCGCTCTGATTGCCACGGAGCTGTATTCAACTCCCTAAGCAAGGCAGCATCTTGATAATAGCTAAGCCTTTTTTTAATTACTTTTCCACCAAGAAGCGTGTGAAATTCGCTGGGATGAGCCCCCGCAGGGTTGCAGCGAATAAACCCGCCAGAAGAGCGAGCTCTTCTCCACCAAGCTGCAATTTTCTCGCCTGCTGCCTTTTGCTCATCGGTTACTTGGGCATTATTGAGTACCTCAATATTTTGTGCAGGTTCTCGATCTAAAGTTAGACTATGAATTTTTTGATTAAAATCTTCCCATACTTTTATTGCATCAAAATTAGAAGTAGTAATTACTGACATAGAACCTCCTGAGAGGAGTAAATTATAAGTTACTAATGATTAAAAAGATACCTCAAAAAAACTCCTGTTAATCCTTCTTTTGCATGCAAAAGAGGAAAACTTGTATACTTCTTAGCTATGTTATTACCTCTTCTTTGGCGATACCTCTTTTTTCAATATGCAAAGACGCTGCTGCTCTCCCTTGCAGGCTTTCTTTTAATCTTGCTCTCTACCCGCCTGGAAGATGCGGCAAAGCTTTTAAGCCTTGGTACATCCTTTAGCTCAGTGTGCCTCTATATTCTCTACCAAATCCCCTATGTTCTGCAGATTGCTCTGCCTATCTCTACCCTTATCGGCGCCCTCTACCTCTTTCAGCGCCTCTCAGCAAATAGCGAGCTTACAGCAGCAAGGGCATCTGGCATCAGCCTCTTTGAGCTTCTAGCTCCCCTTATGATTTTTTCTATATTTATCGCTGTTTGCTCATTTGAAATTTTCTTTGATCTTAGCGCCCAAGCCCACCTTGAGGGAAAAAAGCTTGAATACTCTGTCCGCAGCACGCAGCCTCTTGCCATGCTTGCAAATTCAAGTATGCTAGAAAAGAAAGGGATAAAGCTCGACATGAGGGGATCGCTCATCTCTGATAAATACGCTGAAGATATGATCCTTGCTATGAATACTGGGTCACTCTCGCTGATTCTTGCCAAAAAGGTAGCCTCTGATAAAGGCATTCTTCACGGCGAAGATACCACCCTTATCACTACCCGTCCAAATGGCCTAATCATAGAAAACACCAAAGAAAATGCCACATCACTTGCAGAAGTTTCCCTCGTTGCAAATAAAAATCGGATGTGGAAAGCGCAAAATGATTTATTGAGCCTCCCCCTTCTTCTTGCCAAAAGATCAGAGCTCGAACAAAAGGCAGAAGCTAAACTTGCAAGTGAAAAAAGCCCCAAAAGCAAGCTTCGCAAAATCCGCAGAATTGACGCAGAAATCGTCCGTCGTTTCTCACTTGCACTTTCAATTGTTACCTTTACCCTCTTAGGAATCGCCTACGGCTCTACAGTAGGACGCATGAATAAAACAAAACGGCTTTTTTGGGTGGCAAGTTTAACTGGCCTCTTTTTGGTCTCATACCTTGCTGCAAAGGGCATGGACAAAAAACCAATTACCGCCATCTTGCTCTATACCATTCCACACATAGTGATAGTAGTTGCATCCTTTAGGCGTCTTCTCCTCATCCAACGAGGAGCTGAAGTATGATTTGGGAAAGATATTTTTATAAAGAGTTGCTAAAAACTTTTGCTTTTTTGCTTTTTGGCTTCTTTGCGATCTACATTGCTGTAGATCTCATGACCCACCTTAAAGACCTGCGAGAACATAAAACTGGCCTCTTTGTATGGATTACCTATTACCTCTGCATATTTTCTCGTAGGCTTGATGTACTTATACCTTTTACAGTGCTTATAGGCTCAATTCGAATCTTTACTTCTCTCCAGCAAAAAAATGAACTTGTAGCACTTCTTGTAAGCGGCATTCCTATGCAAAGGCTGCTCAGGCCTTTTGTACTTTCTGCTGGGATTATGAGCCTTCTGCTCCTTGCAAATTTTCAATTTTTCCTGCCGCTTGCACAGCCAAAGGCTCTTCAAATTCAGGAAAATAGCTTTGGCAAGAAACTTGCCCCCGATGAAGCGGTGCCAATACGAGAAATTTTCCTTACAGATGGCACAAGGGTCTATTTTACAAGCTTTGATGAAAAGCTTGATGAATTCTACGATCTCTTTTGGGTAGTATCGCTAGACAAAGTCTATCACATGAAAAGTCTAAACTGCTCTACAACAATCCCAAAAGGCAGAGGAGTAGATAAAATCGTCAGAAACTCAGCCGGCAAAATGGTACCTGCAGGCTATTATGAGACACTTGCCTTAGAGGATATGAAGTTTGACCAAAAGGCGCTTCACCTCAGCACGCAGCTTCCAAAAGATCAGAGCATTTCAACACTGATCTCAGAAACGCTCCTCTACAGCCATTCCACCTCAGATCGCGCAGTAGACATTAGAAGCCTTCTTATCTATAAGTGCACCTTTCCACTTATTTGTTTATTTGCGCTCTTTATGCCGGCTCCATACTGCCTCAGCTTTCGCCGCGATATGCCGCACTTCATGATCTATCTTTTATCGCTAGGGCTGCTCTTTTGCTTTTTCCTCCTTTTACAAGTCGCCTATACACTTGCAAAAAGCCAGGTGCTAAGTCCAACCATTGCCCTTGGCATCCCTTGGATTTTTGCTATGGGGATCGTTCTTTTTAGCGTACGCAAAATTACTAAATAAAGCTTACTCCTTAAAGACGTAAAGAGGGTGCCGCAATCTTTAAACTAACTTTTTATTGATGAATACAGCAGGCAAAGGTCCAGGCTACTGTACTTGTCAAAGCAGAAGCTGCAGCTACACTAACTAACAGTATGCCTCGGTGTAAGCATGCAGGATCTGCTGAATAGATATCATAGAGCCCCCATGCAGCAGTGACTACCGCTGCTGCCGTAAAAATTGAGCCCACTGCTGAGTAGACTTTCCTTGAAGTTGAGCAGCGAGGAGGTGGTTGTCCCGCCTCCTGCCAAGTCATAGCCGCTGATTCATTTGTTTGCACTTTGCACATAAGTTAATTCCTGTTAGCATCTAATTAATATGGAACGATTTGACATTAGCGCCTGGGCAAAATGTCCCCTTTCAGTAGATCAAATTACTATTGATTCACGGCGCATTATATCAAAGCATAGTCTTTTTGTGGCACTTAGTGGCTCAAACTTTGATGGCCACGCATTTGTGCGCGCTGCATTTCGCTCTGGCGCAAAGGCTGCACTCGTCCGTAAAGAGTATGTTGGAGAAGACTTTGGACCAGATAAAGTCCTTATTCGAGTAGATGAACCGCTCCGTACGCTGCAAGAAATAGCAGGTGCCTATCGCAAAAAAATGCAGGCAAAGGTCATTGGAATTACAGGATCTTTTGGCAAAACCATGCTAAAAGATTTGCTCTTTAAAATATGCGAACATGAAACCGCCACCTTTGCAAGTCCTGAGAGCTTTAATAGCCAGATAGGTGTAGCGCTAAGTCTTTTAAAAATTGAGACTCACCATAAACTCGCTTTTATCGAAGCCGGGGTATCTGAAGTTGGCGAGATGGATAATCTTGCACGCATGATACAGCCCGACCATGCAATCCTTACAACACTTATCGGCACAAATCTTGGCGAAGAAAAGGTAAAGCTTATCAAAGCAGTACCCTCTGGCAACTGGTCTCTCGCTCCTCTTGAAACCCTTCCCCTCCTTGAAGGCTATTCTAACGTTATCTATTGGGATCGAGATCTTAACGTAGTAGAACGTCCATCTAGCGCCACTTTTGACATACAATTCATATCCGGGGAAAAAGCGAGAATAGAAGTATCAGATGCACAGAGGTATGTCTTTGACCTTATGAAGATGGCAATAGGTGCTGCTGGGCTTCTCCAAATTCCAACTACATCAGTACTAAAGGGGCTTCAAAGCTACATACCAGAGCCTATGCGCATTGAGGTATTTAAATCTCAATCTGGTACAACTTTTATTAACGACACCTACAGCCAAGACCCAATGTCTTGCGATATAGCACTTCGCCAGATGGAGATGTTAGAAGATAAGGAAGTAGGCTCTTCAGGCAAAAAAATCTTTGTTTTCGGCGGCTTAAGAGGCACCAAAGAGCCGCATGAAAATGATATGGCACGCCTCGCACATTCAATAGCCAAACATAAAATCCACTTAGTCGTCATCTCCCATCCAGAAAGTGCACCCCATCTACTTTCTCATTTAACGCTTGCTTCACCAAATACTGAAGTAATGGTCTGTAAAGACACAAAAGCTGCCCTAGAAACTGCTAAAAAGCACTTTTCACGAAATGATGTGGTACTCTTAAAGGGATCAAGCAAAATTCCTCTTGTAGAGCTTATCAAGCAAGTGGAAGAGAGCCCTCCTAATAACCAGGTTATCATAAATCTTGCTGTCATCCAGTCTAACATTGCAGAAATTCGGTCAAAACTACCAAAAGATACCAGAATAATGGTTATGGTAAAGGCTTTAGCCTACGGCACAGATGACATCAGAATAGCCAAATTTTTAAAAAACTGCCAGATTGACATCTTAGGCGTCTCCTATGTCGACGAAGGCGTCCAGATGAGGCAAGCGGGCATCAAACAAAATATTTTTGTACTTAACGCTGCACCTTGTGAAGCAAGAAAAGCAGTAAACTGGGACCTTGAAGTTGGAGTATCAGAACCTGCCCTTATAAAAGCACTTGAAGAGAGCGCAAGAGAGATGCAAAAGAAGGTTCGCGTACACCTGCATGTCGATACTGGAATGAGCAGGCTTGGCTGCCGTCAAGAATCTGTGCTTGAACTTGCAAAAGAGATTACTTCAAGCCCAAATCTTATTTTCGAAGGGGTCTTCACTCACTTTGCAGCAGCAGATGACCCTACCCAAGATAGCTTTACCCAAACACAAGCAAAAAGGCTGCAGGAGGCTATAGATATCCTTGAAGAAGCAGGCTATAGCCCGCGCTGGAGGCATGCATGCAATTCAAGTGCCACGCTTCGCTTTGGGTTTACAAACTTTAATATGGTAAGACTTGGCCTTGCTGCCTATGGACTTCACTCTTCCCTTGCCTGCAAACTAGCCCATCCCCTTCGCCCTGCAATTTCTCTTCTTTCGAGAATAGTTGGAATAAATGAGCTAAAAAAGGGAGATACCATAAGCTATGGAAGAGACCATGTCATACACACAGATAATGCGCGTATTGCCGTACTTCCAATTGGCTATTATGATGGCCTGCACAGAAACTATAGCGGCAAAGGCTACGTAGCAATTTGCGGCAAAAGGGCCCCAATGGTAGGCCGCATCTGCATGGACTATATGATGGTAGATATCTCAGATATCCCTGAAGCGAAAATCGGCGACCCCGCCCTTCTCTTTGGCGAAGATGACAACGGCGACTACATCGCCCCAGAAGAGCTCGCAACGCTTGGCGGCTCCATTGTGCACGAGCTCATGACATGCCTTGGGCCGCGCATCCGCCGCTTCTTCATCTACGACGAATCCCTTCGCCCGCGCTAAAACCTCCAACTTTACTTCACAATCCTTCAAATTCTTTAATGTGAAATTCAATAAATGAGCTGATCTCTCTTTTTTGATCTAAAGCTGTAGGTGGTAAATTTTTTGCAATTTTGGATTCGGTTAACGCTTTTATGGTATTAGACCCAAAGTTTGCCATAGCCATGCCAAAGTTTGTTTTTCCTGGAATCTTTACCTTGCTCATTTCATCAGAAAGAAGCATTTTGCTCATATCTGCAACCGTATGAACAAGTTTTCGGTATGCGCCCCCTTCCCGAAAAATAGTGCAGCAGGCTTTTGCGGTTTGATCGTTTGCCTGAGCTGCATATTTTTCTCTATACAAGCCTGCGAGGTCATAGCGCAGCTTATCGAGCTCTACTTTCATTTTAGGATCTTTTGTGGCAGCTATCATATCTGATAGACGATTGTAATACTCATCCATCTCGCGAAGATTTAGCTCGCGAGCCTGCCCTGTGGTAAGCACCTTCTTATCATCGCCTTTAAAAACCTCCCTCAAAACTGATTTTTGCTCCTTGTAGCCGGGCATAATTTCTTCTCGGACGTGTACAAGATGCGAAAGGGTTTGTATACAGCTTTTACGGAGGTCTGTGGGAACCTCTGGGCTATTTAGAAACTCCTTTATCTCTGCAATTTTTTTCGAGATATTTGCATGAAGCTCTCCAAAGCCGTTCATACAGTCTACAGCAGGACCAGGTTTTCGAGTCACGGAGATCATATTTTCTGCGAGAATTGCTTCAACTTCGCTATCTGAGAGCCCATGTCCTTGTACAGGCGTAGACTCAAGAGTTACTGCAGCTCCTTTGCTTCCTGCAGCAGTTTTAGGGACTGCTGCTAGCTGCTTTGCAGCATCTGCTGTTGCTTTTGCATGGGGAAGCTCTTGTTTTATCGCTGGCGGCTTCACCTGAGGTGCATGCAGATCTCTAGGAAGCTCAACACCCATCATTTGCAGATAGGCTCTAGCTTCTTGAGAGATATTTTGTACATTGTGATACTCGCCGGGAGTGATGCCGGAATGTAAACTTTCCATAGTTACTCCTTCCCTAAGCCTTTGTGGCATTCATTGAGAGCTTGCTGGAGACTTATGTCGTTTGGGTTTACTTCTAGAAGAATTTGGAAGGCATCGAATGCCTCTTTATAATGCTTTTGCTGAAGCTCTGCACATGCAAGGCCTTGCCAAAAATGGTATTGTTTAGAATTTAGGCTTGTTAGAAAGTGAAAGGCGCTACTAGCATCAGCAAAGAGCTGCTTTTCATACAGCCGCTTTGCCCCTTGATACAGAGCTTCCATAACAGCATCATTAATGCCTGCAATATCCTGGATGGTTTTGCCGTTTGAGAGCTCTTCCTGAAATTTTTTCTCATCCTGTAAAATTGCATCGTAGAGCCCTGAAATCTGGCTGATCCCTTCGAGAACCTCTGGCGTAAGCAGCTCTTGTACTTCTGCAAGAGAGTGCATAATCGCGACAGCACCAGCGGCTTGCTGCTTTCGATAGTGCCTAAATTCATCTATAAGTTCTTTTTCATAGCGTTTTTGGAGCACGTCTACTGAAAGGAGCTGATTTGGCTGAAAAGAGTGCTTTTTAGCTTGTTCTTTTGCAAACTCATTAAACTCAGAGTCGAGTGCATCTTCCTCTGGCATAGTAGGCCTCCATCTGTCCTACCACAATTTTAACAAATTAAATATTTACTTTAAAAGGAACGTTAACAGGGAGCTCGAAGTTGATCCATCTAAGTCTCTCATTTTGAGTGACTTGTGAGATTTTAATTGTTTTTCCATTAGTACGAAGTAACACCCCGTCCTGGGAAATATGGATACGCTCTTCTTCAAGTGGAATAACAAGCTCACCAGTGGGCAAAATACTGACTATTTTGTCTTTTACCGTGTACTCATTGCCAAATCTAATATCAAGGCAAGCTGAGACTATCCCGAGCTCGCGTATAAGGCGCAGGTTTTGAATGACTAAAATGGTACGCTTTTGCGTGAAAGAGCCAAGTATGTGATGCTCGAGAGGCTGAACCTTAATTGCCACCCCTACCTCATCTAAAAAAAGTTTTCCTTCCGATTTACCAGCAAGAAGAGGCTGGAGATCTTTAAAAAGCACAAGAATTTGAGGCTGAAGCGTAATATATGAGTTGATGAATCTAGACCCATTTTGTGTCTTAGGAAAGGACTCTACGAGTTTTGAAACTTCTCTCTCATATTCTTCATCGTCAGAATACTGCTCCCTAAAGCGAGCTTCTTGAGCGGCAATAGCGAGTTCTAGACCTGTTGGTGTGTGATGTAAGGCTTGCATATACAAAATTATACTAAATAACGCTATAAAATGCAAATAATTTATTTACTTCCAGCTAGAGAGAATTTTGGTAAATAGCTCATCTATTCGCAGGATAACTTTGATCCCATTTCTGACATCAACTGGAAGACGCTTTGTATCTTCTCTGAATGCTTTAATAGTGTCATCAATAGGTTGTTTCTCTTTTGCTAAAAAGCGCAATTTGGCAAGTACGGCAGCAAATGCATAGGGAAACTCTGCTTTGAATTCTTTGGTTAAATGTGGAAATACCTCCGCTGGTTTTTCTGCCCGAGCAAGCTCCTCTAACTCTTCAAATAATTCAGGTGCATCAACATTTTCATTTTTTGATACAGAAAAGGCTGTGCAAAGAACTTCAACGTTTAGCTGAGAGTGAAGATCATTGTAGGCACCATAAACCTTAGTAAAGATCTCCCATGTTTTTTCAAATTTTTTACCTGCAAACTCTCCTATGCAGTCTACAAGCTCTTTTGCAACCGAAATGCGACCTGCTGGAAGAATAACAATTTGTTTTACTTTTTCCACAAGGATGTCTTTAGGAAAGATCTTGAAGGCAGCAGAGACAGCTTTAGGCTCTTTCTTTTCGAGAGTTTTATCGAAGATTTTTGTAATGAATGCTGCATCTTTTGTAGCACAACATGCTCTAAATAACACCTTTGCGGATGCTTTTGCAAAAGGTTTTTCTATATCGAGTAAAAACAAGAGCGCTTCTTGGTCATTATGAGGAAGATCTGCAATGAGACTTGGCATATAGCTTTTTGCCCACTTTTTCTGAAAAAAGCTTCTTAAGAAGTCTGTCTTTACTTGTGCGATATCGCAGTCAAGCCTTCCTGCATATTCTTTGCAGCGCTTTTCAGTTTCTGGACCATACTTTTGATGCTGAGCAAGAACATTATAAAAAGTATCGATTGCCTGAACAGATAAACTCATTTTGACTCCTAGTTTTTAATAGAATCTAAATACCCGAGAGCCTCCTTTGGACTCATGCGATCTTTTGGATGCTCTTGAAGCATCGCGCATACGATATCTTGAAGGCAAGTGATCTTTTCTGGTTTTTTAGGAAGATTTTGAATCTGATCACTCCACTTTCGCAGAGTCTCAGCTTGATGCGCTTTTACTTTTCTCAATCGCTCTTCAAGTTTTTCAAGCCGAACTGCGGATGACGCCTTTGGACTAAGTTTAATATCATTATTTTTCAGATATTCGTTAAGCCTATCAGCCTCTTCCTTAGTAAGCTGGCGTTGATTTAGACAATTTTTAGATTTGTTTATAAACTTCTGCTCATCAAGTAAATCAGCAAACGCATACAGCGTAGATTCACTCTCTATAGGACCTTCTGTAAGAAAGAGTGAGAGTATAAGACCAAAGGACCAATAATCTTGCTCAAAACCAATTTCAGGTTTTTTTTCCCCTAAAAAGAGCCAGCGGATAAGCTCCGGTGGCAGTGTATGGGCAGTTCCTGGAATTCGATCTACACCCTTAGCATCATCTTTAGGGCATGAGTAGCCAAAATCCGTAAGTTTTATTTTTTTGTTTTTGCAGACAAGAAAATTCTCTAGCTTAATATCACGATGCAGTATCTGGTTTTCTTCTAAAGCTACAGCAGCCTTAAGTATCGAACGAACATGCTGCTTTTTTTCTTCAAAGGGAAGCTTATGAAGACCATTTAATTTCTCATACAAATCGAAAAGATCGCACTCAGCTTTCTCCTGAAAAACTATATGATCGTATTCCATCGTAAAAATTGCATAGTTTTTTGGAAAAAGATCCTTAACTGCAAGGCGCTGCATGAGCGTTAGACGCCTCTCGCTTGCCTCGCATTTTGGAAGGCTCAAGGCAACAATCTCTTTTACTTTGTCGCGTGATCCGTCGGGAAGCAATCGGCATTTAAAAGCTTTATAAAAGTGTACACCCTGGCTTCCAGTAAACCCTGCATCAACAGAAAGTAGTTCAAAAAGTTTTTTAGTGTCAGCGCTTCTAAAAACCGTTTCATTATCTACTTCTAATTGCGCGAATCTATTTACTAATACATCTACTGGATCCATAATAATTCTCTTAAATTGGGAGAATACTATACATCAGTATCTAGAAAAAAGCTATATCGAATGAGTTGTTGCGCAAGATAGCACATTACGTATAGTTACTAGCTTTATTTGAAAGAATATTATGATTACTTCAGTTGAAGAACTTACTGCAATTTCGGAACTCTTGAAATTGACTCTGATAAAAGTCTGACCCCAATGTTTTAAAGCGAAAGCCGAGCCAGCCGTTTTTTTCTTGGATCTCCTGGCATTTCCAGCCCCATGAAGCTGTTTGGGCAAGATAGCGCTTTTTTTCACTTTTGAGGATGCCTGAAGTAATGGCTATGTCGCATTTTGGATGTGCTGTCTCAAAGGCGATCTTTTGCTCTGTTCGAATCATATTCATGAGGAGGATGTCAAAGCTTTTCTTTGTATACTTTGAGAATGTACAGACTTTGGAAAGAGTATTTAAATCGGCATTTTGTTTAGCATGAATGATGGCTTCTTCTTCGATATCAATGCCTACCACTTCTTTGGCACCAAGCTCTGCTGCTGCTAAGGAAAGTATGCCGCTTCCGCAGCCAAGATCAAGAACGCGTTTATTTTCTACATATGGCGCCATCATCTGTAGGGTGAGGTAGGTAGTTGGATGGGAAAGGTCTCCAAAGCCAGGGCCTGGAGTAAGTAAAATATTTCCTTTATGATTTAGTCCGATATCAGCAAAAGAAATATGGGCATACCCATCTTTAAAGCCATGGGCATGCTCTTCCCACTGTTTATTCCAATCAATTGCCATGAAAAATAGTATAGCATCAAACATAGTTTTATGCTTTACTATTTAGCTATGAAACTAAAAAAGTTTTTTTTGATTGTCGCAGCAGCGCTCCTTCTTATTGCAAGCTCAGGTCTCAGGTTTTGGCAAGATGTCGACATGTGGCTTTTTCGCCTGCTCAACGACAGTGTTAAGGAAAGCTTTTACCTGCAAACTTTTTGGGCGCTTGCAAATGTAAAAATTTGCGACCTTTTTGGCGCTTTTTTCATCGTTACCTTTTCTATTATCGCGCGGCTCAGCCTTATCCAAATACTCTACTACCTCATCTGGTTCGAAATAGGCATTTTTTCTGTAAAAGAGCTCATCTCTCCGCTTCTCTTTTTGCGAGATAGCCCCACACTCATATGTGAAAACCCATTTCTTTTATCGCAAATTATCCCTTGGCTAAAGATCAAGGACTCTTCGCACTGGTCCTTTCCAAGCGATCATGCCTTTATTGTACTTGAGTGGGTGGGATTTATGTTTTTTTATAAGGGAGCGCGAATTGGGATCTTAGCCCTCATCTCCTCAAGCTTTTTTATTTTTCCACGCCTTGTTGGAGGCGCTCACTGGGCAACAGATGTACTCCTTGGCAGCCTGCCTCTTGCGCTTTTATTTGTTGCAGTAAGCTGCTACACTCCTCTCTATACATATTTTACATCAATTTTTAGGAAACGACATCATGCCACAAAAAACCCCATATGACACACTTACTGAACTTTCAAAGCGTGCCTACACAATTGAAGGGATTTCCCGTCTTCTTTCTTGGGATCAAGAAACCTATATGCCGCAAGATGCTGCACCCTCTCGCGGCGAGCAGCTAAAGCTTCTTGCAGAGCTCTCCCACGCTATCAAAACAAGCCCAGAGTTTGAAAAGGCGCTTAAAGGCGCACAAAAAGCAAAGCTTTCCCCTAAACAGCAAGCTGCCCTAAAGGTCTATCTTCATGACTTTAATCGAGATAAAAGCCTTCCCTCTGCCTTTGTTCAGGAATTTGCCCACCATGTCTCAAAAGCTGTCATTAGCTGGCAAGAGGCTCGTAAATCGGCAAGCTTTACCCACTTTCAACCTGTACTTAAAAAGAGTATAGAGCTCTTTCAAAAAAAGGCAGAATATATTGGCTACAAGGATCATCCCTACGATGCACTCTTAGATGAATTTGAGCCTGGCGTTACAACAAAAGAAGTAGATGCCATTTTTAGCGACATGAAAAAAGAGATCACAGCCCTTCTCAAGAAAATTAAGCCATCAAAAAAGAAAGAAGTTTCAATTCCATGCACATTGACTGAAGAACTTGAAATCTGTACCGAACTTCTTCGGGATATAGGCTTTGATTTTAAACGAGGAAGACTTGACACCTCAACCCACCCCTTTTCAACAGCTCCTCATCCCACAGATAGCCGTATAACCTGCAGAAATGGCTCAGACGGTGTTGTCATACAGATACTCACAACTTTGCATGAAGCAGGACATGGACTCTATGAAATGGGAGTACCTGTAAAAGAAGTAGGAACTCCACTTGGACAACCAGTATCGCTTGGCATTCACGAAAGCCAGTCGCGATTTTGGGAAACTCGAATTGGCAGAAGTAGAGCGTTCTGGAAGTTTATGCTGCCAAAGTTAAAAAAGCGGTTTAAAAAGAAGCTAGAGAATGTCACACTCGATGACTTCATGCTACGCCTCAATAGCGTACAGCCTTCATTCATTCGCGTAAATGCTGATGAAGTTACCTATCCCCTTCATGTAATTTTGCGGTTTGAAATCGAAAAAGAGCTCTCTGCAGGAAAACTTGGCGTAAAAGACATTCCAAAACGCTGGAACAGCCTCTCAAAAGAACTCTTTGGTATTGTCCCACCAACTGATGCAGAAGGCTGCCTCCAAGATATACATTGGGCTGCAGGCTATTTTGGCTACTTCCCTACCTATTCTCTCGGCAATATTTATGCAGCACAGATGTTTGAAGCCTTTAGCAAAAAGCACCCCAACTGGGAAAAACTTATAGAAAAGGGTGAATTTAGCTTCATTCACGACTGGTTAAACGATAATGTCTGGCAACATGGCAGACGCTATGATGGCAATGAACTTATCCGCCTTATCAGCAAAAAACCGCTTACAGCTAGACCCTTTATCGAGTACCTAACAGATAAGTATGCTGGATAGACTATACTTTTAGAAAAGACATAAGGCGGACAAGCTGTAGACGAATATAGTCGTTAAGTTCTTCTTGTTCGTCTTGGGAGAGCCTGCTTATTTCAGCCCTTGGATAATGGCGAGCTTCTGCCCGGCTTATGCTCTCTCTAGAAAAGGGTATTTCTCGAGGAGGCTGTACATGCTCAACTTGAAAATCAGGCTGCGCGCTCCAGCGGGAAACTGGAGATACAGGATAACCGGATAATAATGAATTAATTGCACCTACTGACATAACATTAAGTATAGCATATGGTGTTTTAAAAGTCAATTTTTGAGGAGAGAGCCTATGAGTAAAGCAGTAGAAAATCTAAATAATGCCTTTGAACATGCAATGCGCTGTCGCCCAGAAATTGGCGGATTCCCATACCTTGCTGAAGCCCTCAGGCTTGCAGGCATAACCAAAAACATATGGACTCTCCCCTCCTGTCAAAGCATC
Organism: uncultured bacterium; assembly: GCA_964462925.1. Lineage (GTDB taxonomy): Bacteria > Chlamydiota > Chlamydiia > Chlamydiales > FEN-1388 > SZAS-7. Next base: position 38,143 of record CAYWZU010000003.1, read on the forward strand.
TATCACACACAATATGGACCAGTAGTATCAGTGCTACCTTCCCTCGTGACAAAACCCGAAGAGATTCCTCCATTTAATTCTGATGCGCTTATAAAAGCATTGAGACGAGATCAAGCTGGTGAAACAACTTTTCCAGAGTTTCTAAAAGCTGCCTGGGATGCTGGGGTTATAAGCTATGAAGTAGATTTTGAAGCACGTAGAGTTGACTACTTTGGTGTTTTTGGCGAGATATATTCTGAAAGCTATCCTGCCGTAAAGCTATAGAACAGGCTGTGGAATAGTAATTACTGCAGCTATAGTATCTTTGTCATAGAGAGGCTCAATCTCTCTTTGGATATGCGCATGAAACTCTTTATCCCCCTGCTCTTCGATCGCGGATTCAATCATCTTTGTCATATTGTTTAGACGGCTGAAGCGGTCGGGAAAAATCAATCTTCCTCTGTAGTTTATGGATGGATAGTAGAGAAGAACTTTCATATACTCCTCTTCAGCTTCTCCGATTGGTCTTTGGTTGAAGAGCTTAAGAAGCACAAAAAGCTCAGCTGCCGCTGGCATGCCTATGTCAATAGCATCTTTGCATGTAAAGGAGACCATAGCAGGCTTTACAACCTCTACTATCTTAAGCTGAAGAAGTGTATAGAATATTTCGATAAAATCAAGTCTTGCGTGTCTTGTAAGCACGTTCTTTTCGCTAAAGAATATCTTGTGTATTGCCCATGCAAGCTTTTTAGAAAAGCCAGGAAAGAGTGCTTTATGGACTTTCTCTGGATAGTAGTAGCCCGCATTTTCACTTGAGATATGCTCAAGAAGATGTTCTATAAACACATCTGCCTGGTTGAGCTCTTCATAAGGTCCGATCTGGTGATAGAAGTCGCTATCTTTTGTCATACTGACTACAGATAGCGACTTTGTAAACTCGCCTTTTTTCTGCAGCTCTTCAAGAGCATGAGCCCTGGCACTTTCTCTAAGGTTTGTACGATCCTGCAAGTCAAAGACGAGAAGCTGCCTATCGGGTTCTGAGCGTAAAAATGCCTTAAATTCCTCTGAAACTTGCGCCTTATTGATATAGTCCTGAGTAGTTGGCGATGGAATGCGAAGGAGCGCTATTCGCTTTCCCTTTGTAAAAAGATCAAAGATGCATGATGGCATATTTTGGAAATAGAGCGGGTCGTAGCCTGTAATATCAAAATCCTGAAGCGCTTCCATAACATTCAAGAGCGGAACATGTGCATAATGGTTCATAGTATGCAGGAGGGCATCATAGTCAAGTGCCATCCTGCTCCAAAGCATTGGCACTTTAGCCTCTTCATGCTGCTCAGTTTTACCAGTCACTAGTAATTGGTTGATAATATCTCCTGAGTTTTGTGGGATATGAAATCCTGAATAGAGCTGTTTGCAGATTTGCTGCACGAGCAATACAACGATATTTTGTATAGACTCAGGATTTTTAGGAGGATAAGCTAAAAGACGCTGAAAATCCTGCGACGTTACAAGATGTCTCAAGAAGCGCTGAAAATCTATGAGGTAGCTACTAGATCCCTTTATAGGTTCTTTTATGCCGCTTTCTTGGTTTGCTGCAAGCATAAGGGCAACTACTGCCCGATAGGTTAAGGATACTATCTCTTCGTTGTACACCTTGCGGGCTGCCTTCACAAAGGTATCAATGCTGCTAAAGTTTTGCCGAACGATGTTTCGAGAAATTTCTCGCGCAAGTATATCCCGAAAGAGTTTTAATTCTTTTAAAGAATCGGCTTTAGCACCTTCTTGGAAGTACTCTTCAAAATTGCAGACAAGTTTTATATTGCGAAGGAGCTTCGGATTAAAAAAGCGCGACCCATTCTCTTTTCGGATAAAAAAGAGCTCGTATTCAGAGTCTCTTTTCACTGTATCTAGGTCTATAAAAACATGCTCGTGGGGCGTCTTTTTGCCCGTATCTTTAGCGGCTTCTTCTAGCAAACTGAGAGGAAGTTCCCGTATCCATTTAGTCAAAGACTCCTGAACAGCGATGGGTGCGATTTTTCTCTCATAAAAACCCCAAAGCTCCCTAAATTCCTTAGTCTCCTTAACGCTGCTTGTACTTGCTCCAAGAAATACCCTCGTATACTTATCCACTTTTTTGGCAGCTTCGCCAACAAGCACCATAATTGTCTTAATGCCCTCAACAGACTCGTGGTGGACTAGCTTGCCATACTCTGATTTGTAGAAGCGCCTGAGATAGTGCAGAATAGTGCGAAAGGTTTCTCTCACGACAGCCATTACTTTTTCAGCATTTTTTTTGTGCAGCCAGTGAACAGTGCGGTAAATTATAGGCATATCTTGAAGCTGGATTTCGTGGCGCTCGGCTACCGCAATGGGGCCTTCTATTTCAAGATCAGCTATGCTTGTAAGGGTCTCGATCGCCTCTACTATACCCACTGATGAAGATGTATTTTGCCCTTCTTGGTAGCTCATTTTAGCCTCCTTTCAAGACCCAATCGCTTTCGTTACACCTTTATTATCGCAATAAAATAATTATTAGACAAAAAGAAAAGGTTTTCCTTTAATAATAAATAACTCGCTGTAAATACTTTATTTTGATAAAATTTGGCTTGCTTTTAGTAACCCGCATCGCGTAGACTTTGAGCCCACTGGAAGAGTGGCAGAGTGGCCGAATGCGTCTGTCTTGAAAACAGAATCACCCTTACGGGTGACGGGGGTTCGAATCCCTCCTCTTCCGATCATGAATAGCCTTATCCAGCAAATTTCTTATTGGCAAGATGACTTCCCAGAAGAGGCTCTTGCCCATATTATCGACCAAGAAGAGGAAGCCAAGCCTCACCTAAGGGCCCTCCTCAAATCCACTATAGAGCACTATAAAGATCTCCCAGAAGATTATGTAGGCCATATTTTTGCTTCCTACCTTTTGGCCCAGTTTCGAGATAGTGAATCTTTTGGACAAACCTTGGATATACTAAAGCTACCTGAGCCCTATCCAAAGGCACTTTTTCACGATCTTTTATATCAAAGCTTTCCCCAAGTGATTGCAAGCTGCTATGGAGGAAATCCAGAACTCCTCTTTGCAGTAATAAAAGATGAAAATATTTCCCACCTAAATAGAGTTGTCGCACTTGTTGCAGCAACCATTTTAGTAAACCGAAAAAGCCTCTCAAGAGAGGTTTTAGCTAACTTCCTTAAAACAGTGCTCGATTCGAAGGATAAAGCCTTTTTAGCATCAGTTGCCCAGGAAGTCGCTGAAATGCATCTTGGCGACCTCTACGATCCAGTAAAAGCTCTCTACGCAAAGAAAGCTATCGATGAAGATGCTTTTAGCGAAAAGCATTTTGATACAATCATCCAGTCTGACTATGTAAATCCAAACAAATTCTTTCTGATTGATGATATCTTCGAAGACCTAAACGGCAAAGAATATTCTGGAGAATAAAACCCTATCTTGCAGAGCAAAATAGGGTTTTTTCCTTTACCTACAATTATAGAGCAGGTGGAACTGGAACGCCTAGTATGGTTGCGCAGCGAAGAGCTACCATATAAGCCGAGTAGCAGGTATTGCCATTAGGCTCTACTGGAAGAACGCCAATGTCAGCTACCTTAAGATGCGATACGCCAAATACATTAAGCTCGCCATCTACCACGCCATCTGCTATTGAAGTACCCATGCGTGTTGTCGCAATGATGTGATCTTCAATTTGGAGGGCATCGGGAGTTGTAACGAAGTTAAAGAGCGCTGCATCTCCTGCAGGATCAGTTCCAGGAGGATTTGAGAAAAGCGATCCTGGAGGCTGGAACATATTATTTACGCCAACACCTGAAGCAATAAGATTAAGTGCTGTCACGATCTTATTAGCATCTGTACCGTTTGTGAGATAATCTCCATCTGAGTACATGTTGAGGTCAATAATTGGCTGTACGAGCGGGTTTCTGCTTACAATGTGCGAGCTGCCAACGCTTTCTGGCTCAAGAACAAATGTTTGGCAAATTCCTGCAAATGGTGCTCCTATAGGGAAGGGCAGCAGATCGATCTGCACTCTTCTTTCATCATCATCTGGATAGGAATAAACCGGATCAAATGTTGGGGAACTTTGGGCTAGATTCCAATATGCTTGGTTAGCAAAGTTTTCAGTTGGCACGCCTGTAATAACTGTCGTTCCATACTGGTTAATCAAGTTATTGCCAACATTTGAATTAGCGACTACTACATCAATTCCAAGTGGTCCAAGAACTGCTGGATCGCCAATACCAGAGCGCTCCAAGATAGCTGGGCTGTTGATAGCACCTGCACAGAGGATGATCTCTCTACCATACTCATTATGTACAGTTTGATTACCATCTTTTTCTACAACATACTGTACACCAATTGCTCTACCATCTCGTAGAAGAACTTTATTGGCATGTGAATTTGAAGAAACAAAAAGTTTTCTACCATGTCTTCCATATCCATCATGTGTTACAACTGAAGCATCAAGAAACTCTCTTCCTGACCAGCTGCGTACACCTGATCGCTCAACGCCTTGCGTACATGCTGGGTTACCAAGTGTAGCAAAGGCTTGAACAGCTGAGTAGCCAACAAAGTGGTGGCCTGTTGTGCTTACCGCTGTTGCATCGTTGTAATCATCGATAAAGCCCACTGTCGTTACGCTATTGAGTGCATTAGTAAGTGGATCATTTATTACAGGCGGGTTTTGTGTAATGCTGATTGGACCATTTGAGCCGCGCTCAGCAGAATCAAATGAACCGCATGGATTATAGGTCTCAAGTGCTTTCATAAGCGGAAGCATGTTTGAATATGACCAGTCGGAATTACCTGAAATAGCTGCCCAGCTATCATAAATATCAGGTGTGCCTCTCACAGCTACCATATAGTTGTGGGAAGCCCCTCCACCCCATGGAGTACCTTCAGTATAGGTCGTTGTTTGGAATGGACCAAAAACTTTAATATCATATGTTTCTGCATACTGAGGATCATTTGTAACATTCCAAAGAACATCATAAATAGCTGGATCGCTAGGGCTTGCCAGCATTTCAGGGTCATTGTTTCGATTTTCACCATTTGTGATTACAAGGACGCTCTTATGTTTGTTGTCTGAAAGCTTTCTTGCAAGAATCGAGCCTGCAGCACCAGCTCCAACAACGATATAATCCCACACTTTTGGCTTCTTGAAAGAATCCGAGCTTGATGAACTTGAAGATTCTTCAGTTGCTGATGAAGATGATGAAGAAGATGAAGAGCAAGATTTATGCTTTCTCTCCATGATCTTTGTTTTATTGAGCGGTTTTTTAGCCTCATTTTTTTCCATTTTAACTGCTGCAGCAATAGGAGTTGAAACTGTTGTGAAAGCAAAAATTGCGCCCCACATTGTTCCTAAAACTCTAGTTGATACATTCATGTGTTACTCCATGTTTCAAATTTAAAGTCTGCAAACCTTGCAGAGCCGGAGGATGTGTATCAAATGGAGGATTTACTTGTCTACTGTTTATAAAAAGATTAAATGACACGAAGGGTTTTTACTTTGATTTTTTATCTTCATGGTGGCACACTATACCCCACTTGGAAGAGTGGCAGAGTGGCCGATTGCGTCTGTCTCGAAAACAGATTCACCTTTGCGGGTGACGGGGGTTCAAATCCCTCCTCTTCCGATTTTTTCCCAAAAAAATTCGACCTTAAGGCATAAGGGTTCAAAGATCTTTGGCAAGATGAGATAAACTAGTCCCTATGAGTATAGAAAAGAGCATAAACACATCGATTATCCCGATAAGCCGCATCCAAGCGGTTGGATCTCGGCTTTCTTTTGCGCTCTCTACCCATACTGAAGAAATGGACCGAGTGGTTCATAAAATACTCAGGGAATGCAAGCTCATTTTTAGAAATGACACAAGCTTTTGGCAAGCTATGCGAAAGCATATTCCGATAGTACATTGGGAGCCTTGCGAATGTGCCCCTGGCGGCGTTATGGTATACCTTCTTTGCCAGGCTTTAAATAACTACGACCTCTCACATTTTTTTGCCGAAATGATAAGCCGCTGGCTAGTTCCAGGAAAAACAGCCACCATACTTAGTGCAAAGCACCTCACCTTCAGATTTCAGGAGATGGCAGATGAGAGCTACTTTGTCTCAGAGATATTTGCCTTAGTAGATGATGAGCGGGCCTTTCAGACAATTCAAAAAAACATGTCAGCACTCGCACAAGAGATTGCCCTCGGGGCAGTTTCTGCACACCATGCTCGACATATCCTCGTCACAAAAGCCCTTACGCAAGAGCACAAAACAACTCTTATTCATAAAACTATTGTAGAACTCTCGACAAGGCGCTTTCGCCCAATAGGTCCTGAAGTTTTCTTCGAAATGCACTACTTTCTGCTTGCCTCAGATGACGAATTTAAGAGGATACGCGACGTTCGCCATATGTGCCGCATCATCTGTTATCACAACTGGTTCAGAAGAATGCTTAGAAGAACAAGTGACTCAGACATTCGCCAGATCATGGTAAAGTCGCTGAAAGCTACCTTGAAGTTTCAATTTGGCGAAAAAAATGTACTCGGCCTTGTGATTGCAATGAGCTACCTAAACGAATATGAGCAGTTTGAATCTCGCCATATTGCCTCTGCTTGCCAAAGGCTTATCCCAGGTTGCGCAATCGTTCCCAGATCATACTTTAACTACCAAAATCCATCCGACCCTATTCAATCTTTTTATGTTGAAGTTGAAAAGCGAGATGGCGGTGAAATCACCTATAAGGATATCGCCCTTCTTCGAGATGGTCTTGTCGATGAAATTCCGCATTGTATTGAGCAGCTTTCACATACTCTCTTTATTCCGCAAAATGAAGAGGAAATCATGCGAAATATCATGCTGCTTAGCCAGGAAATCAGATACGTTCGCGATATTCCTCAAATGATTATTGCCTTTCAAGGGCAGTCTGATACTACACTTCGCTTTTTAGTAACACTCGTAAGACTTTGCAAAGAGCGAGAGTCCCCCTCTGTTGAGTTTGAATTCGAGAAGGTAAAAAATCTCGTTGATTTTGTTTCAAGATCGCGAAAAGTTGTTGGCCACGTGCGAAATCGCTATCCAAAAGAGGCAAACACATTCCTTCTAGAGTGTGCAAAGGGCCCCTTTATGCGCTCTGACCACTCTGTCGATTTGAGCCGCGCGAGAGAATTTATCTCTGCTGCAATCCGAAAAGCCCTCGGCGAAGTTAGGGATTTTAATGGCGGCCTTATGTCGCAGCAGAACCAGCTGCTTGTAGGATTAAAAGAGCTCCTTACTCAGGAAGAAAAGAAAGAGGAAATCCACCTAGAAAATCTCTTCCACAGCGTGCAGCCTGTGCTTATGAGAAGCCTTCTGCCCCCAGAGCACATTAAACAGCTCTTTGACCTCTTCCTGATTCTTCACAATGAAACAAAAGAGGGCGGAGCCCCTTCCTATAGAGTTGCACGCCAAGAAAATTCACTCTCTGTGATGCTTTCAGCGCAAGATCCTTCGATATTCGATGAGATGCAAAAGCATATTATAAAGCTCGATTTCAAAGATTCTGAACTTGCTACTTGCCGGCTTGCATCTGATGGGCTCTTTTATGGCGGCTACATCATAATAAATTGCGAAGCGGAGAAAATGTCCTTATTTAAAGAAGCACTTGATGAAACGATTGCAAACTTTAGCAAAGCAAAGATTGCATCTCAGACACTTCGTATAAGTCTTCCAAGGCCTACCTCGCTCTTAGATCCGCGAATCGGTACAGATAGAACTTCTGGAATCGTCATAAAAATGCTCTATGAGGGCCTAATGAGAATTGACCCTTCAGGAAAGCCCTCTTGCGCTGTCTGCGAGCATGTAGACATTTCTGAAGATCAAAAAACCTATATTTTCCATTTCAGAAAAACATTCTGGACAAATGGCACGCCTGTTACTGCCTACGACTTTGAATATGCCTGGAAGAAGGTCCTAGATCCGCAATTTAAAACGCCTTTTGCCTACCTCTTCTATCCAATAAAGAATGCAGAACGCATAAAGACACAAAATCTTCCTGTCGAGGAGTTTGGCGTCTATGCAAGAGATGACTATACTCTTGAAGTGCAGCTTGAGCATCCAACTCCGCACTTTTTAGAACTTGCAGCCCACTGGATCTACTCGCCGCTTTGTAAAGAGGTAGATCAGCTCCATCCAGGCTGGGCCTACTATGGAGATGATACCTACGTATCAAATGGACCATTTAGACTAACTAAATGGCGAAGAAATGCTGAGATCCAAGTAGTAAAAAATCCACTTTATTGGGATTCAGAAACAGTCAGCATCAACCAGATCGATATCTCTATTGTTGAAGACCCTGAACGTGCACTTGCACTCTATAAAAAAGGCGAGCTTGACTGGATCGGAGAGCCGCTTTCAGAAATTCCGCCAGAGGCCTTTACAATTTCAGAATATGACAAAAAAATTGTCTCTCACCCTATCGCGGCGCTGCACTGGTATGCGCTCAACATAAACAGGCCGCCTTTCACATCGAAAAAATGCAGAAAGGCACTTGCTATTGCACTCAATCGTCAGACAATCCTCGATACGATCTTTTCTGGACGCGAGAAGTGCGCCTACAGCATCATTCCTCCAGGCCTCTCGCAGCACGATAGACCCTACTTTACCGATGGTGCAGCCGAAGAAGCAAAGCGGCTTTTTGAAGAAGGCTTGGAAGAGCTTGGCCTCACAATAAAAAATCTTCCCCCCTTTACGATTACCTGCTCTGACCAGGAGATTCACCACTCTATTGCTGAAGTTGTAGCAAAACAGTGGAAAGAAGTACTTGGCATCGACGTGCAGATAGAATCTCATAAGTGGGACCGTTTCATGGAGATGTGGTGTGGAAAGAATGAAGCGCAAATTATAGCAATGACCTGGTACTGCTACATTTATGACCCTTCCTATATTCTTGACCAGCTCACAAGCGTCTCTCATGAGATGAACTTCTCCCAGTGGCATAATGACACCTACACAGATTATATAGAGCAGGCAAAGCACTGCATCGATACGAAAAAACGTCTCGAGCTTCTTCATAATGCGGAAAGTCTTGTAATGGAAGAGCTTCCGATCATTCCGCTCTTTTATTATACCTTTAAGTACATGAAAAAAGAGTACTTGGATAATATCTACCTATCACACTTAGGCCAGATAGACTTTAAGTGGGGGAAAATTAACCAGAAATTAACTTAGGTTACTAGTGGGGGCACTATGTCAATTGCAAAAACGTGGGTTATGGGAGCAGTGCTGCTTGCCATAGCAACAGGCTGCAGCAAGCCAGATGAGAGAAAACCAGAAACAAAGCAGGAAAAAACTGTACGGCTCTATCTGCAGAGCGAGCCCTATTCTATGGATCCTCGAATAGCCGGAAACCGCTTTTCACAAGTGGTACTTCGCGAACTTTTTGAAGGTCTGATGAGAATAGATGGTCAAGGAAGACCTGCTAATGCTGTAGCAAAGAGCTACGAAATCTCTGAAGATAAATGCACATACACCTTTCACCTTCGGCCGGCACTCTGGTCAAACGGCATGCAAATTACTGCACATGACTTTGAGTATTCATGGCTAAGCAACCTCAAACCAGATTCTCCTACAGCATATTCTTATGCCTTCTACTGCATCAAAAATGCACGAGCAGCCCATACAGGCGAAATGAAGCTTGAAGAAGTAGGAATTAAGGCAGTAGACTCTGATACGCTTGTTGTACAGCTTGAACACCCTGCTCCTTACTTTATAGAACTTACATCAAACCCGCTCTACTCCCCTGTCTGCAAGGCGGTAGTTGAAAACAATCCAAATTGGCACAACGAAGTTGGCGACAATTTTATCTGCAACGGCCCATTTGCGCTTCAAGACTGGAAGCATCGCTCAGAGCTTACCTTGAAAAAGAATGAAAAGTATTGGGATAACCAAGCTGTAACAGTAGCTCGCCTTCACTTTCCAATTATCGAAGATCCACTTACTGCACTTAACATGTATGAAACTGGAGAGCTTGACTGGGTAGGAGATCCACTTGGGACGCTTCCTCTCGAAGCTATTGCCCGTCTTCGTGAAAAGAAAAGCCTTGTTACAAGACATACCGGCAATGTTACCTGGCTTGAAGTAAACGTACAAAACCCACTTCTTGGTTCAAAAGATGTGAGAAAGGCACTCGCTATGGCTATAAACCGCCATGATCTCGTAGAGCACCTTCTTCAGTGCGATGAGCGCCCAGCATTTACATGCCTGCCAGAAACGCTTACCTTTATGAACGAGCCCTACTTTAGTGATAATGATGCAGCAACCGCAAAGTCCCTTTTTGACAAAGCAGTTGCAGAACTAAATCTCGCAAAAGACGAAGTTCCTACCATCTTTCTTTCCCACTCATCAGATCCTCGCGATAAATCTATTTGCGAAGCGATCCAGCAGCAGTGGCAGAAGGTTCTTGGCTGCAACGTTGTCCTAAGCCCAGCAGATTGGAACGCGCACCTAACCCGCGTTGCAGCTGGCGACTTTGATGTGGCAAGCCTTACCTGGTATACCTTCTACCATGATCCAATTTACAACCTCGAAGCATTCAAGTATGCAACAGGATACAATGGCACTCACTGGGAACATCCACACTTTATTGAACTGCTCAATAAATCTGATGCTGAGCCAAATGAAGCTATGCGTGATCAGTATCTTGCTCAGGCGGAAAAGTTCATTATTAGCGAAATGCCAATAATCCCTATCTGCCACAACACCTTTAAGTTCTGCAAAAACCAGCAGATATACGGCGAGACACTCTCACCTATCGGTATGTTCGAACTTAAAAATGTAGATGTTGACTCAAGACTGATCTTGGTCAATAAGTAAGTCCCCCCAAAAGCCCAAGGCTTGCCTTGGGCTTTTCTCTTGCCCTTGCCTTTGCCCTTTACCCTTGCAACAAATAAATTTTTATCTTATATCAGGCCTAACGATTAAAAAAATGGAGGCCCTTATATGATGGCAAATCGTGGTTATAGTACCTATTTTAGGGAAACAGAAAATGTCCGCAAAAATTGGGGATGGTTTTTTGCTCTTGGATTAGTTTTGATAGCGCTTGGAGCATATGTAATAAATTTTGCATTTGCTGCTACGCTATTTTCAACATTTTTCTTTGGCGCACTTCTAATTGGTGCAGGCGTTGTGCAAGTTGTACAAGCTTTTATGGCAAGTAAGTGGAGCGGACTCTTTTTATCGCTCATACTCGGTATTTTGTATATCGTAACTGGTGCGATATGCATGATGCATCCAGCAGAAGCTGCAATAAATATTACATTGCTTCTAGCAGCTTTTTTCTTTGTATCTGGTCTTTTTAAGATGATTGGCTCGCTCATTATGCAATTTGAGCACTGGGGCTGGGTTTTCTTCAACGGCCTTGTTACCTTTATCCTAGGCATCCTGATCTTCCAGCAATGGCCAGTTGCAGGTCTTTGGATTATCGGCCTTTTTGTAGGTATCGATATGGTCCTTTCAGGCTGGTCCTGGATTCTTCTTTCTCTTGTAGCCCGCAAGGCGCTTAAGTAAAAACAAATGCCCAGGCCTTAAAGCCTGGGCATCGCAGCACTTTCCTGAACTCAAATTTTCAATAGTTTCCTTATAGAATCGAGCGACAAGTTGCCTTTACTCCCCCTCCTCTACGAAAAATGGAGCTGGTAAAAATGAGTCAGGCCTCGAGTAGCAAGCTTTCCATTCTCAAGACATGAAAAAACAGTGCTGTGGAATCAGAACTTGATAAAATGGCATTTAATGTCGGCAATGGACGAAATTTCGCCGGCATCCATTATCGCGCTGACTGTGATCAGGGGATATGCCTGGGAGAACAGGTTGCAATCAAGTTTTTGCAAGACCATGCTGCTACTTTGACAGAGCAGACTTTTACTGGTTTTGAACTTACTACGGTAGATGGTGTCCGCATTAAAATAACGGCAGCTCGTGTCGTGGCCCTATAGTGGCCACGCGAGAGCTTTCTATTTAGGACAAGATGATTTACCGAGAAAATGGTATATAACGCACCAGCTAAAAGCTGACTCGAAAAGACAAAAGAGGCCAAGTAGTGCAAGCAATATACTTTCGACTCTGAAGGCAATCAGCAAGAGCGTGATACCCATCAGAGCTCTTGCTATTCGATCACGAGTTCCAATATTTTTTCTCATATATGCGATATGAACAGAAATTATCCTGTAGCCTCGGCGACTGCTTGGGGGATTTTTTCACTGTAGCGGCCGATGGTGCGGAATTTTGCGTAGCGCTTTTCGAGAAGAAGTTCTGGGGAGATACGGCGCAAAATGCCATGCTGTTCCACTATAAATTTCTTTACTGAGTCATAGACTTGTTCTTTATTATGATGAGCGCCGCCAAGTGGCTCTGGTAGCACTTCGTCAACGATTCCAGCTTCGACGAGATGCTCTGCGTTAAGCTTAAGCGCTGCTGCTGCTTCTTGTTTTTTGCCTGCATCTTTCCAGAGAATTGAAGCGCACCCTTCTGGACTGATTACGGAATAGTAGCTATGTTCTAGCATTCCAATGACATCGCCAACACCCATGCCAAGCGCACCGCCTGAGCAGCCCTCGCCAATAATAAGGACGATGATTGGTGTAGCCAGTTGTGACATCTCTTGAAGATTTTTTGCAATCACCCAGCCTTGGCCTCTCTGTTCTGCTTCAAGTCCTGGATAGGCACCTGGTGTATCGAGAAGTGATACGATAGGCAAATTATATTTTTCAGCGAGCTTCATAAGGCGCATCGCCTTTCTAAAACCTTCTGGGTTTACCATGCCAAAGTTTCGCTTAACGCGAGATTCTGTATCGCCGCCCTTTTCCTGGCCGACGAGCATGCATTTTACACCATCGATGGTGGCAAAACCGCCAATAATCGAAGGATCATCGCCTTGCGTACGATCGCCAAAGAGTTCTACGAAGTTTTCTGCAATATTTTTTACGTAATCGATAGTATGAGGACGCTCTGGATGGCGCGAAATAAGCACGCGCTCCCAAGGGCTGAGCTGGCTATAAATTTTTGTTTGCAGGTTGTGCAGCTTGTCTTCGAGCTGCCTAATTTCATTACAAAAGAGTGGATTATCTTGGTTTTGTTTCTTCAGATGATCAATAGTCTTCAAATATTCGAAAATCTGCTTTTCGTGAGGAAGATAAAAACTCATTTCTTTTGTCATAATTTAGCCTCATTCAAATTTAGGTAATATATTAAATGATTTTCTCTTTTCCCGGAAGTCCGAATTTACAAAAATCGCTTACTATCTCTACAATAGCCTGGCGCGTAGTAATAATTGCGTAAAGCTCTTCTACGTCCTCAGCTTTCATGCGGATGCAGCCATCGCTCTCATAGCGGCCGATTCCAGCCATGCTATCAGTGAGCTTTCCGTCGCCATTTACTTGCCAAGGAGTGCCATGAATGCCAAATCCTTTAGCTGGCTCGCTGCAGTTATTAATTTCTTTTTCAAAAGGGATCCAGCGGGTTCCAAAGACTGTAATCATCTCGGTGCGCTTTCCTCTATAATTACCCATCATTTTAGGCTGGTAGACTGCAATTCTTGATCCGAGGCCATATCTTCCAGTCGGGGTAAGAGATCCGCTTGCTTTTGATGAGTCTTGCCTTCCGAGGCCTACTCTATAGGTTTTTAAGAGTATTCGTTCATTGCTATCAGGAAGCATTGTATAGAGCCACATTTTGCAACGGGAAATATCTATGACAAGATAAAAATAAAAGTTTACGTTATTTGAGAGAACATTAAAAATTTGCCCCTCTCCTGCGGGCTTTGCATGATAATCTGCTCGTCCATTGATACTTCTTGCTATAAAGTGAAGATGAGTTTTGTGATGAGCAGCATAGTCTACAAGCCAGGCAGATCTTCCGCTCTTCCAGGATACTTTAGATTTATAGGTAATCGTTTCAACGATAGGAAGTGGAGAATTTTTCTGAAAGAGAAGCCCGATCCTATCAACATCGGGCACATTTTCTGCCTCCACGCAGATCTCTTGTGTAGGCTCTTGAACGGCTACTGGTTGCACTTCTACCTCTTGCTGGGGCTTTAAGGTAGTTAAATCGATCTCAATAGGCTGCAAAACAGCATTTTCAACAACCTCTTGGGGCTTTGCTTTGCCTTTTTTGACATAAGCTGCCACTCCAATTGCACCAAACAGAAACAAACTAACAACAAGAAATATGCGAGGAAGAGTCATTATTTGCGAGCCGCCACCTCAAGTTCAGGAGCGAGATCTGTTTCAATCGCACGTCGCATCTTTTTACCTGGTGTAAACTTTACAGCATTGCGCGCTGGGATCAAAATTGGTACAGATGCATTTTTCGGATTGCGACCAATTTTTTGCTTGCGCTCCACAACTTCAAAAACCCCGAAGTCGCGAAACTCAAGGCGATCTCCTGAAGAAAGATAATCTGTCATCTTATCCAAAAACGCCTGAATAACTTGGCGTACATCGTTTGGATGAATTCCTTTTTCTTGCGAAATGGAATTGATCAGCTGCTTCTTTGTGATTGTGTGTGCATTTGCGCTATCTTCCATAGAACTTTGGCTCCTTGTTAAAAACGACAGGCATTTTCGTATGTCCTTCATTAACAATCAAGTGTTAAGTGAAATAACTGACTTATGTTTTTTCCCAAGTGAGACAAGAAGGTACTTTCCATCGATGCATGCAGCCTCATCGATCATGAAATTTTCATCGCTTATGCTTTGATTATTCAGCCAAAGACCGCCATTTTTGATGAGGCGGCGCACATCACCCTTGCTTGCTGCAAATCCTGCCTTGACTATAGCGTCGATAAGTTTTCCACCCACAACTTCATGCTTGGCAAGTGCTGCATTTGGAACATCGTTTAAAAGTGCTGTAATGCTTTCGCTAGTAAGTTCAACTACTTTTCCCGGCTGCATTGCAAGCGTCGCATTGAGCGCTTTTTTAAGGCCCTCTTGTCCATGTACGATGTTTGTGATTGCTTCAGCAAGAAGCCTCTGTGCAGTGTTTGGAACGTAGCCTGCTTCTTTCATCTGATGCTCAATTTCTTTGATAGTACCAAGGTCGATAAAGGTGAGCATTTTGAGCAGCTTTATCACATCTTGATCGCTTACGCGGACGAGATATTGGTAGAATTCAAATGGCGAGAGCTTATCTGCCGACATCCAGATGGCGCCTTGTTCAGATTTTCCAAACTTTTGGCCATCGCTTCTTGTAAGAAGAGGCATTGTGAGGCCAAATACGCTATTTCCTGTCAGCTTTCTTGTATAGTCGATGCCAGCAGTAATATTTCCCCACTGGTCGCTACCACCAATTTGCACCTGAACACCATGCTTTGAATGAAGGTGATAAAAGTCATAGCCTTGAAGAAGCTGATAGCTAAATTCTGTAAAGCTCATGCCCTCTTCAGAATCCATACGGCCTTTCACGCTATCTTTTGCCATCATAGTGCCAACTCTAAAATGCTTACCAACATCTCTCAAAAATGCAAGGAAGGAAAGCTCTTTAAACCAGTCATAGTTATTCAGAAAAAGAGGTGCAGGAAGCGTAGTATCCGAAAGCAAAATCTGCTCAAGATTTTTTTGTATTCCCTTTTCGTTTTTACGCAGTGTCGCTTCATCAAGAAGCGCCCGCTCATGCTGCTTGCCGGAAGGATCTCCGATCATCCCAGTAGCACCGCCGACTATAGCTACAGGCTGATGCCCGCATCTTTGAAACCAAGCAAGCCCCATGATAGCAACCATATTGCCAACATGGAGGCTATCTGATGTCGGATCAAACCCGCAGTAGACCTTAAGCGGCTTTTTTGCAGCCTCCTTAAGCTCTTCATGCGTAATCGCATCAACCAATCCCCTTGCCTGCAGTACATCAACAATATTTTCCATAGTTGCAATCTCATTTTTTTGAGCGAGAGTATAAAACGCTAATGAATAATTAAAAAGGACATAAAGGACATAAATGACCAAAACGACATAAAGGACATAATATGAGCGTCATTTATGTCGTTTATGTCGTTTTGGTCCTTTTGTCCTTTTTAAAAGGGATTGTTTTCTTGGATGTAGGTTACCTTAAGTCCAAATTGCTCCCCAAGGTGCTCGCCAAGGAGCTGCACACCGAGAGTCTCTGTTGCTGCATGGCCTAGGGCATAAAAGTTTATTTTGTCTTGATGGGCAATGTGCCAGATTGGCTCATCTACTGTGCCTGTAACGAAACAGTCAACTTCTGAAAGGACAGCTTCTGTAATTGCTTTATGTGCACCGCCAGATATGAGCGCGCAGGAACTAATCTCTTTTTTACCGCCAAAGACGCATGCTGCCTCGTGGCCATAAAAGCGCTCTAGCCTTTTTTTGAACTCTTCTCGAGAGGTTGCCGGCAGAGTACCCTTTACTCCAATCGTTTGGTTTTGAAAACGTCCAAAAGGCTCAAGATCAGAAAGTCCCAGCATTTTTGCTGCAGGCCAGTTATTGCCAAGTTCATGATGAGCATCAAGCGGAAGGTGATACGCAAGAAGGCTGATGTCATTTTCTATCAAGAGCTTTAGCATATGTTTGATGCTTCCGCTAATGACAACGTCTTTGCCTTTTAAAAAAATTCCGTGATGAACAAGGAGGCAGTCGGCCTTTATGCTTTTTGCCTTCTGGATAGCGTATACGCTTGCAGAGACGGCAACAGCAAGGTGCTTTATACGGTCTCTTCCCTCCACCTGGATTCCGTTAATTGCAACGTCCTGAAAAAGACTAGGTTGCAAAATAGTATCGATATAGTGCGAAAATGTCTTGAGCTGAGTAGGCATATATGGTTAATGTATGTTTTTTCAGTGGTATAGCATAAAAGGGGTACTTATCGCAATGGATGATATAAAGAATCTAATAGGAATTCAGGCATGTGCCCTTGTTGAAGATGGAATGGTAGTTGGACTTGGAACAGGATCTACTGCAACTTGTTTTATCGATGCTCTAGCAAAGAGGTACGAAAATGAGGGGCTAAATATTGTAACTGTTGCCTCTTCATATGCATCTGAGAAGCATGCGAGAGAAAAGGGCCTTCCTTTTGTCTCAATCGATGCTATAGAAAAAATCGATATCACCTTTGATGGTGCTGATGAAATCACCGCAAAAAAAGAGATGATAAAAGGTGCAGGCGGAGCCCTCTTAAAAGAAAAGATGTTGGCATCTGCAAGTAAAGAGCTTGTAATCCTAGTAGATGAGTCAAAAAAGGTCGAATCCCTTGGCAAAGCAAAGCTTCCCGTAGAAGTTATCCAGTTTGGCCATAAGATTGTCCAGATGAAACTTCTTGAGTTTGCAAAAGCTGCACACCTTCGCATGCGAGGAGATGGCATGCCCTTTATCACAGACTCTGGCAACTTCATCTACGATCTCGAACTTAATGGTCTCATTGAACATCCAGAAGAGCTCGATACAAAAATCGACAAAATTGTTGGCGTTGTTGAAACAGGACTTTTTTACGGCTTTCCCGGAAGAGTTGTTGCAGGATACAAAGATGGCAGGGTGATGATTTATGAATAGCGAACTCCTTCAGCTCTCTTTTGACAAAATCATGCAGACGCACACATATACAATGATTGTGCTCAAAACTGGCGAAGTTCGCTTTGCCATATATGTAGAGGCTCAAGTTGGCAAAATTCTGCAGATGTATCTTACAGATATCGAAAAGCCGCGCCCCCTCACCCACGATCTTATAAGCTCAATGTGCAAAGGCTTTGAAATTAGCGTAAAGCAGGTTGTAATTAACGATGTACAAGATACTACCTATTTTGCGAGGATCTTTTTTGAACAGATGCGAGGCGATGTCCGCCACATCGTTGAAATCGATGGCAGGCCAAGCGATTTTATCACCTTAGCCCTCATGCACAATGCACCCATCTACTGTATAAAAGAGGTACTAGAAAAAATAGTACCCGTCGTAGAATGACATTTTTGTAATTGAACACCACGGAGTCACTGAGCGCTGAGAGAGCCTTGATATATATATTCTCAATTGTCTCATTATACTCTCTGCCTCTGTGGTAAAATTTGAACGTAAAGGAACTTACATATGCCCACTGCACGTAGCGACGTTTTGGAACAGGATCGCTGGAATCTCTCTGCACTTTACCCAAGTCTCGCTGATTGGCAAAAAGATTTTCAATCTATTGTACATAAAGAGACACCTCCATTTTTTGAAGAACTTGCAGCATTTAGGGGGAAATTGGGAGAATCACCCGAAATACTTCTAAAAGCACTTGATCTATATTTTGAAACAGAAAGAAAACTCAGAAAGCTCTACACCTATGCACACCTTCTTCATGATGAAGAAATCACCCTAGAAGAGCCTAAAAAAGCCTATAATAGCATCCTCACCATCTATCACCAGTTTGGCCAAGAGCTTTCATGGCTCCAGCCGGAAATTTTGAGCCTGCCAGAAGCTAAACTGCAAAGCTATCTTAGAGATAAAAAGCTGCAAAAATACCACTTCTTTCTCGAAAAACTAGATCGTTTAAAACCACACACCCTTACCGAGCAAGAAGAGCAGCTTGTTGCCCTTGCAGGGCAAGCGATGGACACTCCTCAGCGCACATTTTCTGCCCTCAATAATGCCGACTTCAAATTTGGCACTGTAAAAGATAGTAAAGGCGAAGAGAGAGAACTTACTCACGCAAGCTACGGCCTCTATATGCGAGATAGCGATAGAGTACTCAGAAAAAATGCATTCATGGCAATCCATAGAAAATATCAAGAGTATGAAAATAGCCTGGCAGAACTTCTTTCAGGAAATGTGCAAGGGCACCTTTTTGAAGCAAAGGCAAGAAAATATAAAAGCTGCTTGGAGGCTGCCCTCTACCCAAAAAACATAGATGTCGAAGTCTACCACGCACTTATTGACGCCGTGCATAAGAAAATTGGACTGCTCCATCGCTATATGAAACTACGAAAAAAGCTTCTTGGCGTAGATGAGCTTCATTACTACGATCTCTATGTGCCTTTAGTCGCATCCCAGGAGTTTAGCTATAGCTATGAGGAGGCTGAAAAGCTCATTATCGACTCAGTTGCACCGCTTGGAGAAGAATATGTCCGCCTACTTGACGATGGCCTTAAAATGGGCCGCTGGGTGGATCGCTATGAAAATCAAAATAAGCGCTCTGGTGCCTATTCTAGCGGCTGCTTTGACAGCATGCCCTATATTTTAATGAACTATAAGGGAATACTTCGCGATGTCTTTACGCTTGCGCATGAAGCAGGACATAGCATGCATAGCCTCCTTGCAAGAAAGAGCCAGCCCTACCACTACTCAGATTATGCAATCTTTGTTGCAGAAGTGGCATCGACCTTTAATGAAGAGCTCCTCTCGAAAAAACTTGTAGCTGAAGCAAAAACTGATAAGGAAAAAGCATACCTAATTAATGAAAAACTTGAAGACATTAGAGGCACGCTCTTTCGCCAGGTAAGCTTTGCAG
Source organism: uncultured bacterium (assembly GCA_964462925.1). GTDB lineage: Bacteria > Chlamydiota > Chlamydiia > Chlamydiales > FEN-1388 > SZAS-7. The sequence continues at coordinate 57,587 of CAYWZU010000003.1, forward strand.
AATTTGAACTTTTTATCCATGAATGTGCGGAAAAGAGAATTCCTCTTACCCCACAGCTTCTTAAAGAAAAGTACACTGAGATAACCCGATTTTACTACGGGCCAGAACTTGTTATCGATCCAGAAGTTGGCATCGAATGGGCAAGAATCCCCCATTTCTACTACAATTTCTATGTCTACCAGTATGCAACGGGCATCTCGGCAGCGCTTGCCCTTGCAGAATCTGTACGAAGCAAAGGACCAGAGGCCTATTTAAACTTTCTCTGTTCAGGATCAAGCGACTACCCAATCGAGCAGCTTGCAAAAGCGGGAGTCGACATGCGAAAGCCGGAGGCAATAGTGCGGGCTTTGGGTGAGTTTGATAACTACCTCACTCAGCTTGACGCCATTTTAAAATAAAAAAACATTTTACCACAGAGACACAGAGAAAAAGAGAATTAGTAAAGATTTACAGTTTCTCTCTTTTTTCTCGTTCTCTGTGCCTCTGTGGTAAACTCTTCTCTTTTTTAGCAGTTCGACATTTGAAGTGCTAAATGCTTGCAAAAATTGGGCTTTTTCCCTACTATCTTGGATTATTCAACAAAGGAGATTCATATGGCTCAGACAGCTACTAAAGTTAAAATCCGCCCACTTGGCAACCGCGTGCTCCTCAGAAGACTCGAGCAAGAAGAAAAGCTTAAAGGCGGCATCATCATGCCCGATACTGCAAAAAAGAAGCAGGAAAGCGCAGAAGTTGTAGCCGTAGGAAGTGGCAAAAAAGACAAAAATGGCCAGCTTATCCCAGTGCCTGTACAGGTTGGCGATGTAGTACTTATGGATAAATACTCAGGACAAGAGGTCACTATCGAAGATGAAGAGTATGTGATCGTCCGCTCCGATGACATCATCGCAGTAGTTCAAAAATAAAAATATAAGGAATTCCCAGTATGGCAGCAAAGAACATCAAATTTAAAGAAGACGCAAGACAGCGCATTCTAAAGGGCGTTTCTGTCCTCGCAAATGCTGTAAAAGTAACGCTTGGTCCAAAAGGCCGCAACGTCATCATCGATAAAAGCTTTGGCTCCCCTCACATCACAAAAGACGGAGTGACTGTTGCAAAAGAGATTGAGCTTGAAGACAAGTTCGAGAACATGGGCGCACAGATGGTTAAGGAAGTTGCAAGCAAGACTGCAGATAAAGCTGGCGACGGCACAACGACAGCGACTGTGCTTGCAGAAGCAATCTATGCAGAAGGCCTTCGCAACGTAGCAGCAGGTGCAAATCCAATGGACCTCAAGCGCGGCATGGAAAAAGGCTTAAAGCTTGTTGTGGAAGAGCTTGCAAAGCGCGCAAAGAAGATCAAAGACAAAAAAGAGATTGCGCAAGTTGCAACAATTTCTGCAAATAGCGACTCTGAAATTGGCGAGATCATTGCAAGTGCAATGGAAAGAGTTGGCAAAGAAGGAACCATCACTGTTGAAGAGGGCAAAGGCTTTACTACAACACTTGATGTTGTAGAAGGCATGAGCTTTGACCGCGGATACCTCTCTGCTTACTTTATGACAAATGCAGATACCCAGGAATGCGTCCTTGAAGATTGCTACGTCTTGATTTATGAGAAGAAAATTTCTGCAATCAAAGACTTTATCCCGCTTCTACAAGCTGTTGCAGAATCTGGAAAACCGCTTCTTATCATCGCAGAAGATGTAGAAGGCGAAGCGCTCGCAACTCTTGTTGTTAACCGCCTTCGTGCAGGCCTTAAGATTGCCGCAGTAAAAGCTCCTGGGTTTGGCGATCGCAGAAAAGCTATTTTGCAAGATATTGCAACCCTTACCGGCGGCCAGCTTATCAGCGAAGAGCTTGGCATCAAGCTAGAAAATGTCACTGTAAATATGCTTGGACGCGTGAAAAAAGCAATTGTCAAAAAAGATGATACGACACTTGTTGAAGGCGCAGGCGATAAAAAAGAAATCGAAGCTCGGGCAAATCAGATCCGTCAGCAGATTAAAGATGCTACATCTGATTACGATCGCGAAAAGCTCCAAGAGCGCCTTGCAAAGCTTGCTGGCGGCGTAGCGGTGATTCGCGTCGGTGCTGCGACAGAGATTGAGATGAAAGAGAAAAAAGATAGAGTAGATGATGCACAGCATGCAACAGCAGCAGCAATTGAGGAAGGCATCCTTCCTGGCGGCGGCGTAGCATTTATCCGCTGCATCCCAGCTCTAAACAGCCTCGCAGATAAACTTGAAGGCGATGAGAGAACCGGCGCAAAGATTATTGCACGAGCTCTCACCTCCCCTCTTCGCCAGATTGCAGAAAATGCTGGCAAAGAAGGCGCCCTCATTCTTCAAGAAGTAGAAAAGCAGTCTGAAAACACAGGCTACGATGCTCGCGAAGATAAGTTCGTAGATATGATCCACTCAGGCATCCTTGATCCGATGAAAGTGGCTCGCTGCGCACTTGAGAACGCAGTTTCAGTAGCAAGCATGCTCCTTTCAACTGAAGCCATCATCGCTGATGCGCCGCAAGATGAAAAAGCACAAGCTGCCCCTCAAATGGACTACTAGAAAAGGCTAAAGCATAAGGGCTAAAGGATAAAACTTTAGCCCTTTTTTTATATGGAATATACATGAAAAAATGGTTTATCTTCTTTGCAGCTTTTGGCTGTGCGCTAGCCATCTGCTACGCATCCTACCTCTACCTCTACCGCGCAGAATTTACCTCCCAGATACTTACCAAAATCTACAAAACCCCTGTTAAAGTTGATAGAATCCGCGTAACAAGCAGTGACCTTGAATTTCAAAACATCGAAATCTACAATCCAACTGAGTACGCAACGCAGCCCGCCCTGCAAATCTCCAAAGTTAAAATTAAAATACCAATCTATAGCACACTCTTTGCACTGCTCGACATCACGCCATTTTCAGTAAGAAAAGTCTCCATCATCGACCCTACGGTATCCTACGAGACAATTGGCGACAAAAACAACTGGAGCGAGCTCCTAACAAACCTTGCAAATGCCCAAAAGAGCACAAGATGCTACTACATCGAAACCCTTGTTATTGAAGACATGGCTATCGAGATTCGCAACAAAGAACTCCACAAGCACGCCAAACGCCCAAAATCCATCAACAACATCACGCTTGCCTACAACGAAGAAGCAGCACCCGAAACCCCATCAAATCTTATCTTTTACGCAACAAAACTAGCCCTCTCCCAAATACCAGAAATCGACCCGAAAACCCTCCCAGAAAGCCCTAAAACACAAAACCCATTTGAGGTGAAAAAATAAGCAAATTCCTCTTGCCATTTTTACCCAAAAAACCCTAAACTGTTGCCCATCATTCCGGAATAGCTCAGTGGTAGAGCAGCGGACTGTTAATCCGTTGGTCGTAGGTTCGACCCCTACTTCCGGAGTCCAAGCCCTTAAGGTAAAACCTTAAGGGCTTTTTCTTTTTTTCAAAAAAACGACCAAAACGACCTAAAGGACAGTTGCCAACGTCCTTTTTGTCCTTTTTTGTCGTTTACGTCCTCTATGTCCCTTTGGTCCTTTATGTCCTTTCTTCTTTAATAAAAACGCCTTCACCTATATAGTAAATTTCTTAATTGGAGTTTCCATGCTAAAAGGCTTCATCCCCTCCCACGGTGGCTACCAAAACCTCATCTCTTACCAAAAAGCCGAAATCATCTACGATGCCACGGTTTACTTTACGCGAAGGTTTTATCGAATAAGCGACCGTACGATTGATCAGATGGTACAAGCAGCTCGCTCTGGCAAGCAAAATATAGCCGAGGGCAGCCTTGCCTCCGGCACCTCTAAAGAATCAGAAATAAAACTCACAAACGTCGCCCGTGCCAGCCTAGAAGAACTCCTACTCGATTATCGTGATTTTATCCGAAAAAACAGCCTTAAAGAATGGCCAAAAGAACACCCCCACGCCATCCGCCTCAGCATCCTAAACAGACAACCAAATGCTACCTATGCAACCTTCCAAAAAGGCATCGAACATGAAGACCCAGAAATCTCAGCAAACGTCATCATCGGCCTCATCAAAGTTACCAACTACCTACTCGACCAACAAATCCGCAAGCTAGAACAAACTTTCGTCAAAGAAGGCGGTCTTTGCGAGCGCATGACAAGAGCGAGGTTAGCCAACAGAAAAAACTTTTGAAAGGAGAGCTCATCTTAAGGGCTGAATAGAAATAATCAATCATTCAGCGAACACCCTCATGAAAGAAAGCATCTACTCTTACATGATATATTTGACAATAATCTGAATTATCATTACGGAAACATTCATTGTTGAAGGCCGGGCCATCATCATGTGTTGAGGGCCGGGCCTGCATTAGGCACATTTGAGATAAATTCTGTGGGAAAATTGATCCGTTGCGCTGTGTTATACCTAATGCCGACACTCAACGCTCGCAACGCTTATGGCAACCATTCGTTGGTTGGCAAGCAAATAGCATCAATTCTGTCTCTACTTGCTTTTGGAAGAGTTTAGAAATAGACAAGAAGGGCATTTATGTGCTTATTGGAAACAGCAAGGAGCTGTTTTGCATCACTGTCTTGTTTGCTTTTAATGGCTGCATTTGAAAGAGCATTTATTAAATGGGTAATTGCAGATCTAAGAGAAGCTCAGGATGAAAGCTTATCCCCGATTCAAGAATTATAGGTAGTTACCTTCCAGAGGCTGCCATAGGCAAGTTATAGTGATGAGATGAATGAGTTTCAAATACGGTGTGAGCCTTTTTAGGATTCTTTTCTTCGCAAAAATTTATGATCACTGTGGTGCCTAAAGCATTAAGAAAGCGGAAAAGCCTTTCTAGTGAAAAGCTCCTAAGCTTTCCCCTTAACAGAGCAGATACTTTAGGTTGGTCAATTCCTAGGATTTCAGCAGCCGCTTTCTGTGTTAGCTTCTTCTTTTTTATGATATGGGCAATCTCAATGGCAACTTCAGATTTAGCTAGGAGCTCTTCAGGGTTAGGCAAGCCTAAATCTGCGAAGACGTTCCCTGAACTTTCCTCATACTGTACCTTTTTTCTCATGACTTCTTCTCCTTTTTAAGTTCTGCATATGCATCATCTACTTCTTTAATTCTACGCTTAATTGTCTCTATGTCTTTTGGCGGCGTAGCAATTCCACTTTTTGACTTCTTTTGAAATGCGTGCAATACAAAGACATATTCGGGTTTTTCAATCGTGTAGACTGTGCGATATGTGCCGCTTAGAGATCTCTCCTTAATTTCAACAATGCTCGCGCTACCAAATCCACTTAATGTTTTAGCATGAGTAGGTCTTTCGCCCTTTTGAACTTGTAGTAAAGCATGTCCCATGCCGTATTGGACGTCCTCAGGGAATTCCTTCATGTCTTTTCTACTCGTTCCAAGCCAAATAACTTTTTTCATCGCGCTCTCTCTTAACTTAATTATGCCTAAATAGGCATTAAAATAACACAAAAATAGTGCTATTTTGATGTCTTAATGGTGTTCATGTGAGGAAAGCCTATACTACCGCTTCTTCCACTGAGCGCGATACTCTTTTAGTATTTGATCAGCTATCGGGTGATTAAGGGATTTCAGATACCCTGTAATTTCCTGTTGCGCCTGTTGAGCAGCCCACTGTGCAGCGCTACTGCCTATCGCATACTGACTAACTGCTCGCAGGTACATATCTTCGCATTGTCGGATTATGTACTCTCGGATTTCCTGCTCTTCTTTCGTCTTTTTGTCCTTGCCAGACTTAGAGCTCTTTTTTGGAGTTTTAGAAGCTACCTGCATTATCGAGATGTCTCGCACAATTTCTTGCTGAGGTTGGTATTGCATGTCTGCTGTAATGATCGCCATATAAACCTATAGTATAGATTATTAAAATAGGCCGAATATCATGGCATCCGTATAAATAATAAACAAGTTAATTTAGTTTTTATAATTATGGACCCTTGCTTTATTAACTTTATAACATGATAATTACTAGCCAAAAAAATAACCAAATGGACTTCATGAAAACAAAAGTTTTTGCCTTGCTTGCTTTAACTCTTTGCAGCCATCTACCTGCTGAGACATACGTAACTAGCACGCCACCATTAGAACCGCAAACAGAGTTTGAGCAGCTCGCGGTGGTGCTTGCCAAGCATGGCAATAATCCTCGAGGCGTTCCTGCCCTGCATTATGCAATTTTACAAGAAGATGAGGTAGCTGTAGATTTGCTATTGAAGTATGGCGCTAGCCCAAAAACAGCAGGATGTTCTACTTCTTATGATCAAGAGATAATGCATGTTTGTGTTGAAACTGGAAATCTAGAGATCTTTAAGAAACTTGCTACACTCACATGGAACGATGAAGAATGTACAAAGATTGTTTATAGTGTTCTATCAGAAGCAATCCACTTAGGATACAAGGATATAATTAGTTTTATACTAAATACATATAACCTTGACTTTGTGGATACACAAGAAAACCTTCCCACAAAATTGCTAGGAGCCTGCTCTATTGTTGGAAACTTTGAACTCTTTGAGGAACTAAAAGAAAGATATAAGCATACGAATATAAACAATGCTTACTGTCTTCATAATGTGTTTTATCGATATGTGAGAAGGAAAGATAGACCAAATGCTCCACTTCTAAATGAGGAAAAAATCATCGAAGGAAAGCGCAAGATTCTTGAAAGATTTACTACATATGAGCTCAAGGCTTTTTTTTCTCGCCACTCAGGAGACGTTTTTAACAGCTCATATTCAGAGCTTTTGGAGTACGTATTAGATAGGAAGATTGTAGATGTAGATAGCATAATTGGCGAGGTCTCTCTCATAATTTCGGCTTGCAGAAATAGATATTCTGGCAATGAAATGGTCAAAACTCTTCTCGCAAGAGGTTTAGATGTGAAGAAAGAGCAGTACAAACAAGTGCTTTTCAATGTTATCGCTGGCAATGACCTCTCATTTTTTGAATTAGCCAGAAAAAAGGAGTTAATACTTATTTTATTGGATGCAGGTCTTGATATAAATATACGAGACAGAAACGGTAACTCACTAATAGAAGCTTGTAATGAGCCAAACATTAAAGCATTTTTGAAAAACCTAGGTGCAAAGTAGGCATTCGCATGTCCCAGTTTTGCCCCACTAGCTTTCAAAGAATGGCAAAATCTTACAACACATCACAAAAGGTGAAATTTCCCTAACACTTTAAACCCGTTGCCGTTATATTCAGTGACGTGTTGTGATTCGTTGTGTTGGCTAAGACTGTTAATCCGTTGGTCGTAGGTTCGACCCCTACTTCCGGAGTCCAAGCCCTTAAGGTAAAACCTTAAGGGCTTTTTCTTTTTTTCAAAAAACGACCAAAAGGACCTAAAGGACAATGGCCAGGGTCCTCTACGTCCTTTTTTGTCGTTTAGGTCCTTTATGTCCTTTCTTCTTTAATGAAAGAAAATCGCCCATGCAAATTCTCAATCATTTGCCTGTGATTTGTTATTGTTATTACTACATATTATTGGACATAAAGTTCTAATTTTTAGTATTATAGTTTGAAATTCAAGGGTTATACTGACTTTAATGAATGCATTACATAAAGGAGAAATTATGTCATTTGATGTTATCATGATTAAATCGCTGCCTTCAGGCGATCGCGATGTTCAAATTGAACCAGCAGCCAAAAAGTATGTAAGTACAAGCGGTAAACCTCTTTCATAAGCTTCTATCGCAAAGGCTAGAGAGCTTAGCGCCCAAATTCAAAAAATGGGTCCCTTTGCAGGGGTTTACAGTGGAGAAAGTAAAACATCGTATGAGACAGCTCTGCATGCAACCGGTGTAAATGAAGTGCAAGTGCATACAGGTTTTAACCAAATCCGCCTCGGTATTTTTGAAGATGCTGCAGCTAGAGATATCCAAAAGGCTTATGCTGCTGCTCATCCAAGCAAAAGCTTTGTGCCAGAACCAAACGATTGCTTAAATAAGCCATGGCCAGGACAAGCTGTGGATGCATTTGAGCCATATGATGCAGTTGATGAAAGAGTGCTTAAGGCGTTTGCAGGTTTGAACCTTGATGCAAAGCTAAAAAGACCAGTATTTGTTGTATCCGCTGCTAAAGAGCCTGTACGTTCAGTTATGCTCAATTCATCACTTGCTGAATCTGTACGCGCATCCCAATTTTATAAAGATCTAGTAGCGCACATTCAAAAGGAGCCTGAACTAGACGAGCCTCTTAAAGAACTACTCGTACGTGGTCAGCTTAACCCAAAAGATGGCTCTTGGATTAGAGTACGATACGAGGATGGCAAATATTCTATTGTTGACGTCTCTAAAGATGTTGAATTTAGAAAAGCCCCACCAGTACCAGGCTACTTTAAGTAATACCTAAATAAAAGGAGGACATGAAGGAGATCTACTCCTTTATGTCCTTTATCTTTTTGATGCACTAATTAAGCTTTTTGCCAGCGTATTCTTGATGAGTTTTGATCATCATTTTGACAACGAATTGGGTAAATTTCTCTAAACCTTGTGGATCTTCAAGGCCATTGATCAAAGTTGACAGATATTCTTTTTCATCAGCGGGGCCGATTTTCGGAGGGAGGTAGCCGAAGGAAAGTAAAATGACTGAGGCAAGGGCTTTCCCGGTGCGCTTATTGGCTTCATGGGAGATGTGCAGATCTACCGTGTCAAACCAGATTTTCGCGGCTTTTTGAATGGGGTGCATCTGGGGCTCTTTGATTGAAACAAGTGAGCTATTAAGCTTTTGAGGGATCTCTTGGGGCAACGGAAAATAGTGCACCCGCTCTGAAAGCCACTGACTTATGTTGAGCTTGTCATCTGTTCTTCCTTGCTTTTCTATCCAGCCCTTAACGACGTCTGGTGTAACAGTATGCGCATTTGCTGCATAGTGGGCTTTGGCACTCTCATCGGCATAAACAAGCTCCCCTCTTGCTGCAATCTCTTTATTTTTTATTATAATTCCTTCAATCGCACCTCTTGGATAGAGAAGCACAGGTTTTTTACATTTCGGATCGGAGATTTCACGGAGTTTTTGAGCACTTTTTGCCGGCCCAAATTGCTGGGCAAGAGTCATTTCAAGTGCATACATGACCGTACTTTCATTAAGGTCTGAGATAGTATGTTTTGCCCAGCGAATGCCGCGATGTCTAAACTCACCAGGATTTAGATTATCTGTTCTGGAAAAAAGGCCATTATATCGAATGACACTCTCAATTGTAAGCGCCTGGGTAAGATGGTGGCCTGCAGGCAAGAGTTCCCGCTCAAGTGCTGAAAGCCCATAAATCCAGTCTATCTCTTCCCCTTTCGCTGTGCGCTCAGCTTCTGAACAGTAGCTAAACTCTCTTGCAAGATCTCTTTTCGTGTAGCCTTCTGCTTTTTTCTTAAGCTGTGCAAGTGTTTCATCTGAGTAGTTGTGGCACGTCACCTGATTACAGTTTTCATACACATATTTTGGAATTATTCTTATAGGAGAATCACTATATCGAGGAACTTGGCTAAACTCATTAACGATCATACTCACCTGTAAATTATTTAAATTGAAATTATTGTATAATTAACAAAACGTTATAAGCAAGTTCAATTTCAGAAACTAAAAACCTGTTAATCATATTATCAAAAGCTTATACTTATTCACTTACTAAGTAAGGATACTTTTATATGAGCAATACTCTTTCTATTTCAGATCAACTAACTAAACTCGATCCAGATCGCGCTTTACTACCAAGTAAACCATCCTGGCATGAGAACGAGCGAAATATGAGGATTACTGGAATTGCTCTGATCGCAATTGGTGCAGTTGGGGCGGCTCTTTCTGTAGCAGCTATTGCCTTTGGCGCTATGGGAGTAAGTCTTGGCGCTCTACCAGCTGGCGGACTTATCGGAGTTGGGGTAGGTGGTATTGCCCTCTCAATTGCTGCTATTGCAAAAGGAATCTTTTTGCTTAACAAATCCTACTGGAACGACCAAAGCTATGTTGATAAGCAGTCCTTTCAGGCAATGAAGATGTCCTTTGATGATATCGTCAAGACCTATGACTGGGAGCATATAAATTCTGGCAACCTGCTCTCCAATAAAGCCCTTAAAGCAAAGTTCTTTGAAAAGATTGAACATATGGAATATGCATCCATCATCGAGCAGCATAGGCAGCAAATCCTCGAGCACAAATTTATTTCCTTTAAGGAGCTAAAGCCAAAGCTTATCCTCGAAGCCAAAAATCTTACCGACCGCTCATTTAAAGAAAAATATGGCGATCAGCCTCTTGTAGACGCTGTTTTAGGCAAAGAAGATGCCTTTTATGTTGCTATGATTCGGCGCGCCATAGCTTCTCTTCCCTACCACACTATCTGTCAAGATTATGCTGTAGAGTTATCCAAAAACATTATCTCAAAGGAAGACATTACGGCTGTAATTTCTGACCAATGCGCAGGAAAAAGCTTCTCTACAATCTTTGAAGCGCAAGGAAAAGATCATTTTTGGCAGATTATACAAGATCAAATTTTGCCTCCAGAGCACTTTAAAGAGCTTGTTTTACAAGAAGAGCTCACAGTAGCAGAGCTCCTTGAGCGATTTGGCTGGAATCTCTTTACTCTTCGTATACTCCAAGGACGAGATGTTCGCCAAAAGCTGCTTATCGAAATAAAAGATTTGAGTTTTTCGCAGATTATCGAGCGCTATAGCTGGAAGGCAGTTGATGAAGCGCTCCTTTTGCAAAAAGACCTCACCCCCCTTGCAGCGGCAGAATGCGAGCAAATCAGAACTTTTGAAGAGATCTACACACGCTTTGGTGAAAATGTCTTTAAAAAGCATATCCTTTCCTCAAAAGATCTGATCATTCAAAGCAGGATTAAAGACCTCTGTCAAAGAATGGCATTTTGTACGATGATCGATAGCTATAAAGATATCCTTATCCCATACAACTTACTTCCCTATAACGTAGATGAGCTTATCAAAGAAAAAGAAGCCACAGATCAAAGGTTAAAAACTCGAAAAACGAACGCAGAAAGGGCCGCAACTGAAAGCGCAAAAGCTGCTTTCACAGCAAAAGATGCCAATATTTCATCAAGCCTCAAGCTAAAACAGAGTGCAAGAAAGGCCATAAACGCAGAAAACATCGCCCACACACAACATGCAGCGCGCATACAAGGGCAAATCGATCAAGAAGACCAGGCACATAGAAACACACTCTATGAGCTTAAAAAGCAAAATCCAGCTGCAAACTGCGATGCTGAACATCATCGACATATGGCGGCTAAGCGATCACTTGAGCTTACAAAGCTTCAGGAAGAAAGCAGACATCGCATGCAGATTAGCTACCTTATTAACAATAAACAAACAACCTCTCGCATACACAAAGAACAGGTTGCAGCCCAAGAAGCAGCCTACAAAAAACTTATCCTGCAAGCAGAGCTTACAAAAAAAGAGCAAATTGCAACTGCAACAGAGCTTCATGCACTTGAGCTTCGCGCTGTCGATGCAAAATTTAAAGAGCTTATAGGTTAAAAAGTAAAACTTTTGAATCTTGCTCTGCTTTCAGCATAAGAGTTTTTGCACCGTCAACAGCTACGCCATCGCCAGCTTTGAGGGTATTGCCAGCAAAAGTAATGCTGCCTTGTACGACTTGCAGATACCCGCGAGGATCAAGAGTACCACCAGATGCGCGTGAAAAAACGGTTCCAAGTGCTCTATCGATGCTTCACCGCTGCACAAAGCCGGAACATGCGGACTATCTCTTTGGGCCTCTCGCAGATATCCCAATTAATGATCGCGTACAATTTCTGGAGAGTCTTTGTCTGTTTGTGGCTCATCTTCACTCTGAGCTCTGGCATGATCTGGGACCAATTTTGGCAAAAGGCGCAATAAAGGCGAGACCTTACGACAAACAGTTTCACTATTTCCAGAAGGTTTGCGAAGCAATCCAGCTGAAGTAAAAGCTGCCCTCCAGGCCGTCTCCGCACTACAAAATCATGCGCATTGCCCTCCATGCAGCTATTAGCTATTAGCCTCACATATTGAGGGACAACTTACGAAATTTACCACTGTTTAGGGCTAAGAATTGCATAAATAGTGTGATTCTGTCATAATTAAGACTAGGCAGACTAGCGTGATAAAGGAGGTTTTATATGGCTTTACACTCACATCATGAAAAAAATACGTGGCAGATACAAGAAGCAAAGACCTATTTTTCTAAGCTTATCCATAATGCCGAAGAGTTTGGCTTACAAAAAATTACTCGCCAAGGGCATGAAGTAGCTATTGTAATGTCAAAGCAAGAGTATGACAAGTTAGTGAAGCCCAAAACATCACTTATTGATTTTTTTACCAACTCCCCTTTAAGTGAGATTGATATTACTATTGAGCGCAGTAAAGATTCAATGCGAGAAGTTGACTTATGACCTACCTGCTCGATACGTGCATTGTTTCAAAATTACCAAAAATGAAAGCGCGAAACGACACCAAGCTTCTTAACTGGATTGCAAAACATAGTGAAACAGACTATTTTTTAAGCGTTGTGACTATTGGCGAAATCCAAGCAGGAATAGCACAGCTTGTGAAACCAAGTGACTTGCAAAAAAAGATGCACTTAGAAGAATGGCTTATTGCAGATCTTATTCCCAGATTTCGTGGAAGAATACTTGGAGTAGACGAGGTGGTCGCCAAAAATTGGGGTCAGATTGTAGGAGTTGGTCGATCAAAAGGAATTTGCATACCCGCAAATGACGCCCTCATTGCTGCGATAGCCCTCACTCACAACCTAATTGTAGTTACAGAAAACAGCAAAGACTTTATCAATTCCGGAATTAGCCTGTTTAATCCTTACCTATAGAGAACTTGAAATTCACCACTGTGTAAGAGCAGCATTGTGATTTTGGGGAATTTGGCTGCTTGTGAAAGCAGTAGCCGCACGAGATCGAATAGATATTGGTGCTATAATGTTCCATTTTTACTTTCAGATCCTCGGTGAGGACAATAAATTCGGCAACTTCGGCGATAAGGAATCTAGATACTCTTTATTTTCGGGCTTTTGCCTTACTAGGCCTTATCAAGGCACTTGTGGGTTTGTTTTCATAAACCTTATATTTCATAAAATCGCACATCGCAGGGGCCGGCCCTAGGGGGTCGATTTAACATCATTTTATAAAGAGTACTTAATGGTAAAATTTGCCCTTTCGAGACCGAGACCGTGGCCGAGACCGATGCATAAATCAAATTGAGGGTAACCATCGGTCACGGTCTCGGACGCGGTCTCGGTCTCGGAATGGAGCTCGCACGAAGGACAATTTTTGACAGTAAGCATCCCGGCAAAAAGGAGCTAGAATCAACACCCTAGGCCGGCCCCTGCGATTTACAAAAAAAGAGCAAATTGCAACTGCAACAGAGCTTCATGCACTTGAGCTTCGCGCTGTCGATGCAAAATTTAAAGAGCTTATAGGTTAAAAAGTAAAACTTTTGAATCTTGCTCTGCTTTCAGCATAAGAGTTTTTGCACCGTCAACAGCTACGCCATCGCCAGCTTTGAGGGTATTGCCAGCAAAAGTAATGCTGCCTTGTACGACTTGCAGATACCCGCGAGGGTCAATTGCCGCTTCAAGAGAGCGCCCCTTCTCAACAATGCCGATAGAGACCTTTGCCTCTTGGTGCATCTTTAAAGGGCCATTTTTTGAAGCAACAAGAGTAAATGCATTTTCGTGAAGGGTTGGATAGATCTGCTGATAGCCTGGTTCAACGTCATCTTTATCGGGTAGCAGCCAAATTTGCAAAAAGTGCACAGGGCTATCTGAGGATGGATTAAATTCACTATGGGTAATGCCGCTGCCTGCATGCATAAGCTGCAGCTCATTTGCATGAAGCGTGGCAATCGTGCCGGTACTATCTTTATGAGCAAGCTCACCTTCGATTACGTAGGTAATAATTTCCATATTCCTATGTGAGTGGGTGCCAAAGCCTTTATTTGGCATCACCCTATCTTCATTGATCACGCGAAGACCATGAAAGCCCATATACTTTGGGTCATAGTACATCCCAAAAGAAAAGGTATGATAAGTCTTTAGCCAGCCATGATCAAAATAACCGCGGCTTTCAGATGTGCGTATAGTGTAGTCCATCTCTTCACCATACACACCTTCTGATTTATTGTGGACTTGTTTGTAGACCTACCCCTTAATAACTTTTATGGTAAGTGTGCACAGCATATCTCTGCAGGGAGAATAGCTTGGAATGGAGTCTCCATAGCGGAGGATGATTTGCTCGCAGCCTTTTCTGAGTGATTCCTCAAAAGTTATTACCCCGATAGCAGATACAGCTACCATGCTCCCTGCAAGCAAAAGGCCATAACCAACCTTGCCAAGCTTTGACTTTGACTCAAGAATTTGCCATGTCCCTACTGCAGTTCCTAGCATGCTAAGGCCAACAAGTGATGCCCTTCCTGCAATATCCAGTCCAGGAATTCTAGAATACCCTTCATTTGCGATTGAGCACAAATAACTTCCACTATAATAAAAATCAGAAAGAGCTGTAAGAAAAGACATAAATAAACCTCGCTTTGGCCTACTATAGCCTGTGGAGAACAATCTTTACCAGACAGTTGTAGTGGAGCTGAATTTATATACTTTTAAATAAATTAATCATTTATAATCTATCATTTGTAATTTAGATACATTTGATTGTGGGTGAGGTTTTTATGAATGTCGATTCAAGTAATAGACCGCTAATTTTAATTTTCGATCTCGACGAGACGCTTTTTTTTGTTCAAGAAAAGCAAAACCCCCAAGGACGCTCTCCTCTTTCTAAAAGCACAGAGAACATCTTAAGCAAAAGCGATGAAGGAATTAAAACAAAGTTCACGCTACAAGGGCAGCTCCCCAATGTGGCAAAAGCTGATAAAATTACCGCAATCGCTCGCGAAAAAATGAAGGCAATTTTTCAAAAGATTCATTCGATAAATATGGCAGCACTTAGCAAAGAGCTTTCCTGCCCTATTTTTGTTAAAATTATGACAACGGCATCTTATGACGAAAAACATATTAAAAGATTGCTAGATGAGTTCTACTTTGAAAAAGACAATCCGATTAGAACAGGCGCCTTCCGGATAGAATATTTTAATAAGCACCATCTTGCAACTAAAGCAGAAACTGAAGCGCCAGTCGATAGGCCTACCAAAAAGGGCACTATGGATAGCCGAAAGGCCACCCTTATCGAAAAGAAATTTGAAGAGTGGGGCAGCTACATCCCAAATTTAAGAAGGGAAGATGTTATTCTCATCGATAATGCAGATGTGAATATAGTAGCTGTTGAAGCTTTGGGTTTCAAAGCCATCCATTACCCTACAACGACAGAAGAGCGCCTTGACACAGTAAGCTACACCGAAAATGGCCCAAAAGCCTTTGATGAATTATGGCAGAGAATAACTCAAGTAGCAGAAGCATTTTCTGAACAGAAGCTAGGCTAAAAACCCTTAATACGAATAAAAATTCTATTCGAAATCTAGTATATCCCTACATTCAAAACTTTCTGGAACATGAAATAACTCCGCCAAAAAAGCTTCGTGCCTCTGCAAGTCAGTACTCGTTGCTGTCCAAGAAGGAGCCTCTCCCTCGTGAAGATTGGGAGAAAGTTTTGAAACAAGCGTGCTCACCAGCTCATCTGCGTGTTTTTTTGCATCTGGTTCATCACTATTTCGCAATCTCTCAATCGCTTTTAAACAGACTGCAGCTGCATTCTTTGCTTCATGATAATGAGTAACTTGTTTGACTTTTTTGGTAATTTTGTCTTCGCAAAGCGTGCGATTGTACCAGAAGCAGCCAGAACTTGCTAAAAAGGACTTTATAGCGTGTCCAATCTGAAGCTTTGTATGGTCCAGAGTAACATGATTTTTGCTAGAAAACACACATAAATCTACGAAGATATATTTAATAACGGTATCATGAATTTTTAGCGCACCATGCAAAAAAGCATTAGATTTATTTGAGATAAAATGACTGAATTTTGTGTCATATCGTACTGAATAAATTGCGTGAATTTCTTTATTTTCTCGAGATACATTTACAGAAATCGGCGTGACTTCACTCGTGAGTCTTTGGTTTAGCTTTGCTTCATTTCTTTCATTTGAAGTTCCTTCATAGAGAAGAAGAGTAATGGGAGATTTATTTCCCATAGAGGGTAATAAAGCTTGAATTTGACTAAAATTTAGCTTAAATTCTATGTAATATCGCCTAGTGGCTATATATGGAAAAGGGAGAACTGCATGAGGGTTCCTGGTATAGATTGAAAAATCTGTAATCATGTCTTTATAAGAAAACTCTTGATTTTGAGAACCGTGCATCACTGTAATTTTATATTCTGCAGGGACGCCAGTAGTTGCTGTCATAAAAACCTCTCATAAGTTTCAAATAGAATAGCATAAAATAGAGAATTCGTTAAGATAATTTTATTTGTTATTTAATATTAATAGATTGGTATTATTGTTTGCGAATTTAGATTAGATGATTTGGTTCTGTTGCATAAATTACCACTGAGACCGCTAACAAGTAAAAAACTTTTGCGTAATATCAGTATTTTGATGTAGAGAAAAGGAACTATATCTGAAAGGTCATTATGGATGCAAAACCCACTATTATTATTCTACTCGGACCGCCAGGAGCTGGAAAAAGTACAATTGCCGAAGTCCTCAGCCTAGAAAAGAACATCCCACACATATCGACCGGCGATCTTTTTTACGATAACCTTGCCCATCAAACTGAACTTGGGATGCAGGTGCAGCGCTATTTAGATCGTGGACAGCTCGTTCCGGATGACCTTGTTCTCGATATTATGTATGATCGCGTCTCAAAACCAGACTGCGAAAAAGGCTACATCCTCGATGGCATACCACGAAATATCGCCCAGGTGCATGAACTTGAAGATTATTTAAGAAATAAAGCAGAGGTTGTTGCAATAAAGCTTCTCGTGAATGACGATACTGTCGTGAATCGTCTTGGCGGCAGGCTTTTTTGCACAAACTGCCACCACGTCTGGAACAAAGAGCAGCTCCAATCTGAAACCTGCAGCCTCTGCGGACATGAACTTACTCATAGAAGCGATGACACCCCAGATGCCATAAAAGAGCGCCTCAAGATATACCATGAGCAGACTGAGCCCATAGAACGATTCTTTAGAGAAGCTGGACAGCTCAAAGAAGTAGATGCGTCAAAACCCATCCAAGAAGTGCTAGCTGCTATTAGGTAGTATTTTATCCTCTTGCTTGCTATACTTTTTCCTCATTTTGGAGAAAAAGTATGACTTGCATAAGTCCTACAGCACATCACTTATTCATACTCGAGCAGCTCGAAAATCTCGTGCTCTTTGATGTGGACAGCATCGCGGAGGTTCTATTTGGAGAGTCTAAAGAAAAATTCTCCGACTACCCTCACGAAAAAAAAGCAGAGCAAATTGCCTGGCTAAAAAGGCGATGGGATGAATCAAAGGACTGCAAATTTATAGAACTTGCCCTTTGGGCAATTCCTTACACAAAAAATCCATCCATGTATGCAGAACTAATCTCTTCCCTTCCAAAAGAGTGCGGCGAGACACATGATGAAGCTTTTTTGGCAGATGCGATTTCGCAGTGGATTACCTTAACAAATCCTGCCACAGAAAAAGTAGTAGCTCTTCTCAACCTCTATTCCACCCTTGCAGATCCTTGGTTAGTTATAGACATGATGAAGTATAGCGAAAGAACGATAGAGCTTATCAAAGCGCTAAATCCCGAAATAGACATTCCAGATCTTCCTTCCCCTTATCGAAGGTTATTTATAGACTGCGTAAATAGCAAAAAATTTCCACATGCCGTGCGGATGCGCTACTTTACTAATTTGACACATAAAAAATGCAGCGAAAAAGAAGTCGCCATAGCAGTAAAAATGCTCCCAAGAATTGGAACCCCAACACTCGGCCATCTTCTACGTAGGCTCGCATCTCTTGTTCCAGAAAGTGGAGAATACATGCTTCTTAAAAGCCTCTGCAAACAAGTTATAAAGCTGAAAGTGAAAAAAGAAGTTTCCTCCGCTCTGATCGAACAGATGGCTAAACTCCCAAAACTCGTTGCTAAATTAGAGTCAGACATTCAGGTAAATCCTGACCATCCTGGTAAAGAGATTATCAAAAAGGTAAAAACCCTTCTAAAACCACTATGATTCGCGGACACACTGTCTTTGAGGATTATCCAGCTGACCTCTCAGCACAAATGGAGATGCCAGCCAGCGGCTTTTTTTATTGCCGGCAAGATCTTTTGATGCAGCTTGCAGAAACCTTCAAAGTTCCCAATAATACAAGTCCAGATGATGACAGGCTCCAAAAGCTTATAGAAGCCTACGTCGCTTATAGGCGATGTTTGCTAAATAGCTATCAAGAAACAATCCCCTCATTCATGACTGAGGCTATTTCTAAACCATCTCCAAGGGGCCAAAAATCTCTTATCTTGAAAGCACGAGGAGATGCACTGCAAAAAAACTACCACGTGCCGCAAAGAAATAAGAATGATGAATGGAATGATGTTGTACTGCTCACTGCACATGCACTTGAGGATCTTTTTGATCCCTACGTCCGCTTTGCTAGGCTTATGACCCCTGAGACCTTTGAAATCTTTGCTGAACTTCTCGGCGCGCTTAGGCCTAGCGAGCCGCCCCACACCCTTCGCTGCACGCTCCTGCATGAGTTTGTAAAGGTCTATCATAAAGGTGACGAGACTATCGATCTTCTTCAAAAAGTTATCAAAAGCGACGAGACCCATCCCGTTCATGCGGAAAAAGGCATCTGGATTCAGTGCCTTCGAGAATATGAGGAGGACATCCTTCTCACAATCTGCCTGCATCCAGACTTTAAGAAGAGCACAAGATGCGATCTCATCGCACTTTGTTTAGGAAATGGTGATGATGCAAAAGGAAGAGAGCTTGCTGCAACAATGTGCGTGCGGTCATTTACTGGCAGCTACACTGTAGAATCCTTTCTAGTAAAACTTCATGCCATGTTCACAAGCAACACCAAGGAGCGTTTTGATCAATTACGTTCCGAGCGGATACAGGCACTATTTCTTTGGCTGCTTTTAGGAAGCACGCTAAAAGATGATAAAAATAGAGATATTAGCTGTCATTTAGTTCTTTTGTATGCACTCCCTTACTGTATAGACCATCTTCAAGGCCTTGCAACAGATAGCCTAAAATCATCTCTCAATGGCTCTGATGGGGGCATTACAAGAGCGCTCTGCCAGACAATGAATGAACTATCTCTTACAGGAAGCATTGCCCCCACAAGTAACGAGTGGAACGAAATAAATAAGCTTCTTTGCCGAGTCATTGCCCCGCGAACTGAAAAGCCCTTTTGTATTCTTAAAGAGTCTCTTTGTTATTGGTATGCGCGGACAGTACCCAGTGGAAGGCGAATTGCGAGGGTTTTAGCTATATTTGAGCAATTTGCCCAAGGGTTTCTAGTACCTGAACTTGATATTTGCCACAGACTGCTTAAAGAACTCGTTATCTACGACAATAAGCTTCTTCAGTTTAGAAAAACCAGCTTAGAGGCACATGAACATCTACTTATACAAGTGCTTGCATCTCTTCTCAACAAAGATCCACTCAGTCCTGTTTGGCTAAAAAATCTTGAAGGAAAGGAGCTTGAAAGCTTTTTAGCAGTAGCTGAAAGCATCCGCTGTAGAAAGTACCTATCAGAAATTGTTTTTCCAATCTGTATCACCGAAGAGTCAGGAGAAAAGGGTCTCAGTCTCGCAATACGCTTATGCCCATACATTCCCGACCATTTACTGCTCACATTATATTATAGATGCTGTGAAAGGGGCTTAAAAGAGATTTTTATACAAACAGCTCGCGCTCCAAATTTTCCTGAAAAGCGAAGGGAGTGGCTCTTTCATCAACTCTACTATAGCGACCCTGAAGGCGCAGCACGCTTTTATCAGATTATTCCTGGAAATACGCTCCTTTTATTGCTTAATAGATTATCGCTCGTTACTGAACCATACCCCAACCTCCTCAAATACCTTTGCTTTGATGCTCCATGGGCAATAGATTCAAATAGCAAAGAAAAGGTTATTTCCCTCTTTTTGCAACTTGTGAAGAAGTGTGGCCTAGATACTGAAATTTCATTAAAAGAGCTAGAAAGTAAACTCAAATAGCATATGCAACCAGATATTATAAGACGAAGCCCATCTCCCAACATACCGATACCTTCCGCAAAGGTAAAAGAAGAAGTTAGAGAGTATGACGACTTTTGTAAACCGCTCCTTCCAAAACATTTTATCTCTCCTACACCCAGAAATGAGCACTTTGCTATAGAAAAATACAAAGTAGAAGAGGCAGCTAGAAGAAGCAACCCAGATGCCTTTGATAGTATCCATAGTGCTTTAACCTCATTTGGTGAAGCATATCATGGCTTAAACACTGAAGAAATCGAAAACCTGGTCTATAAAGTTTTAGTGACTCTTGCCGATTTCAACAGAAAAGGGGAAGCAGTTGAGTCTGTAAAACAAAATAATAAAACAACAGACGTTTATTACAACCTAGATATACATACAGCTTTTGCTGTATTTAAAACCAACTACCGTTCTGGTCAATTTAGAGAAGGTATAAATGCGGCAAAAATCACTTGGTATAAACCCCAAAGAGAACCAAATAAACCTCGGCAAACTATAATCCCCATCGTCGATAAGGTCTTCTACCTAACACCAAAAGAAGGTGCGGAAAAAGTAGCCCATGCACATAAAGAGCCCTTTCAGCTTAAGCTCATACGAAACCTTTGCCAAGAGGACATCGCAAATTTTGCACAAATAGCTGTTCGCTGCCACTTTTTTGCAGAAAGCCATCCGCTCCTAAACAATAAAAGTATAGGCTTTTATAGCTATTGTCGATTTACTTTAGCAGAAGCAGTGAATCGATATCCGCATCTTGGGCACTGCTATCTTTATGACAGCCTTAAGGCACTTGAATGGCTACACGCAAAAGGTATTGTTCACGGCAACATTAGCTGGTCAAATCTTTTGGTAACAGAAGAGCTCCGCGTTGTTCTTTCAGACTTTAGCTGTGCCTTTCTCCCTTCTCAGGAAAAGCCAAAATGGGACGCCCATTCTTATGGCACATTCCCCTATTCGGCACCTGAGCTACTGCAAGGCGATTTTTTATCAACATTTGCAACAGATATTTGGGCTTGGGGAATCCTCGCCTATACCATTGGTCGGGGGAAAAACCCCCAATTTTTTGATTGCCTTACTAGAGCAAGAAACGAGCAAAATAGCACACTACTTTTACGCGCTATGGAGATGCAAAAAAATCAGACAACCTCCCGAACGCGAGCACTTGAAGCTCTTGATTCTGCTACAGAGAGTGCAGAGGTTATCAAAAAGATAAGCGTACTTGCCCTGCAGGACCTACCTGAAAGGCGCTACAGTGCAAAAGAACTTATACGCGTGATGGAAGAGCGCTATGTGATCTCTGAATTTGATAGTGAGCGACAAGAGCAAATAGCAGAAGATAAATTGCAGGTGCTAGCACTGAATGGGTCATCTGAAAAAGCTGTAGAACTAACACACAAGAAGGAGCCCCAATAAGCTGAGAGCCTAAACTATAGCCAAATGAAAGGACTGTGCAGCGATCCTCCTCAGCGACTTGATCAAGTGCCCATGCATGATAGGGGGCTGCAAAAAGAACTCCAAGCGCCACAAAAGCTGTGCGAACAAAAATTGCTGTACTAAGTGATGCATGATCGAGTAAAAGAAAAAGTGGTATCGATAGCGCTGCAAGGCTTATAGCTGCTCGCTGCATCATCCGCTCTCTTCCCACAAGACGTGCTATATAGCCGCAGACTGGTAAAAAAAGCATATCAAAGAGTAATAGCGCGCTATTTACCATCATCACATCTTGCTTTGAAAGATCAGAGATCAGAGGTAAAAGGCCGTTCATGAGGGTAAAGCCAAAGATGTATGTAATATGGGTAAAGCCGCTAACTGATGCAATCTTTAAGATAATGGGCCACTTTCCCTGAAGGGACGCTCTTTGCTGTTTTTTAGGGGCATTTGGCTCTAGCTGGCGAGCTGCAAGACCAAAAAAGGCCGTAAGTGATCCCGCCCAAAACAGATACCGCCAGTTTAAATCAAATGTCGCGTGCAGGGTTACAAGTAGGGAGGCAAGCAGTATTCCTCCTACAGTAGAAGCATCGTAGATACTGCTTATAAAAGAGCGATTTTTTTCCTGAATTTTTTCCAAAACAAAGACTGCGCCATTTACCGTCTCACCCGCCATACAAAAACTTTGAAGCATTCTCAGGATCGCAAGAAGAAGCGGCGCCCAAATCCCAATATCTTGGTATACGGGTAAAAACCCCATAGCCATCGTTACAATCGCCATCCCCAAAAGCGAAAGTGACAATGCCCTGCCCCTTCCATAAACATCGCCAATCCAGCCAAAAAAGAGAGACCCTAGCGGCCGGGCAATCATTCCAAGCGGCATAATGCCATAGCCCAAAATAAGCTGCGTTACTGTATCGTGCTGGGGAAAAAAGAGCGGCGCCAAGAAAGGAACGAGCAGTCCGTAGAGTGCATTGTCATAATGCTCTAGGATATTGCCGATTACCCCTATTAGCCAATGCCTTGACCTCACCTAGTCCCCCTAAGAAAGGGCCTAAGTATACAGTATTAGGCATTAAGAAAGATTAAACATTCTGCCACTATAGCCTAAAAAGCTCTCTTCTGTAGAAAGTGGAGTCCTTAGTAAACTATTTTGTTTAATTGCTATGAAGGCTGGAATAAAGGGCGATTGTTCAAGCTCTGCCTTTTGGTGCTCTTTAAAGAATGCCTGCAATTCCTTAAACCCCTCCTCTTGCGGCTTGAGTTCCTTAAGGGCTGTATAAAGCGTCCAAGCTGCAATCATATTACCCTGCTTAGCCAAATAAAGCGCACTTTGTAAAAGACTTTCTGTCTTTGCAGTTCGATCTTTTAAATCAGTCTCTTTTAAAATTGATTTTGCTATACTCTGGCCAATATGTACAATCCGATCATTTACCGACTCTGCATCCTCCGGTGCTCTCAAAGCAAACGATGTAGCTTTCGTAATCTCCTGCTCTAAAAGCTCACTTCTTTTTCCACTTGCAACCTGCTGCATTACACGTGCCTCGAGGGCCTCAGCAGACTCTCTCCTTTGGTTTTCAATAAATTTACTTAACTCTTGAAATCGAGCTGGTGTAAGCTCCTCTTTCTTCTGAGTAATAAGAATCAAAAGTTTTTGTAAACCTTCTTCCTTTTCCTTAAGAAGAGTCCGTGTTTCACTATTTTCCTCATTCACCTTGCCCTTTAATGCGCTATACCTTGCAGTTGTTATCATTATTTTATCTAATAAATCCTGAATAGGGTCTTCGCGAGATGGCTGAACTGACAAGTTTTCGTCAACTTCGCTACTCTCTATATCCTCTTCAAAGGAAGCCAAGGATTCATCATCTGAATTATAGAGTAAAAGAGCATCTTCAAGAGCTTTCACATTTTCTTCCGAAGGCTGTTTTTTGGCAGCCATGAGCCCTTTTTGAAGAGACTCGATTTTTTCTTTTGTTATATTCACACCTGAATCTAGGTCAAGGCTATGGGCTTCCACCATTTCAAGTATACGCGATTTCGCCCGTTCCAACCTGGTTGTTAAAGCATCCGATTCATTTGAAGCTGATACGCGATTTTGAAGTGTAGGAGAAGGAGAAGCCTTCTCCCAATTTCCCGCAACTCTAGTAGCAACTTTATCTGACACGGATTTTATAAGCTGCAGGGCATCAAGTTTCGCTTCCAAAATATTTAATTTTTTAATATCTTTTTCATCTTTAGCAGAAGGCAATATTGGAGAAAGTGCTCGATTTAGCCCAACACCTTGTTCATGAAGTTTTTTTATCTCTTCATCTGTAGTCTTAATCATCTGATCTAGTCCCTTAATTTGGGTAAGATGCGGAGACCAAGTAAGTTCCTCAGGGACCGTTTTAAGAAGTTTTGTTATTTTATGTTGCTCAACTGTAAGCTCTTTAATCTGCTTTGCTTCTTGTCCAATACCAAGCGGCTGCAATATTTTATCAAATACAAAGCTCATGATCCGCCCGCGGCCTTCAAGAAATTTCCCTCGCAATTCAGTAATCTCATGACCGATGTTTATATTTCGCTTTTCAAGGTTTGCGTATACTTCTCTTTGCTGAGTTTTCTCGAAAATGTTCCAATCAAAACTTCGATTTTGGCTCTCAATTGACATACTAGTGCCCTCAATATGCTTTTATTATATCAATACCAAATATTTATTTTAAATGGAAGAATTTGGAAGGATGAGGCGGACCCTTACGCTATTTTTAGGGTCAGAAATAACTATAAATCGTTCATCCTTAAGCTCTAAGAAGCTTTCATCGCGTTCTTTATCTCTAGGTTTTCCCTTAAAGGGAGGAGGAAGGGGGCGGGCTTTTAGCTGCTCAAAAGCCTCTTGAACATAGCGTTCATCAAAATGCTCAGTTTTACCTGGCACCTCTTTGACAAACCAGCGGTGATAGATAAGGCCGTCAACTTTGCTTTTTGTCCATGTTAAAAGCCCTACTCTCGTGGATTCTCGATTTTCATGTGATCGAGTCACTGCCAGCACAAGCTGTCTTCTATCACCAAACTCACTTTCAGGGCTCTTATCAATACTTGCATACTCATAGAACAGGTCAATGTAGCGAGCAACATTATGCTCGATCACAATCCAATCAGGCTTATTAAGCAAACCTTGATACTCAGAATCTGCATTAAAAGGGTGTTCCACATGCCTCTTATCATAATACCAACGCAGAACTCTAATGTCATATTTTAATTTAGCACGCACTACAGGAATCTCTGGCTCTCTGCTAACTACAGCAACCTCTGGTATTTTGGCAATACTAAGCTTAGCTACTGCTAAAGTAAGCTCCTCTACTTTAGGTAAAGGTTTTGGAGGAGAGGGCGGAGATGGCTCTTCAGGCGATGCACTTCGTGAGCGTTCATTATGTACTAGCAGAGGGGATGGAGAGGAACATGGCGACGGCGTCGACACCTTCTTTTTCTTTGGTTTTTGCGGCTGGATCTGCCGTTTTGGAATATCTACCGCAAAGCCTCTATCTTCAGAAAGAGGTTTTCTTGTCCCAACCTTAACCATCTGAGTAGGCAGAAATAGCGCTATACCCTCTTTTAGGCCTTGAATTTCAGCAAGAGTCTTTGTGTACTCATCAAGGGTTATATTAGTCCAGTAATACTCTTCAAATGACTCACCTTCCTCTGTAGAGAAGCGCCTGCATGTAAGTTCGTTGATTCTCTTGGGCGCTCCCTTTAACATCGTCTGTAGCGATTTTGTCAGTGCTAGATGAAACTCGTCATGCGTCTCAATGCCTAGGGTATCTAGCGTATGAGAAAAATACTTAGCCATTGCTTTGATGGAAATTGCCTGATCCCTCACTGAGCATCTTGCGATAGAGGGAATGTAGTTATCCTTAAAGGTCATAAGGCTATAGGTAAGAAACTCAAGCTGCTTTGCCGGCAAATAGGTTCGCGCTCTAAATTCTTTAATTGTGTGAAGCACCATGCGTTTAGAAGAAAATGCAAGTGACATCCACTCCTCTTCTAGCTTCACTGTAAGGTAGAAGAGTTCATTAAGCTCCAAAAAAGATATAAATCTTTCATAAAGCTCAGGCGAATATTCAGGATCTTTCTTGTACTCAAGTAAAAGTTTGAGGGTGCTATCAACACGCGATGTAATCCCCTCTTTTGCAACGTATTTACAGCTTCGCATAACTGCTTTATGAAGAGGAGGGGCATCCTCTAGAGCATAGGTAAAAGCGCTCTCTCTAAAGAGCACATTGATATTTTGAGCGCTTTGAAACTCTATGCGCTCAGCTATCGCAAGCTGCAAGGTAGTATAGCGCCTTGCAAAGTGATGCATTTTCTGAAGAAAAAAAAGGATATCTCGCGCATACCCCAATACCGTGGATGCAGTTTTACTAAAAGTCTCAGGAGGTGCTTTAAGCCACCTTTCGTACTCTTCAACTGGCTTTTCATCTTTTAATTTTGCCTGCGCTCGAAAATAGAGCCATTTTTCCTCTGCAAGGGCTAAAATATGGCAAATCTCATGCAGCTCTTTTCTATCTTTTGGAATATGTTTTTCGAAGTAGGGAATGGCAGATCGCTGCAGTGCGTAGATTCCATTATGGCTAGGCATCCGAAAATTAAACTCTTTAGCCTCAATAAATGGCTCTAAGGCGCCTCTTAAATACTCGGCAACTTGCTCGGCAGAGGCCTCTAAGGTTTTATCCTTTGTAACAATAAGCCCATAATCTGCATCAAAGGAAAGAAAGCGTGTATCTGGATCGACGTGTACCTCGCTAAAGGCAACGGCGCACCTGCCAACAAAATCTACAAAATCATTGCGTTTAGTTTTTACCTTCATTTCAGATGCATAGAGGCACGATCTGATAAGGGCAAGAAGAGGTTTATCTAAGCTCTCAGCTTCAAAATAATCAACGACATTTGAATAAAAGGACTTTTCAAATTTCTTATTTTGAAGAGAGGGGTTTTGAATGACAGCATCTAATTTGCTAAGCACATAGCAGGCAATATCTGCTGTTTTAGCCTTGAGTGCTTTATCCTTGGTGAACGTTAAACCGTGTGCTTCATTTAAAGTGACAAATAATGTCTGGTCAGCATTTACCTGCTCGAAGACAAAAGACATTCTTTTAAAAAGTGCGACTGTCATAGGACAATATACTACTATAATAATGAAATTATGACAATACTAAATTATCATTGACATATATAGTAAATAATAATATGATATATGCGTTTAGTAATTAAATTGGAGATTTTTATATGAGTAACAATAAATTAGCGGTATGGTTTTTACGCGTTGGTTTAGCGTTCGTCTTTGCATATGCATCGTATGAGATATGCATTAATCCGGCTAACTTTTTAAAGTATACGCCGCAATTTATTTTACAGATTGTCCCAGAAAATTTATTCTTATATAGCTTTGGCGTTGCAGAGCTTGCTCTTGCCGTTTGGCTACTCACTGGCTGGAAGCCTGAATATGCCTCCATCATCTCAGTGATGCTGATGGTTGGCATTATCGCCTTTAACCCAGAATACTTTCAAATTCTCTTTAGAAATGTAGCGATCGGCTTTGGAGGTCTTGCCCTCTTAATGCTCGAATCAAAGACAAAATTTGTCCAAAAAGCTACTTAACCAAAATATTTACTGCGAGTGCGGCTATAGTGATAGCCGCCGCAGTAATCCTTGCAGCAATCACAGGATATCCCACTAAAAGTGACACCGATGGCAAAATAGCCACATACGTCACCATATGGCTAGCAATTAACCTCAGCGGTGCATGATGGTTCCAGCCCGATGCCTTAAATAGCTCATCAAATGCCCTCCCAACAGCCGCAGTAACCGCAAGCGCTGCCCCCATATGAGACATTTTTGGAAGAATCCTAGATCCCGCTATAAACTGCAGGCAAACTCCAGCAGAGAGCCCCCCTGCCGCAGCATATGAAATGTGCTTTAGTGCAGAAATAGTCATACCCTAACAAATAATAAATTATCTATTAAAAGGCAAGCCTTCCCCTGCAGCATTTCTAAAGAACAGGCGGAGTTTTAGGTGGTAATGGTGGAGTACTAAGTGATGGCGGAGGTGGCAAAGCACCGCTTCTATACCCATCTTCCAAATCCTTTATCCGTTTTGCATCCGCCTCTGCTTCCCGCAGATGTAATTGATGGGTTATCTGCGAAATTTCGCCCTCGGTATTTACAATCACTTTCATATTACTATCGTATTCACGATCAAGTTCCTTAAGTTCCTCACGCAACTTTTGCAGGCTACTTAAAGTGTCTTTTAGCTCTTGCTTTGTAATTTCCTCAAAATCGCGATCTGGTTTACCTTGCAAACGCTTATTGAAGAGCTCCTTCGTAGCATCACCTTCTTGCAATTTTGTAAATTTAGCTTCCGCCTGGTAAATCTGAGCTCTTTTATCGACACGTTTTTGCATAATCGGTATCTGATTATCTTTTGCACTCTGGACTTTTTCTTTTGCTTTGGCTAAATCTTCCTGCAGCTGCTCGTTTGTCTTTACAGGTGCTTCTGAAGAGATTTCGATTGCAGGCTTTGCTGCAGCACCTCCCTCAAGTGCTTTAGAAGCCTCTTGCTTGGCTGTTTTTTGACCCATAACTACACGAGGAGAAGCTCTTTCCCCTTCGGCTCTTGGACCTGGTTGTTGCCATTCTTTTTTCTCTTCCGTCTTTGCGGGCTCTGACTGCTCTTCAACAGGCTCAAGTCTTGCAAGTTCAGGCTCTACTGCCTCTTTTGGCTTTCTTGGAGGAAGAGGTGGTGGTGTGCTAGGTGCTTCCTCAGTTTTTTCTTCATCTCGAACCTCTTTTTTGCCTTGTGCTGGTGATTGTGGACGAGGAGGCAATTTTGGTTTCGTTGAAGGAATAGGCGGAGGCGATTCTCTATTAGCTTCTGTTTTCGCATCATCTCTTGGTTCAGCCTCATCAGGCAGGTCTATTGGAGGCTGTTTTGTTTTCTGAGGAGACTCCTCTTGCTTTGATGATTCATTTCCAAGAACGCTTTTTGCGGCCTCATTTGTGCTTGCAGCTGTTTTAAGAAATGGCTGAATGCTCGCTTTGTAGAGTTCTTTGTTTACAAGCGTTACGGTTCCAGTTTTGGATCCACCCTTCATCTTTGTAACGCCTTCGCTACCCAGTTCCCACTTTTCCCCTTTGCCGATTTTTTCTTCTTTCAGCGTGCTTGTGAAGAGATCAGCAATCTTGCGAAGTTCCTTTTCATCAGTAACTATATTGCCCGATTGCTTCACAACACAGGCTTTATTGCCGATGTAGAGCTTATGCTGGCCAGCTTTAGCGTCATAGTCAACACGGTAGTGTTGTTGAACACCCTCCGGCTGGATGGAATACTGTGACTGGTTATTGATGCCGCTCATTATTTAGCACCTTCTGGTTTTTGAGGTTTAAAGTCTGGCATCGGTGGCCTATTTTCCGTGGACCCCTTTTTCGGCGGAAGCGGTGGAGCTGGAGTACGGGTAATTTCGATAGTGAAATTGTGGCTGCCAACTTTTACATTTTTTATAACCACTTCATCTTCATCTAGTGCTTTTAGCACCACCTTTGACTTATTTAGATCTTTTGCAATCGCATCTAAAAGCGGTACATTAGTTTCTAATTTTCCACTCGTAGTTTTTTTAACCCTTAGTAAAAGGTTCTGGTCTAAAGTGTCGCCTCTACGTGTTTTTATGATTTTTACATCATGCTGTACGTCGCCACAGCGCAATTTAGACCTCACGCGCTTCCACTCAGTCGATGGCGTTTGGCCCGGAGACGAAGATGGGCTAACTGATGCCATAATTCCCCCTGTTGATTCCTACTAATTCCCTTATTTATTATTATATATAATTTTAATTTGATACGTCAAGGGAAACAATCAGAGTTGCAAATAAGGCAAAATAGGGCAAAATAGTCCCCCAAATTGAGGTATATCGATGCAGGCAACCCTTACCCCTATGATGCAGCAGTGGCTCGAGTGCAAAAACCAGGCAAAAGGGGCTATTTTGCTCTTTCGCCTAGGTGACTTTTATGAGTGCTTCGAGGATGATGCCCTACTTGTGGCGAAAGAGCTTGAACTTACCCTCACACAGAGGCAAGACACCCCCATGTGCGGTATCCCTTGGCATACAAGCGAGGGGTATATCGAAAGACTCGTAAATAGAGGGTTTCGGGTAGCTATTGCCGACCAGGTAGAAGACCCTAAGAAGGCAAAAGGCCTTGTATCAAGAAAGCTTGTCCGAGTAGTGAGTCCTGCCACACATACCCCTCTGCCAGGCGTTCAGGAAAAGACAAGCTCCTACTTCAGCTCCCTTGCCTGTAAAAATGATGTATTTGGCCTTGCAACGGTAGACCTTGCAAGCGCGCGCTTTACTGTCTATGAGACAGAGAGTCCAAAGGAGCTTCTAAATGAGCTTTTTCGGCAAAGCCCTAAAGAACTTTTGCTCTCAAGGCGCTTTCAGACCAAAAATAGGGAGCTTTTGCAAGAGATTCAGCTTGCAAGCAAGCTTCAGCTCTCAGTCCAGGATGACTGGCTCTTTGACCCTGTGGATGCAGAAGATAGGCTCAAAAACCACTTTAGGGTCTCTACACTCGATGGATTTGGTCTTAAAGCAGGCATTAGCGGAATTACTGCAGCAGGCGCCCTTGTTCATTACCTCTCCGATTGGCAGCTTTGCCCCCTTGATCACATTCGGGAAATAAAAAGGCAGAATGTTAGCTCGACTATGTTTTTAGATAGATCGACTCTTATTAACCTTGAGATCTTAGAGCCTACAGATCGAGAAAAGAGCGATAATTCACTTGTATCGCTCCTTGATGAAACAAAAACTCCTATGGGAGCGCGCCTCCTCCGTCAGTGGCTTAAAGCTCCTCTCATAGACATTCAAGCAATACAAGCAAGGCAAGAAGCCGTTCAGGCGCTGTTTGATGCAGGCTTTGACCAAGAACTTAGCCAAATACGCGACCTAGAGCGCATGATGTATCGCATCAAGACAGAAAGTGCGGGACCTAAGGAGTATGTAAGCCTCAGGCTTTCTCTCGAACAGCTTCCTTCCATTGTAAAAAGCCTTGCAGGAGCAAAGCGACTACTATCGCTAAAACAAGAACTTGATCTACATGAGGAATGCACCTCTCTTATACGCTCTGCACTCATAGACAATCCGCCCTTTAGAGCATCAGATGGCGGCCTCTTTAAACCAGGATATAGCCAAAAACTCGACGAGATCACCACCATCCGCCAAGGAAGCCAAGACTGGCTCATCGCCTATCAGGAAAAGCTTCGCCAAGATACTGGAATAAAGACGCTTAAAGTTGGCTACACGAGAATCTTTGGCTACTACATCGAGGTAAGTAAAGGGCAAGTGGAGCGAGTTCCAAGCCATTTTCAGCGAAGGCAGACTCTTGCTAATGGCGAGCGCTACATCACAGATGAGCTTAAAGCCTATGAAGATAAGATCCTCCATGCAGACTCACTCATTGAATCCCTAGAACAAGAGCTTTTTAGCGAGCTTCGATCAAAAGTTGCCGCCTATCACGATAGCATCCTCAAAACTGCCAAATGCATTGCCGAAATCGATGTGCTAAGGTCGCTTGCAATAGCGGCTAAACGGCGCGGCTATATCTGCCCAAAAGTAGCAGATAGTGCAAAACTTATGATCAAAGAGGGAAGACATCCTATCATTGAATCGCTTGCAACAAGCTCTCACTTTGTTGCAAATGATATAGCCCTTGATGGCAAAGAGCAATCGCTGATTATCCTGACCGGTCCAAATATGGCAGGAAAATCTACCTACATCCGCCAAATTGCCCTTCTTGTCATTATGGCTCAGGTGGGAAGCTTTATCCCAGCAAAAGAGGCAGAAATTGGCATTGTAGATAAGCTCTTTTCTCGAATAGGGGCAAGTGATGATTTAGCTCGCGGCCAGTCTACCTTTATGGTGGAAATGGCAGAGACAGCAAGCATACTTCATCAGGCTACAGATCGCTCCCTAGTCATTTTAGATGAAATCGGCAGAGGAACCAGCACCTACGATGGCATATCTATAGCATGGGCAGTAGCTGAATACCTTCTTAAGGGTAAAGCAAGGCCGAAAACGCTCTTTGCCACCCACTATTTTGAGCTTACTGAGCTTGCAGACAAAAATTCTGGCTGCAAAAACTATACCGTTGCAATCTCAGAGACAAAGGATAACGTTCAGTTTTTGCGAAAGATTGTTCCAGGAGTTGCAGATAAGAGCTACGGCGTGCATGTCGCTCGCCTTGCAGGAATGCCAGATGCTGTTATTATGCGCGCTGAAGAGCTCTTGCAAAAGCTAGAGGTTAGCCCAAAACCAAAAAAAGCGCTTCAACCTGACCTTTTTGTAAAGCAACCGATCGTCCCAAAGGAATCGCTTCTTATAAAACAACTTTTAGATATAAATGTTTCAACAATTACGCCGCTTGATGCGCTGATAAAACTGGCTAATTTACAAAAATTAATTAATAATTAAATTTTATTATTGACATAGTAATTAAAAATATGACAATAAGAGAATTGTCCAGTAAATGTGGATATTTTGGCCACCTGGCCTGAATAATAAAAAACCTTTTAGGAGGATTTACCATGCAAAAGCGTACAACAAAAGCTAGCAAGCGTACAGCTCGCACATCACGCGCTAAAAAAGCACACAAGTCTAGAAAGTAATTTCTTTTCTTAGCAAGCACTTTACCCGGTATCGCCTCGCGACTACCGGGTTTTTTTATTTGCTGCTAAGAAGCTGAGAAGCTGCCTCGAGCACTTCATGGCGGTTATGCTTTTTGGCAAGCTCTATGATATGCCTAATCGCTTTTTCCTTTTCCTGAGAGTCAAAGTCCTCTGTTGTCTGAAGTAGATCCCTCTCGGGGACATTCTCCCAACTTCCAAAGCCAAGATAGGCCTTCTTCTCTGGGGTCATAAATGGCGAGCTTGCAATATGCTCTTTTGAGCCATGAAGCTCAGCAATAGCATCTTTAAAATGCTCGAGGCGAGCTCTGGCAACTTCAGTTATAAGGATTTTATCTAGGCTATCTGCGCCATCAACGGGAGTTTTACCAGGTTGGTAGCTATAGACAAGCTCCCTCTCCTTTAGGGTATCGAGCACATAGCTAACTAATCGTTTGAAGGCAGGAGTTTGGGCGAGCGGCGAGTAGGTAAGAAGCTCAAAGGCAAGCACCCCTTGCTGCTCAACCTCGATTCCAGTAGGTGATATCCCTTGCGCTCCCAAAATCCCCTTATTATAGCGGCAATAAATGGTAAGAAGTGGAAATTCCTTCTCTAAGCCGCACTCTTTCAAAATATTTTCGGCTCCTTCAAGAAGATCAAAAGCAAGCTCTTTTGCCCCCTTAGGGCCATCTACTCTAATAATCCAGTTTACATCCGCAAGCGGAAGGTCTGTGTATGTCTTTAAAAGGTGGAGCATATCGCTTGGAGCGCCTACTGCTACTTGCTGCTTACTCTTGCCAAATGTTTTTTTAGCAGCAAGATCAAGAACAAATGGAAAAAACTGCCGAAGCTCAGGACATCTGACGATGCTATAGATTAAGCCATCTACAGCTGTCGTCTCTTCAAGGTCCACATATTCTTTAACATCTTCCGGGATTGGCGAATGAGTTGCCGGCTCCTCTGTTCTCTCAAAAGTAGAAATACGGATTCGAGGAGTATGCTCGCGCTCTTGTTCAATGTCGCATGGGATATAGTGAATAATGCAGTGAGGAGCTTCAAATGGATTGCCAGCTCCCACAGTATCTCTCAGCTCATAGACATTTTGATAGAGTGTATGGAGCCTTTTCATTCTATACAGCGGCTCGATACCGCCAAGGGTAATATCTGTAACGATAAACCCAGCACCTAAATGGCAATCCTTAAGCGTAGCAAAAAGTTGATTATTTTCTGTAGCAGAGAGCGTCATAAGCTCGCCAGTTGGAGAAATAACTGTCATCTTTCTCACATAGCTAGACATCGGGCCATGATCGCGAGCAGGGCCATAACTTCCAGTTGCCATGCCGCCAATTAGTGTGGAGACATGAAGTGTGGAATTATTTGGAGCCATCGCAAACTTTTTTTGCTTAAGAAATTCATCTGCATCTGTAATGCGAACTCCTGCTGAAACCTCTAGGCAGCGCTCCCCAGCAAACTTGACAAGCTTTGTAGTTTGAAATTTTGGTGGAAAATGAAAAATAATATCTGCACCAAGACCTGTAGCCCAAGGAGCAAGAGAAAATGACTTTGCATATTCATTTTGAATTCTCGCACGCCGAGAACCAGGAGAGCAGCATGAAAAAAGCCTTGCTCCTTCAGATTCATCAACCTCCCAGCCCGCTACCGGAACTGCTACGATAGGAGACTCGCCCCTATTATTTTTATTCCATTCAAATATTTGTCTCACAATCTCTGTTACCTGAGCGACTTTTGCTACTTCAAGTACATAGGCAGAACAGTTTCTCTGCGTTCTATTGTTGTTTGTCCATTCTTGCTTTGTGGCGCCGTAGCCAGTCATAAGGTTGCGAAGAAATGTTTCACGAGTAGGTTGCATAGATAGGCCTCATTATTTAGAGGCGCTACTATACTCAAAGTGCTGCAAAAATTGGAAGAAGAGGATATAATCAAAAGAATGAATGAACTACTTGGTATTGTACAAGATCTTCGGCTCTATATTGCACAAGAATATCCCGATTTAGTGTTGAAGGAGCCTTTGCAACCAAAGCCGCGAGCCGTACAAGCCGCTCAAGCGCCCACACCACCTCCTCCACGACCAAAAGCTCCCCCTCTAGCTGCTGTGCAACCTCCAAAGCCTAAGGAAAAAGAAAAAGAGCTAGCAAAAGGGCCTGTTATTCCACTCATGCAGGCGCTAAATCGCCCCTTTTCTAAGCCAATTCGCGCTCCCCTGCTTGACGTACTCGATCGCTTTGATAAACTTGGCATCAAGCGTGTAGAGCTAGAAAAAGAAAAGCCCGTTCAAACTAAACAAGAAATTACCTTTGTATCGTTCTTTTCTCCAGGATCGGAAGAAGAGCAGTTTATCAAAAAAGTAGCTGCAAGCGTAAATGAGCGCTTACTTCCTACAAGGCTTTATACGCAGCCCTCTCTTGAAATGGCAGCCTATGTCTACTCACTTGCTGCTGCGCGAAAAGCAAAAGCTATTATCATAGCCTATCCACAAGATCTCGCCTCGCAGATGGCCTCCTTTCTTTCTTACTTTGGCGATGACCTGCATAAAGAGACCCGCTGCCTTTCGCTCCTAAACTGCCAGCACACTCTTTTTGATGTATCTTTTTTTGATTTGGCACTATCCAAAGCTCAAATGAATGATCAGCTCTTTAAACGTGCTCTCTGGAGTGATCTTCAAACACTCGTATGACATTTGCATCTATTCTTCTCGAAGTATCGATCGATAAAGCGCTAGACTATAGCATACCAGCTGAGCTTATCCCTCACATTCAAAAAGGGGTTTCTGTCGAAGTTCCCCTTCGTAATAAGCTTGTGCAAGGCTTTGTTGTGAATGTCAAAGATACTTCTGAAGTTTTAAACCCAAAAGCTATAAAGCGTGCACTCACTCAACGCTCTGTCGTTACCCTAGAGCTCTTTGAACTTGCCCTTTGGATGGCAAGATACTATGTGTGCCCGCTTGGCAAAGTGCTCAAAACTATGCTTCCGGCAGGTGTTCGCAAGAACACAAAAAATAAAGAACCTCTTAGAGTGTACAAAGCAAAGACGCCAAAAGAGCTTAGAGAAGTCTGCACTGAGCTTCGCACAAAAGCTCCGCAGCAAGCAGAGGTGCTCGACTGCATGCTAAAATCCGATCGAGATGGCATTTTACTCTCAGAACTTTTAGAAAATAGCGGAGCTCCCGCTAGCGCTGTAAAAGCACTCGAGACCAAAAAGCTTATCCGCATCACAAAAGACGCACCTTTTGAAGAGTATTTTATATCAAAGGCGAAGACCTTAAGCGACGAGCAGCAAAAGTCACTCGATAGCATTGTAGAGAGCCTGAAGGGAGAAAGCTTTTCCACCCACCTTCTCTTTGGCATAACAGGAAGCGGAAAAACAGAAGTCTACCTCCAAGCAATAGATAAGGCCCTTGAGATGGGTAAAGGCGTTATCTTGCTTGTTCCAGAAATTGCCCTCACCGAGCAGACAATACATAGGTTTAAAAGCAGATTTACAGTGCCGCTTGCCGTACTTCACCATCGCCTAAGCGACGGCGAGCGAATGAAAATGTGGGAAGATATCCAATCAGGACATGCCAAAATCTGTATTGGAGCAAGATCGAGCCTCTTTTGCCCTATGCCAAACCTTGGCCTGATTATTGTCGATGAAGAGCATGAGCAAAGCTACAAGCAATCAGATGACAGCCCATGCTACCATGCAAGAGATGTAGCAGTAATGCGGGCAAAGCTTGAAAAAGCAACATGCCTCCTTGGCAGCGCAACACCATCTCTTGAGAGCTACTACAACGCCCAAAATGGCAAATACAAGCTCCATACCCTAACAAAACGGCCCGCAAGTGCAACACTTCCCACTGTCACAATAATCGACATGAAGCCGGAATATGCAAAAGCGAAAGCTATGACAATTTTTTCCGAAAAGCTCCTTGCAAAAATCGAAGAAAAGCAAAAGCTTGGCGAACAAACGATTCTATTTTTAAATAGACGAGGCTATCACACGATACTCTCCTGCACATCATGTGGAAATAGCATAAAATGCTGCCACTGCGACACTACGCTTACCTTTCATAAAGGCGATAAAATTATCGCATGCCACCTTTGTGGATTTTCCTCTCCACCTCCCAAAATGTGCCCCCATTGCGCCGCGCACGACATGATCAAATACCAAGGCACGGGCACAGAAAAAGTAGAATCAATGCTGCACGGGATTTTTGGCTCCATACGCACGCTGAGGATAGATGCAGATACGACACGTCATAAAGGCTCATTAGAAAAGCTCCTTTCAGAATTTAGATCTGGAAAAGCTGACGTTTTAATCGGCACACAAATGGTAGCAAAAGGACTTCACTTTCCCCAGGTGACACTTGTGGGCGTCCTAAATTCTGATGCAAGCCTAAATATTCCTGACTTTCGCGCGCAAGAAACAGTCTTTCAGCTCATCACGCAAGTGGCAGGAAGAGCCGGACGCGGCGAGACGCCGGGCGAAGTGCTCATCCAGACGGCTATGCCCGAAAATAGCACGATACAGCTTGCTGCAAAACAAGATTTTGTCGGTTTTTACACGGAAGAAATAGGGACAAGAGAAGCTTTTTACTTTCCTCCCTTTGCAAAAATCGTAAAGATTTTATTCTCTGGATCTGATGAAGAAAGGGTGTCACAGTTTGCTAGACGCTATCAAATAGCCTTAAAAGAATGTCTTGGAGATGCCTTTATCTGCCATCCAGTCGTGCCCTCAGGCTATGCAAAGGTAAAGGATCTCTTCCGCTACCAGTTTCTGATACGCGGCCCTGCCATAAATGCGGTATGCCAAGCGATAGAACATGTTGACAGAAACCTGATACTTCCGTCAGCAATACGTCGTTTTATTGATGTCGACCCGCTTCATTTTGCTTAGCACGTTCAAAGTAAATCTCATGAATTTTTAGGTAGTGCTCACGAAGTTTTTGATCATGGGGATTTTTTTCGGTAGCCATTCTGAGAGTTGTAATGGCAACGTTAGGATAGTCTAGTACTAATGTTTTACCTCTTGTCAAAAGCCCATGAAGAAGTCTTTGAAAGTCTTTTTCATTTGTTTGAATATGGGCAAGTAAGCGCCCCTCTTGCGCGGCAAGCTGCCACCTTGTTGGTAAAGCTGCGCGTTCACTATCTATCCAAAATACATTTGAACCTTTTGCACGGTAAAGACGATTCCCAATGCTTTCAACCGCTCGGCGAAAAGTACGTTTTTCATCTCTATTCAAAATTAAAACAATACCTTGACATAGATCTGGATGCCTTTCGATAAAATTTCTTCTTACAAAAGATCGCTGCTCGGATAGCCAGCTCATAAAGCAGTGGAGGGCTTTTCTATCTGACTCAAAATCTTTGATTATTTCTCTATCTACCGCAGCAAGATCTTGCCAAGCAGCAGGCATAAAGGGTAGGCAGTCAGGATGACAAAATACCATAGTGATTACTCCGAAAGCATATTGAGGATTTGGTCGCATAACTCTTTTCCGTAAAGAGGACCGCCAAAGGAAAGAGCAGATTCTGCAGTTTTTGCATGCCATGCTTCTGGCATGATGATATAGCCATGGGCATCATTTACAAGCCCAAGTACTGTAAGGTTTGTATAGCCCCTTTTCTTTGCAGCTTGCTTGAGCTCAACAGCATAGAGTGCACTAAGCTCGCCAGGAACTGCAACAAAGAGATCTTTTTTATTCACCGTAAGAAGAGAGATCTCTGTATCGTATTTTTCAAGAGGAACTGAGAGCCCATATGGAGTTGTCTTTGGTGTAAATGAATAGCTATGTTTCTTTACCCGTAGAGAAATTGTTTCATCTACTTCTGTTTTCTTCCAAAGGTCATATACTTTTGCTGCAATTTGCTTGCCAACAGATTGGCAAGTAGTTCCCTCTTGAGGGACAAGCTCTGCCTGCGCCCCATTGAAATAGAGAGTAACAACCTCTTTTCCAAGCAAGTCATGTAAAAGATCGCGCGAGGCGCCTACAAAATCTGCTGAAAAGCGCATATTTTCATGGCCAAGAACTGTTGGGTGGAGTGCGTAGCTGTAAAGGAGCGCAAGAGGCGCGCCATCTTTTTTTGTTACTTTGATGAGAGAAAGTCCCTCCTCTGGAACATAGCGCTCTGGCCACTTTGACCGAAATTGTGCTACACCATCTACTGCTGCATATCCAATGCCAACGAGTGCAGGCTCTTTGTGCGATGCTGCCTCTACTATTGCCTTTACAATCCCATCTACATAGCCATCAGCAATTTTTTCATCATAAGGTCCCGCAAGCATCTCGCCAATTACAGGCAAATCATAATAGGCCCCTCCCCCAGAATGGGTATGGGTAGATCCGATAAAAAAGGAGGCCTTTTCAAGCTCAGGAACGAGCATTTTTGCCTTTGCCTGTATTTTTTGAATAAGACCATAAGGCATTCCTAAATGATCTACTGAACAAAAAACTACATTATCGATGATCATACAAGTAGCAAGTAATGGATCCTGTACACCTTGCATAGGCGCACCCTTTCGCTTCTCATATCCAGCTAGAGGCGTGCCGATAGGCGGCGTAATGTCAGAAGTTGACACTCCTACAAAACATTCAGCAAAAAGACCAAAACTAACTGCCAAAAAAAGCGTTATAAGACAAAAAATATGCATAATGGCTAAAGAGTATAGCTATTCGAGAGATTTTTTGCTTTTCAAAAGGTAAGTGATGTCATTTGGACTACGATCAAAGAAGGACTCCCTCCTCTTGTAGCTGAGATAGAAAAGTATCTAGAGAGAAGTATTCATAATTCACTTACTCTCAAATGAGTTACTTGACTAT
This sequence comes from uncultured bacterium, assembly GCA_964462925.1. Taxonomy (GTDB): domain Bacteria; phylum Chlamydiota; class Chlamydiia; order Chlamydiales; family FEN-1388; genus SZAS-7. The sequence continues at coordinate 96,658 of CAYWZU010000003.1, forward strand.
GGCCTTATAAAGGCTCTAGGTATATACTAGAGAGATGGATCAAAAGATTATTTTACAAAATGTGCGTGTGCACAATCTAAAGTCTGTCTCCTTAGAGCTAGACCCTAATAAACTTATCTGTTTTACGGGGGTATCAGGCTCCGGCAAATCATCTCTTGCTTTTGATACCATTTATATTGAAGGGCAAAGGCGCTACGTTGAGTCGCTTTCGCAGCATATTAGGCGCTTCATGGGCGAGCTTCCAAAGCCAGACCTTGACTTTGCAGCAGGGCTCACCCCCACAATTTCCATTGAGCAAAAGACAGCAGGTAAAAATCCGCGCTCCACAGTTGGCACCATTACAGAAGTGTATGACTACATGCGCGTTCTTTGGGCAAGAGTCGGCGAGGCATTTTGCCCTGTAAGCGGCGAGCCTGTCAGGCCTCGTTCTAAGGAAGAAATTATAGAGGCAGCGCTAGAGAAAAAAGAAAACATCCGCCTGATGATCCTTGCGCCGATCCATCGCAATAAAAAGGGCGAGCTCAAAGATGACCTTGAAGATATAGCTAAGAAAGGCTTTACACGAGTGCGGATAGACGGCACTTTTTACCAAATTGATGACACAATCTCACTTGATAAAGCTACGGGCCACGATTTAGACCTTGTTGTCGATAGACTGCAGACCGGCAAAGAAAATAAATCTCGCATGGTGGAGTCATTAACTCAAGCTTTAGAGCTAGGTTCGGGCATTGCCATTCTTGTAGATATTGATTCAAAAGAAGAGGAACTTCTTTCAACAAAAGCATACTCTCCAAAATCAGGACTTTCATATCCGGCACTTGAGCCGCATGATTTTTCCTTCAACAGCCCTCTTGGGATGTGTCCAGACTGCCAAGGACTTGGTGTAACTCACGAATTTGATCTCGCAGCATGCATAGACCCTGCAAAGAGCATCGCTGAAGATTGCTGCTCAATAGCGAGCTCCTACCAAACCGTTCGCTACGGCAATATCTATGATAATCTTGCAAGGCTCTATAATTTTAGCGTCTATACTCCCTGGAAAGAGTTATCAAAAGAGGCTAAAGAAATCTTCCTCCGAGGAACTGCCAAGAAATGGACACGCATGTACTTTGTCCATCCAGAGACGGGTGCGACCTGGCAAGATACTATCTGGTGGAGAGGTGTCCTCAAAGATGCTTATCTTCGCTACCAGGAAGCAAAAAGCGATACCTACAAAGAGCGCATGGAAAAGCTCATGCATAAGACGATCTGCCCAAGCTGCAACGGAGCGCGCATTCGGCCATATCCTGCAGCCACACTCTTTGCAAAAAAGCACATCTATGAAGTAACCGACATGCCAATAGGTGATGCACTTTCCTTTTTTGAGGGTATCAAACTAAAAGCGCACGAAAAACTCCTCGCCCACGATCTTTTGCAAGAGATTGTAGAACGGCTAACATTTTTAAAAAATGTAGGACTTGAATATCTGCAGCTTAACCGTATTGCGCCTACGCTTTCTGGCGGCGAGTCGCAGCGAGTACGGCTTGCCTCGCAAATAGGCTCAGGACTCGTTGGCGTTACCTATATTCTTGATGAGCCATCTATTGGCCTTCACCCAAGAGATAACAAAAAACTTATCAAATCGCTAAAGAATCTTCGCGACAAGGGTAACCGCGTTATTGTTGTTGAACATGATGAAGAGACAATACGAGCCGCAGATGAAGTTGTAGACGTTGGGCCAAAGGCAGGCATTCAAGGAGGCAGCATCGTCTACCACGGAGATGTTGCAGGCCTTCTCAAATCTAAAAAATCACTCACCGGGGACTACCTCAGCGGCAGAAAAAAAATCCATACCCCTGAAAAAAGACGAACAGGAAACGGAAAAATACTTACGCTCAAAGGCGCAACACACAATAACCTTAAAAACGTAGATGTTTCACTTCCCCTAGGCTGTTTTATTGGCATCACGGGCGTATCTGGGTCTGGAAAATCATCCCTTTTTCTAGAGACTCTCTATCCTGCACTTAGTAATATCCTAATGCGAACAGAGCTAAAGCCTGGCGCGTTCAAAGAGGTAGAAGGGCACGACGCTATAGACAAAGTTATAGAAATCGATCAATCCCCCATAGGACGCACTCCCCGCTCAAATCCTGCAACGTATGTAAAACTCTTTGATGATATACGGGCACTTTTTGCAAAACTTCCTCAAAGTAAAGCTAAAGGCTATACAGCTGGCCGCTTTAGCTTTAACGTAAAAGAAGGCTCCTGCAATGAATGCCACGGCATGGGCCAGATCAAAGTAGATATGGACTTTTTGGAAGATACCTTCGTCGACTGTCCTGTCTGCCACGGCAAGCGCTTTGACCAAGAAACCTTAGACGTTCGCTACAAAGAAAAAAATATTCAAGATGTGCTTGAGATGGATGTCAAAGAGGCAAAAGAGCTTTTTGCAAACATCCCCCACATTGAGCAAAAGTTAGAAATGCTCGAAAAAGTAGGCCTTGACTATCTAAAGATAGGGCAGCCTTCGACTACCCTTTCTGGCGGCGAAGCGCAGCGCATAAAGCTTGTACGCGAGCTTTCCAGGCCAGATACTTCAAAGACGCTCTACATTCTTGATGAGCCGACGACAGGCCTTCATTTTCACGACATGAATCACCTTATCGATGTCCTTCAGGCACTTGTTGACAAAGGAAATACTGTCGTTGTGATTGAACATAACATCGACCTTATCAAAACATGCGATTTTCTTATTGAAATGGGCCCAGATAGTGGAGCTCGCGGAGGCAAAATTATCTGCAGCGGCACACCAGAAGAGCTTGCAAAGATTACATGTGCAACGGGTGAAATACTCCTTGAAGGTCATGTCTCAGTAAAGCAAAAAAAGGAAAAACCTGTCCGCCCCTCTTTAGCCATAGAAGTAGTTGGAGCTGAGCAAAATAACCTCAAAAAAATCGATGCGACGATACCGCGCGGCAAGATGACAGTTTGCGTTGGCCCATCCGGAAGCGGTAAAAGCTCTTTTGCTTTTGAATGTGTCTTTGCTGAAGGACAAAGGCGCTATGTTGAGTCTCTATCGCCCTATATTCGCCAGTTTGTCAAGCAAATGCCAAAGCCAAAAGTAGCAGAAATTGAAGGACTCTCCCCTGCTGTTGCTATTGAGCAGCGCCTTCATGCTACAAATCCGCGATCTACTGTTGGCACCATGACAGAGGTATATGACTACCTAAGAATCCTCTACGCTCGAATAGGCATTCCTCACGATCCTAAGACCGGCAATAAGATTCAGGCCATCAGTAAAGATCATGTTGTAGATCGCATTATCCACTACCCGCAAGGTGAAAAGATACATATCCTTGCGCCGCTTGAGCTTAAACGCACCGATAGCTTTGTCGACCTTCTCGATAGGCTACAAAAGCAGGGATTTTTGCGCATCCGCCTCAACGGCACTTTCTACGAACTAGGACAAGGTGAAATACCATACGACCCTAAAAAGAAAAATTCCCTCTTTCTTGTTGTCGATCGCTTAGTCGTTGACCCTTCGATGAAAAATAGGCTCTTTGAAGCAATCACCGCTGCAGCAAAAATTGGCAGGGACAAACTCACTATTATGCGAGGCGACACGGATGTCTTCTTTAACCTTGCATTTGCTGTGGAAGAAACGGGCGAATCTTATCCAGAGATTACCCCGCAAACCTTTGCCTTCAATACCCAAACTGGAATGTGTCCAGACTGCCAGGGCCTTGGTTTTGTATGGGGTGTAGACTTTACTGTGCTGAAAGCTATTACAAAAATGACGGCAATTGACCTTGTCAAGCTTCTCTGGGGCCCATGGCCAAGTGCTTATGCAAGACAGATTGTGCTGGAGTTTTTTAAACATTTTGGCATTAGCTCTCGTCTTTCTATTGAAGAGCTTGCTCCCGACAAGCTGCAGCTTTTAATGAACGGCTCTAAAGAAGAAATTACTCTGCAGATTGAAGGACAGCCTGTCCGTTTTAGCTGGAGAGGTATCAACCACTCGCTTGCACTTTTGCTTCAACTTCATACTGATGAAGAACTTTTGCCAGAAGAATGGGTCGAAGCACTTCGCGAAAATGAATGCCAGGGTTGTAAAGGATCGCGCCTCAATGCACTTGCCCGCCATGTAACCATCAACAATGTCTCCATTGGCGACTTATGTGCAAAATCTATTAAAAATGCCCTTGCTTTTATGCAGACGGTCGAAATTGAAGACAAAAAAGACCTCACGCTGCAACAAGTGCATAAAGAAATTATCGAAAGATTAACCTTCCTCAATGAAATTGGACTCTCTTATCTGGAGCTATCGCGTAAAGCATCGACAATCAGCGGAGGAGAGGCTGAACGAGTACGTCTTGCAAGGCAGATTGGATCTGGCCTTACCGGCCTTCTCTATGTTCTTGATGAGCCAACAATTGGCCTTCACCCGCAAGATTCCGAACGCTTAGTGAGCGCACTTGAAAAATTAAAAGATCTTGGAAATACCCTTCTTGTAGTTGAGCATGACCCGCAGCTTATAAGAGAAGCAGATCATATCATTGAATTCGGCCCTGCATCTGCTCAAAAAGGCGGTGAAGTTGTCGCTACTGGCTCACTAGAAGAGATCTACAACAATCCGCACTCACTTACTGCAAAATACCTGCAGAGAAAGGGGCTAAGCAAGAAAAAGAAAAAATGTATAGAGCATGGAACAATCCAGATACGTGGTGCAACGCTTCACAATCTAAAAAATGTGGATCTTGACATACCTTGCGGCTGCTTTACCTGCCTCACAGGAGTGTCTGGATCTGGTAAATCATCTCTTCTTGAAGGTGTGCTTCTTGATGGAACAAAGCAGGCACTTGCTGCAAAAAAAGCAAGTATTACCACAAAAGACTACACGATCTCAGGCGTTAAAGAATTTAGCCAGATTATCTGGATGGATCAGCGCCCCATCGGCCATACGACACGATCTGATGTAGCTACATTTACAGATGTACTCACCCCCATTCGCTACTTCTATGCACAGCTTCCCGAAGCTAAAATAAAGGGACTGCAGCCTAAAATTTTAGTGCCTACCATAGAAAAGGCATGTGCACAAACTGCTGGGGCTTTGGCTATAAAAAGGTAGAGATGCACTTTCTGCCTGCCGTCAAAATCCCATGTCCCGTTTGCCATGGCATGCGCCTTAACGCTCTTGCCCTATCGGTCACATATGGCGGCATAAATATTGGCGAGATCCTCAAAATGACGGTAGATGAAGCTGCAGAGCTTTTTAAAAATCACCCCAAAACAATGCGCATGCTCTCAAAAATCCAGGAAGTTGGGCTTGGATATCTGCAGCTTGGACAGGAAGTGCAGACGCTATCTGGCGGTGAAATACAGAGAATGAAGCTCGTGAGAGAGCTTATCAAAAAGCCGAGAGGCAACTCTCTCTATCTCTTTGATGAACCAACGACAGGCCTCCACCCGCAAGAGATCGAGCGGCTCATTTCAATAATTGAAGGACTCACAAAACAGGGACATACTGTCATTTCTATTGAACACAATCTAGACTTCATTTCTCAAGCAGATCATATTATAGATTTAGGCCCCGGTGCTGGTGATGAGGGAGGCGCTATCATAGCACAAGGATCTGTAGATGACATAAAAAAGGCAAAGGGATCTCGTACAGGAAAGTATCTATGAGTGAGCAGTTCTACATCATCTGCCCTGCGTGCAATGCAAAATTTAAGCGCTCTAAGGAAAGGCAAGCTAAAGAGCCTCTTGCCTACTGCGCATACTGCGGAAACCGCCTGCTTTCTGAAGAGCAAAAAAATGGCATGCAGCTAAAGCCTTTAGATGAAGCGCCTAAAAAAGAGGATATCTCCTCTTTCATCAGCCACTATCAAGTAGTAAAAACTATTGGCAAGGGCGGAATGGGCGAGGTTTTCCTAGCCTATGATACTGTTTGCGGCAGAATGATTGCCCTCAAAAGAATACGCGAAGATTTAGTAAAATTCCCCATGCTTCGCATGCGCTTTTTGCGAGAAGCACGCATCACAGCGCAGCTTACCCACCCTGCCATTATTCCGATCTATTCTATAGGGATGACGGGAGAGCTTATTTATTACAGCATGCCCTATGTTGAGGGCGAGACATTAAAAGGGCTTCTTCGTACTGCAAAAGACAAAGAGAAAAGGCTGATTAAACGTCCCGATCCCCATGGTTCTATCCCCTTTCTTGTGCGCCAGTTTTTGCAGGTATGCCAGGCATGTGCCTATGCGCACTCTAAAGGTGTACTTCATAGAGACCTTAAACCTGAAAATATCATCATAGGAAAGTATGGACAGGTGCTTATTCTCGACTGGGGACTTGCCAAAATTTTAGGTGATGAAGAAGAAATTCCAGTCCCCGAGCAAAAAGTATCATCAGACATTACGCGAGTTGGCAAGGTAGTAGGCACTGTGTCGTTTATGGCGCCGGAAAGAGCGCAAGGTAAGCCTGCTACTGAAAAAACAGATATTTACTCATTAGGGGTCATGCTCTACCAGATCCTTACTTTAGAGCTTCCCTTTAGGAGAAAAAGCTTAGGCGCTTTTAAGAAGAATTACAAAAAAGAAAGTTTAGTTGCTCCTGAACTTGTTGCCCCCTACCGCGACGTACCTGAAGTGTTATCTGAAGCAGTAAAGCGCTGTTTGAGCCAAGATCCAAACGATCGCTACTCCTCCGTTGACGAGCTCATAATATGCCTTGAAAACTACTTAGAGGGCAAATCTGAGTGGGTAGAAGTTCGCGAACTCAATGTCTCAAATAAAAATGATTGGAAATTTCAAGAAAATGTACTTATCACAGAACATTTAGCACTTACTCGCGCAACTGAAACTGCTGACTGGGCAAGCCTTATGCTCTCTAAAGAGGGCTTTAGCGGCAATATGAAGATAGATGCAAACCTTAAAGTCGGCAAAACCGGCAAAGGCCTTGGCATTCTTTTTTCTGTTCCTGAAACCTTTGATATCAGACACCTTACGGATGGATACCTCCTCTGGATAGGTTCTGAGCATTCTGATCTTAAAACAACAAAGCTCCTTCTTTCCTCAGTTTCTGTCCATGAAGCGCCTCAGATCGTCTTGAAGAATGATGAATGGTACAAAGTAACTATAGAGCGTGTAGAAGATAGAATCTCGTTTTATTTAAATGACGCCCTTGTTTTTTCCTACGTAAGCCACATTCCAGTCATCGGCAATCACATAGGGCTGCTCTCCCATGATGCAGACTTTGAAATTACCGATTTATCCATAAGTGTCGGCAGCCAAAATATTACTGTAAATTGCCTAGCAGTGCCAGATGCCTTTTTGGCATCTAAAATGTATCCCAAGGCGCTCTCTGAATACAGGCGAATCGGTGCAAGCTTTCCAGGTAGGCAGGAGGGAAGAGAAGCGCTCTTTAGAGCCGGCATGACGCTCCTCACCCAGGCAAAAGATCCAGAATACAGCCGCACCAGGCAATCGCTTCTTGATCTTGCGCTCGAGGAGTTTGGTGCGCTTAGAAACACACCCGGCGCTCCGCTTGAGTACCTTGGCAAATCCTTTGTCTATAATGAACTTGCAGATTATGAAGAAGAAGCTAAGTGCTTTGAGCTTGCCTTCAGAAGATATGGGCAGCATCCGCTTATATCTATCCTTGAAGAGCAGCTTGTATTTCGCATGCATGAAAGCGCGCACCAAAATCGACTAGCCGCCTATCATTTTATCTGCTTAGTTACAAGATTTTTACCTCGATGGGCAGAAAGCCCTATTGCAAGAAAGCTCTTTCATAACCTTGAGACAAATTGGGAAGTCCCCTTCTTTATCTTGCATCCCAAAACAAGTGATGACCCAGAGCTTCAGCGCTTCTCCATTAGCCTAGGAGTCAGCTTTTGGCTTTCTAAACCCTACATTATTTCAGAGATATTTGATGAGATCATCCAAAGGCCAATAGTTGCCATGCCTTTTCTCGCTGATGCCCTCTTTTTGCTTGTCCTGCTTGGGGCAAAAGATCTTGCCAAAGAGAAAATGAGCCGCATTAAGCAGGTCTTTTCTGTTGGAGAGCAGGAGCGCTACAAACACTCACTTGATATGATCTCCCACCTTATTGACGGAAAGCTCATCACCTTTACGCAAGAAGATGTCACTGAAGAGCTCGAGCGCTATATCTGGTTTATGCTCAGGCAATCTATCGATAGAGATGACAAAGAACTGAGCGATAAAATTGCAAATCGCCAGGCAAAAATGAACTTTACCTTCCCACACCAAGAGGAAATGGATGCCCTGCTCATCGAAAAGCTCCTCTATCAAGGCGATATATCCCGAGCATCCGAGCTGTTAAACAAATATCCGCAGATAAGGCTAGAGCAAGAAGAGTCCCCACTTTACTTTGTCCACGGCTGCTACCTCGTCCTCCAGGGAGGCATACAAGAAGCCAGCATCCATTTTGCAAAACTCCTCGATATCGCCTTCCCCCGTTCTTGGGTCCTTGGCGCCCACTTCCTGGCAGGCAAAATCCATATGACCGCAGCAGGCTGGTTCCTCCGCTCCTTTGCCTGGGAACGCCGATGCCTCTACGAGCAGCTTCGCCTCTTCTGGCACCTTGCTGGCGACCCCGAAAAATCCTCCTACTGGAAGCAGCTTCTTTAAAGAGGTTGCGATTCACTTGAGAAATAAAGAGCAAGAGACGTAGTCTAGCTCCCAGTATGGGGGCCGGGCCCCCATAACTAGCTGCGTACAACGTTTCCGCCGTTTAACTCACCAGCCAAAAAGCTATTGGT
>CAYWZU010000004.1:0-56379 GCA_964462925.1 uncultured bacterium
GTTCGGATAGTAGTTCCTGCAAATAAAAATATCATATCTCGAATCAAGACCTCATAGGGTCGAGGTACAGGAAATTGAGCCCCCAACCTGATTTCCCCCTGGGAGAAATCAGGTTGGGGGCTTGTTTTTCCTATACCACTTAGTGATAAACACCCACGCCTCCCGATATCGCCCCATTAGCTGAGAAACGCCTATCATTGAATGAAAGGGGGCCGCTGTGCGTTTTGGTAGGCTTTCATAAAGCTTAGGCCTTTGCCCATTACTTCTCCTGTAGACTGCATTTCAGGTGATCGAGAAATACAGCTGAAATGGGCGTGTGGCAGCACAGCCTCTTTTACAAAAAAGTGGGTGTTTGCTGTTGTGGGGGTATTGTAAGCGGCATGCTTAACAGTACCTCTCTAGCGATTTTTACAAGGTTTATCCTGAGCTTTAGAGACGAAGGGCACGCTTCTAGATGCCCGTAGGTTTACCTCTAGTACGTAGATTGTGCCATTTTCGATGGCAAACTGGATGTTGAAAAGCCCCTTTATGTTGAGGGCAAGTGCAATTACCTCTGTTTGACGATTTAGCTCATTTTGTATTGTTTGACTGAGTTAAGCCGAGTTCCTTTGCGTCTTTTTTTAAAAGCTGACCAATTTCTTCGAGCCCAACCTTCATTTTATATGCTATCCTATATATTTCTATCCTATTTATATAGCATAATATATTAAGTTAAAGGCAAGGGTCAAGAGACTAAGCCCCAAAGTGCTGAAGGCACCCAATGTATCCTCTATTAAACTTCAGTTTTATCTCGCATCCAAAAAAAAATAGACAGGATCTACTTAAGCCTCATAGGATAAAAAATGTATCTTTTATCCTGTCGCTTTGGCGGATCTTGTCTATCTTGATATTTCTCTTTGTCTTTATTCACTCAGGAAGAGGATTGGGTTTTCAATGAGCTCGCGAAGCGTTTTCATAAACTGAGCCGCTTCTGCGCCGTCGATGAGGCGGTGATCGCAGGAGAGGGTAAGTGTCATGCGCTTGCCAGGAACTACCTGGCCATTTTTTACAACCGGAACATCGCTTGCTGCGCCAATGCCGAGGATTGCGCCTTGCGGCGGGTTGATGATGGCAGTCATTTCGTCGATGCCGAACATGCCAAGGTTTGAGATGGTAAAGGATCCGCCTTGGTACTCTTCTGGCTTAAGCTTTCCTTCTCTTGCTCTGCTTGCAAGGGATTTTACCTCTTGGGAGATTTCTGCAAGGCTCTTTTTGCTTGCATTATGGACAATCGGGGTGATGAGTCCGCCAGGAACAGTAACTGCTACGCAAATATCTACACTGCCAAAGCGGATAGCGCTATGTTTTGCTGCATCGTATCCAGAATTGATCTCAGGATGTCTTTTAAGTGCAATAGCTACTGCTTTTACAATAAAGTCATTGATTGTGACTGATTTTTCAAGGCGCTTCAGCTCTTCTCTAAGAAGAGATATCGGAAGTGCATCAATTTCTTGGCGTACATAGAAGTGGGGTATTGTTGTTTTGGACTCTAAGAGTCTTGCGCCAATTACTTTTCTCATAGGAGAGAGCGCTTCAACAACATGTTTTCCACTAGAAGGAGTTGCCACCTGAGCTGTTTCGCTAAGGTCTCGGCTCATCACTCGTCCGCGAGGACCTGTGCCAGATACGTGTGCTAAGTCGATGTTTCGCTCTTTTGCTAGCTTTTTGGCAAGAGGGGAGGCAAGCACCTTGGTTTCCTGCTTTTGCATAGGCGCAGGGGCTGCAGGAGCTTCACGCTTCGGAGCGGCTGCTGGAGCTTCGGCTTTCTTTTGCCCAAGAGGTTTTGCCTCGTAGCCTTCGATGCTTTCATCTTTTGATTCGGTAAATATGGCAAGGGGAGCATTTACCTCGATTTTATCGCCTTCTTTGCCGATAATTTCACGGAGGTAGCCTTCGTCAAGTGCAGCATGTTCGACAGTTGCTTTATCGGTAGAAATTTCAAGCAAAACATCGCCAGATGCAACGTGGTCTCCCACTTTTTTATGCCACTTGGCAATGGTGCCTTCGGTCATCGTTGGGGAGAGTTTTGGCATGTAGACAGTAAATGGCATATGTATAGTCCTCTAGCTAATAGCCAGCGTCTGAAGGCAGCTTTCTACGATGCGTTCAACGGTGGGCAGGGTTTCTTTTTCTAGTACTTTGGAATAGGGCATTGGCGTCTCGCGCTGGCAAACTCTCGCAACGGGAGCATCAAGGAAGTCAAGACACTGCTCTTGGATTTGAAAGCCAACTTCTGCAGCAATTCCTGTAAAGATATGTCCCTCTTCGACAAGTACGCAGAAATTTGTTTTTTCTACAGATTGCTTGATGGTCTCAATGTCGAGCGGTTTTATTGTCTGAAGGTCGATAAGCTCGCACGATATGCCTTTTTCGGCAAGTACATCACAGGCTTGTTTTGCAAGCTTTACCATGCGGCCATGGGCGCAGATTGTAATGTTTTCGCCCTCTTGAACGATGTTTGCCTTGCCGATTTCAAGAAGGTATTCCTCGGTTGGAATCTCCATTTTATCATTGTAGAGAAGCTCAGATTCAAGAAAGAGGACTGGATTGTTATTGCGAATTGCAGATTTTAATAAACCCTTTGCATTGTATGCATTAGAGGGAGCTATGATGATAAGGCCTGGCAGATTGCCATAAATTGCCTCTACGCAGTGTGAGTGCTGGCAAGATACTTGAGCTGCTGCTCCATTTGGTCCGCGAAAGACCATAGGCACAGAAAATCTGCCTCCAGACATGTAGTGCATCTTGCAGGCATGAGAAATAATTTGGTCAGCTGCTACGAATGAGAAGTTAAAGCTCATAAACTCAACAATAGGTCTAAGGCCAGTCATTGCCGCACCAACACCAATACCTGCAAAGCCATTTTCGGAAATAGGGGTATCGATGACGCGCTTGGGACCATATTTATCAAGTAAACCTTTTGTTACTTTGTAGGCGCCGTTATATTCTGCAACCTCTTCACCCATGATGAAAACAGTTTCATCTCTTGTCATCTCTTCGTCAATTGCTTGACGGATTGCTTCTCGCATTTCAATAAGCTGCATGGTTTATCCTATGGTGCAAATACATCTTGTTCTAGTGTTGAAACACCGGGCCAGGGGCTCTCTTCTGCATACTGCAGGGCATCGACGACGATATCTCGGTTTTTCTTGTCGAGGGCCTTGTACTCATCTTCTGAGAGGATGTTTCTATCAAATAGTGCTTCTCTGAGGAGAATGATTGGATCTCTTTCCATACGCTCTTTTAAATGGTCTTTCGAGCGGTAGAGGCCGGGGTCTGAGATAGAGTGGCCGCGAAAACGCTCGCCAACTGCTTCGATAAGAACCGGTTTTCCTGTAGAAAGAATTTCTTGGTACGCTACCAAAAAGCCGCCATAGCAGTTAAAGAAATCCATACCATCTAAGCGATAGTGCGAGATTCCATATGCCTTTGCAAGATAGTGGGTAATGTACTGGTGGTTAGCAACGCCGCGGGAGATGTGCGTTCCCATGCTCCACTGGTTATTTTCTACCACATACATGCAGGGGATCTGCCAAATAGACGCCATGTTGAGCGATTCGTGAAGTGTCCCTTGGGGTATTGCACCATCGCCAAAAAAACAAAGAGAAATTTGATCTTTTTTGCCAAGATACTTAAGGCTAAAGCCGGCCCCTGTAGCGATAGGGAGGTGACCGCCGACGATGCCAAAGCCGCCAAGGAGCCTATCGTGGTAGAGGTGCATAGAGCCGCCGCGTCCTTTTGCGTTGCCTGTCTCTTTTCCAAAGAGCTCTGCCATAATCTCTCTTGGCGTTGCGCCGAGAAGAAGCGCTAAGGCATGGCAGCGATAGGTAGTTGTGAACCAATTATTATGACCCACTGCTTGAAGGCATGATGTTTGGATAGCTTCTTGACCTACATAAGAGTGAAAAAAGCCGCCGATATTGCCCTGTTGATACGCAGCTTCTGCCCTTGTTTCAAAATTTCGTATAAGAAGCATGCGATCGAGGCAGTCAATAAGGCGCTCATTTCCCAGAGCATCAATCACTGTCTGATGACTTACCTTGTAAAAATCTAAAGGTTTTTCTTGCTGTGTCATTGGTACTCACATTTAAATCTAAAGCCGAGCATAATGACGAAATCTCACAAAAAAATCAATCTTTTGTGCTACGATGCAAAGACATGGACACGATGCATTTTGATACATTGACTCAAGAGTTAGAAGAGCTCAAAAAAAATAAAGTAGTAAATTTTTTCAAGATACGAAAGGCAAAGTCTGAGCTTAAAGCTCTTTCAAAAAAAATTGAAGAGAAAAAAAAGCTTGAAACTCTTGAAAAAACTATACATGGTCTCAAGCTAAAGGGGCTATTCTTTCAGGGAACAAAGGAGGAGGCGCACGCTGCTTTTCTCTCATGCCTTGCTCACGTAGAAGCACTTGGTTGTCAAAGGGTAGTTACTTATATTGTAGAAGAGGAGCTTTTAAGAGTCGTTTTTTCAAAAGAAGGCATTATAACATTTCCATTTGATGAACTTGAGCAAAAGGAGCCCCTTGTCTCTTTGAGCCAGCTGCAAGAGATAGCGGCATGGCTTGATAATCATGGAGTTTCTCACGCACCGTGGCTAGATCTTCGAGCTATTGAAAAAAAGTTAGCAAATCTTATGCGCTCATGTCCACACGGCGCCTATATGCTCCATGCCCATAATCGTACACTCACACTTTCTAGGCTGAGCCCTGCTGGCCGCATTGAACATCTCCCGATTGATATACAGAAGGAGCTTGGCTGCTATACGCTTACAGTGGATGGAAAAGAAATAGCCGCTACAAGAATTCAATTTAAAAAACGACTTCAGCAGATGGGGACGCCATTAAGACTAAAATAAAGAACTTTCTTGAAGATTTATCCATTTTTTTTAAAGTACGCTGCTTTAACTGCAAAGATTTTTTTCGCACAGTGTGGCGCTACTACAAAAAGCCCAAGTTTGCACTTGTCGATATAGCTGTTTTGCTTAGTTATTTCTTTAAAAGCCCGTACCGGATCGGCCGTGAGCATAATGAGAGTGAGCCCTACGGCGAAACACCCCTTGCAACGCTCGAGTACATCTTAGAGCACTGCCCAGTAAGACCAGGAGAAGTTGCCTATGAGCTTGGATCTGGCAGGGGAAGGGCCTGCTTTTGGCTTGCCCTTTACAAAGGCTATGAAACTGTAGGTATTGAATACATCCCAACCTTTGTCGATCGAGCAAATAACATTGCCTCTTTCTTCAAGGTAAACAATGTACGCTTCATCAATGCAGATATGCTCAAAGCGGACCTGTCAAGAGCTACCTGGCTCTATCTTTTTGGTTCAGCCCTCTCTGATGAGAGCATCAGGGAGCTTTGCAAAAAGCTCGAAAATCAACCCAAAGGCACTCGCATTATCACCATCAGCTATCCACTTGTCGCCTACACAAAAAGCCCCAAAATTGTCCATACGCTCACACTAGATGTAGAATTTTCTTGGGGAACGACCCAAGCTTTTATACACGAAATTGTATAACTGTATAAGAGCGTAACTATGCCAAGCTCTTGAAGTTAATCGGGTATATCTATGCGCTGAAGAGTTATCTGTTTCTGCTAGATTGTGCATTATGTTTACAGAGGCAATCTTGATGCTAGCTATATTCGTCGATTTGCCTGCAGAGGACGGCGTGACGACTAAAGGTTATAAACAGTATAAATGCTGCTGTACAAAAAGCCCGTCTTGTAGATACTTAGGCAAAATTCCTGGTGAGAACTACTTATGCAGCCTGCGAAGCCTATTTCTCCTTCCGATCCTACTCCAAGAACACCATCTGGGAGATTTAGCTCACTTTTTCGTGGAAGGAGAGTCTCTGCTGAGCCCAAAATCTCCGAAAAAATGGGCGCCCTTACTATAAGTGAAGATGTAGAAATTGTATCGCCAAGACTCTCCAAAACATATGGCAGAGCACATACTGTGCATGTGGATATGATTCTCTCGCTACTTGATTCTACGCAAGCTGGTGCTCAGTTTGTCAAGGTGCTCCATGAAAAATTTAGTACACTCATAAGCAAAGATGTAAAGAGCCTAAAAAGTGCTGCCTGTGATCTTTGGAGGAGTGTATCTAAAGTAAGGATCATTGAAAATAACAAGATGGTTCTTGATTTTCATCCTGAGGCCTATAATGACCTAGCTGAAGAAGATGTGCCTGATCTGAACTTTCGATTTCTTAAACTCATGAATAGGTTTCCACGAGTTATGTTGCCAGAGCATGTCGATTGGAAAAATATGGAAGATGTCGCAAGTTGGGTAGAAGAGTCGCTTACACTGGATGTCACCCATCCACTTGCCCGTTTTCTTCGCTCCTGGAGTCAAGATCGCTACAATGGGCTTTTGGTAAATGAAGTAGTGACCGGCTTTGGTTATGTTCCTGATAGCGATCCGCCCCCTCCTATAATCGCAGAGCTGCAACAGAAGCAAAAAATGCATATTTGCACCTTCTTAGAGGATGGCACACACACAGAGACTCTTATTATGCCGATAAGAATTCTGGATAGGGAAGAAAGAACAACTCTTGAATCTCTAACATGGACGCTTATCTTCAAATATGATGCTTCCTATATGCTCCAAGGGATTTCTTCACATGCTACGCAGCAAAAAAAAATCAAACAGTAGAAAGTTTTAATTAAAGATTTAGATATCTACAATCATTTCCCATTCGAAAATGCCATCAGAGCTCTCTTTTATATCGCCATGGTAGCTTACCGCTTTTACGGGACAGCCATATTCTGCATCCGCGGCTGTTATCATCTTGTTGAGGCCTTCGATAGATGCAGTGTTATGAAAAAACTTGCAAAATTTGGGATAGGTAAAGGCAAGGGCAACTTGTGCGTTATGGAAAAGATCTTGGAGAGTTTTTCCGCGCACTTTAAAGGCTCTATCTGCAGTGTGCTCTATTTCTTCAAAGGGCAAAAGAAGCGGAAGGGTAGCAATAGGAACATACGTCAGGCTTCCTTTACTTTCATACAAGTGAATGGCTGAGCCTATGAAGGGTAAGGGTGTAAATCCCTCTTTCCAGCCATCTCCATCATATGGGGCACGGGCGAGGGTGACATGCGGGGTAAATGACTTCTCTTCTATTGTGAGAAGCTTTTGGATATCCTCTAGTGCTTCTTTTTCTGTAAGAATCACTGGATGCCAGCTTACGACATTTGAGAAAAAGAGAATTTTATCAAAATATCCCGAAGGGCCGATAGAAAGCGGGGAAAAATCTAGCTCATTAAACCTTTCTTTTACCGCAGCTTCATCTTGATTTCCTAAAAAGGCAAGCGTCATATGACGCATAGGCTCTGAAATAATCCTGCCCTTTGGTAGCTTTTGGGGCCATGGGCAGGAAATTTCAAGTCCATAAAAAAGACGCTTCATTGAGCAATTTGATCTAAAATTTCCCGAGTTGAGGAGTGTACGAGATCTTTATTGATCTCTTTTTTGATCATATGCTGGATTGACTGATGGAGATTTTGGCGTAATATTCCTAAAAAAGTAGGCGCTGCCGCAATATAGAGCTCGCTAAATTCATTATGCTTCAGAGCTTGCTCGAGATGATCAGAAATGCTCTTTGCAAAAAGGGTAAATTCCTGATCTTTTTGAGACGTTTTAGGCTCAAGAGCATGTTTGCGAATACCAACACTTGCACTATCTCGTCCAGGTGTGCTTGAGACAAGATCCTTCTCATGCATACGGCTTTCGGGATGTACAAATGCTTTAAGCTCTACAAGCTTTTGCATATTCTCTAGATGAAAAATTCGAGCACTTGAAGCATTCGCTACAAGCACCCATCGATTATTTTGTTTCATAGGTACCTCATAAACTTCGTATAGCCGATCTTGCATTTAAATGCTATTTTGAGGAATGCTTTTTTTTATGAGACTACTACTCCTGCTTGCTCTTACTGCTGCTGCACCTGTTAAAGAAAGACCGCTTGGTCTTACCTCACTTACTACCCAGCTATCTAAAACAAAGCTCTCCGCTACCGGCGAAATTCCCACATGGCTGTCAGGTACGCTTGTCAGAAATGGACCAGCCCTCTTTAATGTAGGGGATAAGTATGTCTCGCACTGGTTTGATGGCTCGGCAATGCTCCATAGCTTCCAGTTTGATAGCGGCAAGATATTCTATCAGAATAAATTTCTAGAGACTTCTCAGTATAAGGAGATGACAAGCTCCGATAGCTTTAGTTTTTCCGGCTTCTTTCAAGGCGGCAAAAAAAGCGAAGGAGATACTATCCCCAATGCAAATGTCAATGTAGCATTTTATGCAAACCAGCATGTTGCACTTACTGAAGTGCCATTACCTGTTCGCTTTAACCTTGACACTCTAGAGACACTTGGAACCTTCAGCTATGATGATACGCTTCCAAAGAGTAAAATTTGGGACTCTGCTCACCCTCATGTAGATGCAAAAGATGGCACTATCATCAACTACATGGTGCAGTTTTTTCCTCAAACTCAATATGTCATCTACACAATGAAGAAAGGCTCGAATCAAAGAGAAACTCTTGCACAGGTTCCTGTTAAAGAGCCGGCCTATATGCATAGCTTTGCCATCACGGAAAATTATGTAGTACTCGTTGAATTTCCTCTCTTTATTAACCCGCAAGATCTTCAGAAGGGTGGAAGCTTTGCAAGCCATTATAAGTGGATGCCAGAAAGGAAGATGCGCATTTTGCTGCTTTCCCGAAAAAATGGCGAGCTTGTCAAAGAGTTTCTCGTAGAGCCCATTTTTGCCTGGCACCATATCAACAGCTTTGAGCAAAAAGACTCTTTGATTATCGATATGGCAGGCTATAAAAATGCAGATACCTTCACCTCAACAGTAGATGTAAGCCAGGAAAATGATAATACAGCCCGTTTTATTCGCTATAAACTGGGCATAAACTCGAAAGAAGTATTCCAAAAGGAAATTGGTCCATCAATTGAAATGCCCCGCATTAATTATGCGCGCTCAAATGGCAAGCCCTACGACTACGTCTGGGGCTACGATGATAGCCAATCAGTAGAAAAAACAGGAAAGCGCGGCCTCATAAAGATTGATACCGCTACACAATTTGCCCACACATGGTCAGAGGATAACTGCATAGCTGATGAGCCAGTATTTGTAGCAAAGCCGAATGCAGAATCAGAAGATGACGGCGTAATCCTCGCCCCAGTGCTTGACACCAAGAAAAAGAAAAGCTTTCTCCTCATCCTTGATGCCAAAAAATTTAAAGAAATTGCCCGCGCTGAAGTTCCACACCACATCCCCTATACACTGCATGGGGAATATATATCCAATTACCTTCAAAGTAAGTAAGTTCACGAAGGGAATTTTCAAAGTTTCTATCTTTGGAGTTATTTTTCTATAGATATGATTGTCATCTGCTTTTGTTCATTATTCATGACAGAAATAGAATAATATATTATTAGTTGGGTTATGCCTACTATAGAGACAACAGATCGCCATATTCAGGATGTCTACGAACTTCTTGGCAAGTACCGGCCAAATAAGAAAAACGCTGTAGAAAAGCTGGATGCTGCTATTCAAGAGCTAGTTCGCGATAAGGTAGTGTATCAAACTAATATCGATACGCTTTACTATAAAAGATCATTTATTAAGAAAATACTCTATTTTTTTGGTTTTTTTATCACAGCGGAAGAAAAGAAGCAGATGGGCTGTATTAAAAGAATCAATAACACTGTTGATTTTGCCATAGCAAAAAAAGAAAATTATCGGCCATCGCACACCGAGCGGGTTAAAGAGCAGCTTCGTCAGTACTACAGTGAAAAAATAAAGGAAAAAAATTTTCGAGAATTGCTTGCATTTAGTCTGCAAGAAGATCCAACAGATGCAGAAATACAGTTGGTAAATGATAAATTAGATGGGGTAGAGGTCCACGTAGCTGATTTTTATTTTGGACGAATTCTTGCCGATTTTTTAAAGCAGTCACATCTAGATGCAAATGATGCTGCAAAGCTTGCAAAGGTAGTAAATGCATTCACTTTTAATGAGAACATTAGCTGGAAAGCGGTTAAACATGGCAAGGTTGGCCAGTATTATGAAAAAGCAGTTGAAAGATTGCATAAGTCTCTTTCTAGAATGAAACCGGGCGATGAGATTGTCTTTAGTGGAAACTCCTCGGAGAAAAGGGACGGCAAAGTTGAGGGGCACGGAGTTCTTTTTTCTTGCATGATGATTGATGCTAATACCTTTTGTGTTCGGGTCTATGATACATCATCTTTTCTTGGTGGGACGAACGGATCAATCAGGGGAGTATTAAGCACAGCATGGGATATACTCTGTGGGAGAGATGCGGACATAAGTCTAAGAAGAAATTTTAAAATAGCCGTTCAGCAATCATTTTTTCATAAATCAGCTCTTGAATCAAACGCTTTTGCCAAAATATTTACAGAAGAAATTGTTATTTTTGACCATCTAAGTCCAGATATGTTTGCTCGATACAAGAAATTTGTAGAAACTAACCAGATATTCCCTACTGATCCAAACCTCCCAAAAACGCCCCAAATCAAATTCCAACAGGGACCAAACTGCGCTATTAGCTCAAAGCTTGCCTATCTGGAGGAAACATTAGGCAGCGAACTCTTTACTAGATTTAAAGAGTTTATAAGGGCAAACCTGCGTTAATATATCGCAATTTCAGTCTTGAAATTATGATGCAGTTCTGTTATGTTATTCATTATTTTAACAAGGCTGTCTAATGAGTATTTCTCCTGTAGTTGGAAAGCAAAATCCATACTTTATTGATCCTGACAAAGAAACTATACAAAAGATACTAGATAAAGATCCTTGGTGTCAAATGCCTA
Organism: uncultured bacterium; assembly: GCA_964462925.1. Lineage (GTDB taxonomy): Bacteria > Chlamydiota > Chlamydiia > Chlamydiales > FEN-1388 > SZAS-7. Next base: position 10,874 of record CAYWZU010000004.1, read on the forward strand.
GTGATGAAGAATTAAAATCGTATATTAAAACTATAGCTAACTCTTTAAACTCTGCAGATATTGAGAGGATCTTTCGCAAAATAAAGCCTGAAATAGAAAGGCGAATAGACAAAGATATGAAAGATTTTGTCCTCTAGCAAAGGAGTGCAAAATGGGTTCTATACAAGCAATTCTAAGCTACAATAACGATCACTCCACTCTTTTATCTGTTAATGGCCGTAATGAGATTCGCTCTTTAGGGCTTGCTGAAAAGATCTGGCGCTGGATTGAATCAATTTTTATCGGAAGAGAGGCGGCTTTTAGTGATTGCAGGGCAGAAAAAGTGGCTTTTGCCATCCAAATGATGGTAGATCAAAAGCAGCTGGATGTCCGCCATTTATGGTCATGTGCAGATTGTTTGCAAAGTTTAGAGACAAGGGTAGGGCGAGCAGTTGCTAAAAGAGCCATTCAGATAACCGCAAAGTCTTGTCGAATTGCTGCTTCGAAGCCTAGGAAAAAACTTGTTAAGATGGCAATTTCTCATCTGCAGAAAAATCATGAGCCTACTCCTGCTCACAATACAGCTCTTCGCTTTTTATACAAATGTAAAGGTGCGCTTTCGGAAGGAAGGCGTATAGCTCTTCCTTATTGGTTTCACGCAACAAATGATGAGAGAAAATTAACCTCGATTCTTGATAGCCAAGCAATAAAACAAAATAATGCCATTCGCGGCTATGGTGCCTACGTCTCATCATCTGATGAAGCCGGACAAGTTATCGGCTATGGACGCTATACTTTTGCACTTGACGACGAGGCGGTAACTCCACATCATGCAGCCTATTTTGTCCCAAATCCAGAAACCGGTCTTATTGGGTGGGGATTCAATCGCCTTCTTGGCTGGAAATGCGCATCTATTTGGGTACGTGTGCACAGCAGCCTTTCGATTCAAGAAAAAACAGTAGCCTATGTAACCTACCCTACAGAAGAGGAACATACTCATCGGGCTAGGAGAGTTTCGATTTCCCAAAACTATAGGTGGATAACCTGGATAGATCGAGATGCTTCTAACAAAATCACTGAAGTCTTCCGCACTGTTATGAAGCGCGAGATTCCAGGCCACTGGTCTCAGCTCCAGCCTACAAACCCTCGAGATTTGCCTGATCATTTTCAAAGCAAATAAAGTGGTCCACTTTAAAGTTGCGTAAATATTTACTACAATGTAAAATTGCTAGAAATATAAGGTGTTATCCAATGATAACCATTTTCAAAAACATATCCCCAATGTGCTGCCGTTAGACAGGCATGCCGTCCCTGATTTACTACTTTAGTTAGATTTAAAATTATTTATTTAGGATTTTTCTATGTCTCGACGAGAATTGAAATATCTGCTGCTTATTACTGTCACCTTTATAGCAGCATGTATAGAAACAGATATATACCTGCCAACATTCACAGATATGATGGCTCACTTTTCTATTTCAGAAGAAACTGTCCAAAGTCTTTTGACTTGGAACTTTATTGGCATTTGCGTTGCAGGACCCTTTTATGGTCCTGTATCTGATGCAATCGGCCGCAAAAAACCGCTTCTAGTTGCATTAGGGCTCTTCTTTATTGGAAGCATTATGACCCTGCTTGCTGAATCATTTGATATGATGCTTTATGGACGCATACTACAGGGCATAGGCAGCGGAGGCTGCTTTACACTAGGCACTGCAATTATATTTGATGCTTTTAAAGAGGAGCAGGCGGTAATTGCTATTGGGAGGCTAAACTCAATAGTACCCATTATTATGGCTTTTGCACCTATTTTGGGAGGCTATCTAAACTTTGCGTATGGCTTTCGCTCAAACTTTTTGGCAATAGCTCTATGCGTACTTGCAAGCCTTCTTATATCGCTTGCCTTTTTTGATGAGACTCTTGGAAAAGAAAAGCGTGTACCTTTTGTGCTGCCAAAAGTACTTCAAAACTTCGCTACAGTGCTAAAAAGTGTGCGATTTTGGCAGACCACAGCTGTTGTAAGTCTTGTGTTTGCCGGTTATCTCGCTTTTTTATCCTGCATTTCGGTTCTCTTTGTCATTGAATTTGGTGTGGATAAAGGGTATCTGCCGCTTTTTCAGGCATCTTTACTTGGTGCTTGGGTTATTGCAAGCTTAACCTACAACCGTGCCATCAAACGATGGGGAACACAGCGTGTAAAAAGAGCCGGAACTTTGCTCTTTTTACTAGGAGGTATAAGCTTCATAGCTGCAGCCATTTGTACACCGCAAAATCCATACATCCTTACACTCCCGATGCTTTTTTATTCATTTGGAGCAAACTGGGTGCAAGGTCTTTACTTTCCTGAAGGGATGGAAATTTTTCCAGAGATTAAGGGAATAGCTGCAAGTGTGCTTACAAGCGCAAGGCTGCTCCTCACAGCCATGGTTGTTGGTATAGCTAGCCATTTTTATAACTGCACGATTTACCCTATCATGCTGCTGATGATCGTATTAGTAGGTATTGTGTGGGCAACAATCGCAAGCTATGAAAAAAAGAAACGCCTAACTACACTCGTTTCCACTTCATAAAAAAGCAGCCAGGCTCTTGATTATGCGATTAATTTCAGAGCCCGGCCCCTTTTCTCTTACGAGACCGAGACCGTGACCGATGGTTAACCTCAATTTGATTTATGCATCGGTCTCGAAGGACAAATTTTACCATTAAGTACTCTTTATGACATGATGTGTTAAAACCACGGGGGTTACCATGAAAGTAGTAAATATTGGAAAGCAGGCAGCATCTGTACAGAAGGGAAAAAATCCAAAATTTGAAGTACAAACATCTAAAGGGAATTTTCAGATAGAGCTCTATCCAAGAAAGGCTCCGATTACTGTAGATAACTTTATCAAGTATGTTGAGAGCGGCCACTATGCCGGCACAATTTTTCAACGCGTTGTAAAAGACTTTATGATTCAGGGCGGCAATCTTACTCCAGAGATGAAAAAGAAGCGCGTCTTTTCTCCTATCAAAAATGAGGCTGATAATGGTCTTAGTAATGAGAAAGGGACGATTGCCATGGCAAGACGAAATGACCCAGATAGCGCCACAGATCAGTTTTTTATCAACCTCGTAGATAACGATAGTTTAAATCACAGCAAAGAGAAGGCAGGCTACACTGTCTTTGGCAAAGTCACAAAAGGCTTTGATGTAATCGAAAAAATCGGCAACGTCAAAGTAAACAGTGATCACAAACCAAAAGATCCCGTAGTCATACTTACGATTACTCAAATACCCTAAATAGCGTAGGTACGGATGGCCATGAGGGGCGCTTTATTCAATTAAAGGCCCTGTAAAGCTCCTTTATCTTTTCATTTCGTATGCCATCTATGGTTGAAGAGCCGCTTCCGCTTTTATAGGGATGATCGCTTGCAAGTGAAGGAGCAAGATAGACCTCTTTCCACTCTTTTGAAGCTCTACCTCCATGAACAACATAGTGTCTTTTGCCATCAATTATGCCAGGTACAATCTTGTTAAAGACCTCTACAGATTTTGTAAGAACTACTTTGTTACCCTCAGGCTTAGCATGAATAAGCGCCTGGATTTTATGCGCTGTTTCCTGTTTCCAGCAGAAGGTGTAGGGAATAAGCGTAACGAGCCGCATTGGCAGTGAAATGATATCTACTACGGCAAAAAGTGCACCGAGTACAATCTGTGCAATGCGATTATCTATATCAGATACCATCGATATTGCATTAGGAAGAACTATTGCCTGAGCTGTAAGCTCTACGGGGTAGTACGTTTTTTGACGAAATGAATAAGGGTCAGCAGAGATTTTAAGCTCATTAAAAGCTTGCTCACAGGCAGCTTCAGAGTCATAGTGCTGTTCATAGAGGGTGTTGCCTTTGGTATCTTTAATATCTAAAATATAAAGCTCTGAGCTGTACGCCTGTCCATCTGTGATAAATTGTGGTTGAATAGTCATCACTTGCTCCGGGTTATCGAGTATTATAGCAGTCATAATCTATTATTGCTTTGAAAAATTCAAGGATCCATCATCGCTTTGATCGCAACTTGATATCACCAAGACTTAATACTCTTACCGTATCGTGAATGCGTTTTAGGTTGATCTCCTTTACAAATTGTCCCAAGCGATCTCCAAGTTCTTCTGAAAAAAGAGAATATTAAGTTGTGTCTAATTGGAATTATTTAAAGATTCTAAAAGTGAAGGTATTTTCGAATGAACCACATCCCAAAGTATTGCATTATCAATGCCAAAATAGGCATGTGTCAAAATATCTCGAAGTCCGCAGATTTTTTTCCATTCAACATCCTGAAACTTATTCCGAATGTTCTCTGGAAGATTCTTTGACGCCTCACCAATTGTGATGAGATTGCTACGAACCGCATCATAAATAAGTTCATTTTTAAAAAATTCGTTTTCGTCTATATTTTCAGTGAAACGAATAATCTTTTTGCAGCATGTTTGTATGTCGCTTATGTAGAGATCGTAATCACGCCGCACGGATCAGATCCTCTTTAACATGTTGTCTAATCTCAGGACGAAGCCCGGATTCTGTAACAAGATCAACTTTTCTATCGAAGAGATCTTCGAGATAAAATTTTAAGTCCATATATTGATCAAATGTAGCTTTTTCGCGAAATACCACTAGAATATCCACATCACTTTTTGCAGATTCTTCATCTCTTGCGACAGAACCAAAAAGGTATAAAGCTTCTATACCAAACTGATCTAGGTTCTTCCTATGTTGCTTAAGAAGTTGTAAAACTCGATTTTTTATCATAATAAATGCATCCTAGCATACGCAGATGAGTTTTTGCAAATCAAAAGAAATCATCATCGCTTTGATCGCAACTTGATGGAGCATAGGGTAAAAAGAAATGAGAGATAGTGGAATATAAAATGCACCTAATCACCAAGATTTAAAGATGTTGCCGCATCGTGAATGCGCTTTAGATTGATTTCTTTGACAAGCTGCCCCCAGCGCTCTTCAAGTTCTTCTGACATGTGACGATGAAGGTATGAGAGGAAGGAGTTCTCATCTGACATAAGAGAGACGCTTAGGTCGACAAGGCCTTGATTGCGCTTGACAAAGGTGCGCATTTTTTCTTCGTATCTTTTATAGGCTAGTTCAAAATCAACACCTGCCTCTGCAAGCTGCTTTGCAAGGACATATGCCCCAACAAGTGCAAGAGAGGTTCCTTGGCCAGATATCGGTGCAGGAGCATAGGCCGCATCGCCAACAAGTGAAATCCTTCCTTTAGACCAGCTTGGCATATGGGTCTGAGCAGTAGTGTCAAAGAAGAAATTGCTAGCATTATCCATCAGCTCAAGAATCTGTGGTGTATGCCAGCGAGGCTCTGAAAATTCAGCTTTGATAGCCTCTTTTTGTTGCTGAGCACTCTTTTTTTCAAGACCCTTTATTTTTGCAGGGAAGGCAAATCCTGCGACAAGATCTTTATCGCCCCGAGAGCTATACATAATAAGAAACTTCTGCTCAGCATGATACTCAATTTCCCACCTATCAAGCTGCAAAAAGTTGGGAATGGTAAAGTAGGTGACATACATGCCAAGCTCTTTTAAAAATTTGGATTCTTCACCAAAGACCTCTCTTCGTACGGTAGAGTGAAGGCCATCTGCACCAAGCAAAAGATCAAATTTCCTTACCTTTCCCGATTCAAACGTAACTGAGACAGCATCATCTTGTACAATATGCGCTATGGAGTCTCCAAATAGATACTCAATATCAGAGGTTGCATCAGCAAGCAGATTGCAAAGGTCTGCTCGTAAAATTTCAATGTCATCTTTAATTCTTCCGCCGCACGTATCGGGATCCATTTTTGCTACTTCATTGCCAAAGCTATCGATCATGGTAGCCCCTTGGGTATCACTTTTTAATAGGCAGGCTTTTTCATGGATTCCCATTTCCTTTATCACATCAAGGGCTGATCCTCGGATATCGAGTTTATAGCCCCAGGTTCGAATCTCGTGGTGGCGCTCCACTATAGTTACTGAATAGCCATATTTTTTTAGCCAGTAGGCGAGGGTGAGTCCTGCAACACCTGCGCCAGATATAAGAACGGTTGTATTTTTCATTATTTTTTCCTCTTTTTCTCATATCATATCATAACGACCGACCGTCGGTCAATAGTTAAAATCGATTGACTTGCAGTCAAAGAGGGGGTACTATAAGAAGTTATGGCACGAATTGTAAAAAAATCATCCGAAAGAAGGGCTGAAATCATAGCGGCGGCTCGACACCTTTTTCAGACAAAGGAGTATGATAAGGCCTCAATGCAGGACATCATGGACGCCTTAAAGATTGCAAAAGGCACCATCTACCATTACTTTACTTCCAAAGAAGAGCTTCTCGAAGCAGTTATAGACAATATTACTGAAGAGAGCGTGCACGCGCTTCTAAAAGAGGCGGAAAAACCAGCGCCCGCTATTGAAAAAATGAAGAACTTGATTTTAGCTGGCAAAGTGCAAGATGCAAATATCATTGAGGCGCTTCATATGCCAAAAAATGCCTTCATGCATACGCGCCTTCTCGCTGTGATCCTGCTAAAGCAAGCACCGATCTATGCTGAGGTAATCAAGCAAGGTTGCAATGAGGGTATATTCGAGACAGAAAACCCTTTAGAGAGCGCTGAGTTTATTATTGCCGGGGTGCAATTTCTTACCGACATGGGGATCTATCCTTGGAGAAAAGAAGATCTTGCAAGGCGAGCGGCTGCCATTCCTCGTCTTATCGAGCAGCAGCTGAAGGCTCCTAAGGGTACTTTTCATTTTCTAGAAATGAACAAATAGCAGAATTACATTCTCCCGGATGATCTATTGGAAGGGCGTGGCCAGCATCTTCAATAATTACCTGTGATGCATGGGGGATGAGCTTTTTTATTTTTTCTGAATGAGCAGGGGAAATAAGGAGGTCTCGGCTCCCGGTAAGAATCAGAGTAGGACAAGCAATTTCATGCAGCCTGTTTTCTACATTAAACTTTGCAATTTCTTTGTAAAGATGCAAAAAATCTGCTTTTGACCAGCGCAGAATGCTTTCTTCGCAAAGTGTTCGGAGATTTGAATCGCTAGGGAAGCAGAGCCAGGAGATTATTTTTGCTACTACACTCATGGGCAGTAGCTTGATGCCGACTGAGCGAAGGTGATCCTGCATATGACAAGAAGTATTAATTAAAATAAGTTTTTTAACTTTATGGGGAAAATCAAGGGCGAGCTGCTGAGCTACCATCCCGCCAAAAGAAAGTCCCACAACGTAGACTGAATCCTCTAGCAAATCTGCCAAGAAAGCTGCAGTTCCAGCAATCGTAGCACTTCTTGGAAGATTAGGTGTAAGAATGGTAAATTCGCTAGAAAGTGCCTCTTTTTGCAAAATCCAGTCTGCTCCAGAGGAGCCTAGTCCGTGAAGAAATAGTATTGTCTTATTAATTTTTTTAATAGTAGTCATTATATTACTTATAATTTATACTGTACAAGTTAAATAGGAGTATTCATGTATTTAATTTGTTTAGTAATATGTCTTCTGTTTTCTAGTTGTGCAACCATTATTAATGGCCATCATCAAAATATTTCTATAGTATCTGAGCCTGAGGGTGCAGAAATCGTCATCGATGGACAAGAGGCAGGCACCACTCCCGCTACTTTTCGCTTTGAACGGGCAAAGGATCATGTTGTCTCTCTCTATAAGGAGGGCTACCACGTCCATAATGAAGATCTCATACGAGAAATATCAGGCGTAACTGCGCTCTATATTCTCCCAGGAGGTCTTGCAAGTTTAGCAGTTGATACTGCCGAAGGAACTATTTACTGCTTTAAGGATGAAGTATCAGTGGAGCTTAAGCCGCTCTTCGATCCTGATACCATCATCGCACAGGAATTTAGACTACTTCGAAACTTGCAGTAGTTCGATATCAAATATGAGCGTAGAGTTTGGAGGGATAATTCTTCCAGCTCCTGCTGCTCCATACCCAAGCGCTGGCGGAATAACCACGCGGCGCTTTTCTCCTACCTTCATGTCAGCTACTGCCTCATCCCAGCCTGCAATAACCTGGTGGCGGCCAAGTTTAAAGCTAAAGGGACGCATGCGGTCATAGCTTGAGTCAAATTTTTGCCCAGGCACACCATCCTTATCCAGCCAGCCAGTATAGTGTACAAATACAGTTTGTCCAGCTTTTGGCTTTTCGGCGCCATCTGGTGCGGCCTTTTCTATTTTGTATTGAAGTCCAGAGTTTGTTTTTTGCATTGTATCACCATTATTTTGCCCCCCTGTAAAGCCTGCAAGGAGGATGCAAGTAACTATGCCGATAGCAACTAATGATCCAATGATGATCCCTAGCGTTTTACGAGAGCGCATTTGCTGTTTCATGTGTACTCTTAAATCAGATAGCAATAGACACTAGCAAACTTCAAAGATTTTCAAAAGCAAAAAGTCTTATTTTGCAGGAGCAGCGGCAGGAGCGGCAGCCTTTGGATGCTCGATTGTAATCTGGCCTCGCTTATAGTTATCAAAAAGCAGCCAGCCAATTCCCAGCAAAACAACAACAAGTATAACAACATCACGCGTCTTCATAAACAACCCCACGGTTTCCTATGTAATCCGATATTTTGGAATTAATCTCAAGAAATTTTCACACTGAAAGACAGAGTAAAAGCGCTGCCTCTGTGATTAAATGTTTCTGTGAAATGGAATGCGGGTTTCGGGATCGAGGTCGAAGGATCCATGAGGCGCTTTATGATAGCCAAGGCCTGCGATCATGGCTGCATTGTCCAGGCAGAGATCTGCTCTTGGCCAGTACAGAGGAAGCTTTAAGCGAGCTGCGAGCTTTTCCCTAAGCTTTTTATTTTGGGTTACGCCGCCACCCAAATAGAGGCAGGTATAGACACCTTGGTTTAGCACATGCTCTATCTTTTTTATGACGTCGCTAAAGACGGCTTCCTGGAAGGAAGCTGAGATATCTGCAATATCTTGGTTTGTAAGCGGCTTTGGAAGATCTCTAATAGTGTATAGGACCGATGTTTTGATGCCGCTGAAGGAAAAATCAAGGGGATTTGCCTTTACGCGCCCAGCTTTAAATGAAAAACGATGTGGATCTCCTTGAAGGGCCATTTGCTCGATATAGGGACCTCCAGGATAGGGGAGTGCAAGCATCTTTGCCACCTTGTCAAAGGACTCGCCGATCGCATCGTCGACGGTTTCGCCAAGAAGCGTGTAGGCGCCAATATCTTCCATTTTGACAAGGCTTGTGTGGCCTCCAGAAAGGACTACTCCAAGGGCTGGAAATGCAGGGGATTCATGGGTCATTACAGCTGCGTAGAGGTGTGCTTCAATGTGATTTACTGCAATGAGAGGCTTATCGAGCGTGAATGCTAATGATTTTGCAAAGTGAAGGCCAATCAGGAGGGCGCCAACAAGGCCAGGACCCTTTGCGACAGCTATTCTATCAATATCTTGCAAGGTGCAGCCAGCTTCTTTGAGGGCCTCTTGGAGTACTGGTACAATAACTTCGATGTGGCGCCTGCAGGCAAGCTCTGGCACGACGCCGCCAAATTCTTTTTGAATATCAATTTGCGAACTTATGACATTTGAAAGAATAATGCGTCCATCTTTTACAAGAGCGCAGGAAGTTTCATCACAGGTGGTTTCTATTCCAAGAACAAGCATGCCGGCAAGTATACCCAAAACTTTTTTTTCTTACTAGGACTAGAGAAAAAACGGATGCTCTAAAACTGTGTGTGATTTTTTTGAAACACAGAGAACATAGAGAAAGAGAGTGAATAAAGTTTGTTTTTTAGTTAAATATCAGCTCTTCAAGTGACATACAAGTGATTTTGGAAGCTACTAGTACTGCTGTTTCTGCTAAAGTTTGGGAATTAGCTGGGGTAATCTGATCTTCGTTTGGGCCTGTATTATTCGGAAGATAATCGTAAATAAAAGCAATTGTTGTTCCCCAAACAGCGCCGATCGTTGCACAAAGTGCAGCTTGATAACCTGAGACGGGTCTACCAGATAAGGATGCGATAAATGGAAGTGAAATCCCTGTAGCAAGGCCTATCATAGGTTTAGCCACCAGAGGAGATTCTACGGTCTTTTGACAATATTGGATTGCTTCAGCTGTGCGGTTCAATCCATGAATAATGGACGTATTGATTGATGCAGACATTACTTCCTCTTGTTATACACTCACTCACAGTTTTAAAAAATGGCGCCATTTACATCAAGAAAAGCCTGCTTAAAAATCTCTTGAGAGATTCTCTTGCTAAAAAGAATTGATACAGACTAGCATGAGATTTCAATTTGAAAAAAGGTAGGTAACATGAACGTTTTATTTCTTAAGTCCTTAGCTGCGTTGCTTGTCGGATTCTCTTTGCAACTTATGGGCTCAGAGTGCTGTCCAGAGGCATGCAAAGCATGTTCAAAATTAGATACAAAAGACTGCAAAGTAAAAAAGAAGTGCATAACTGTGCCTGCGCGAAACACTGATGCTGGCTATATTCCTGCTGCTGATATTTACGTCAGGATACAGGGAAAATCAGATCGCAAAAAACCCGCCCTGCTTTTTGTTCATGGAAATGGCTTTTCTTCAGACTCTTTCAAATGCCAGCAAGATGAGCTTTGCGACTGCTACACTACAATCGCAGTAGATTTAAGAGGTTTTGGAAGATCATCTAAGACTACACCAAAACCATCATCAGATCCAAATAGCATCGACTACTCATACGAAATATGGGCCGATGACATAAAATCCGTATTAGATCAACTTGGCATAAAGCATGTTGTATGGGTGGGAAGTTCAAATGGCGGAAATATCGGCATTGTCTATAGCCTACGCTATCCAGGTACTATCACAAAGCTTGTTCTGCAGGATACAGATCCTTTAGTCACAGAACTTGATCCAACCTGCACCGACAATACCTGCCAAATTCTCCCAAGCTGCGACTGGCAGTATCCTGCTGAAACTCTTTGCCAGCTTCAATTTTTTGGCCAGATAATTTCACAGATTGGCTACGAAGCATTCATTCAGCAGTTTCTTGCTCCTGCGTTTTATAATGAGCCTTGCCAGGACGAGCTCATAAATGCTCAAAATTATACAGTGGAGGGCTTTTTGACAGAGACTTTGCCGATTCTCTTAAATATATCAACTGGCGCTCAAGCTGAAGATTTAAGGCCTCTTCTTGGGCAAATTACTGTCCCAACCCTTATCGCTTATGGAAGCATCGATGCAGTTGTTCCACCTGGTGCTGCCATCTACATGCACGAGAATATTCCAGGGTCTATTCTTGCAGAATTCACCGGTAAAGGCCACCAGGTGCAGGTAACAGCATATAAGCAGTTTAATAAACTTTTAAAAGAGTTTATCTCAAGCTGCAGCATGCCAGACTTTACCAAAGTCTTCGACGAAGGCTGCTGCGTCTGCCCAAAGGTGCGCCCAGTATACTTTAAGCAGTGCGACAAGTAGACAAAAATAGCATAAAGGCTGGACAATAGCATAAACGTGTCCAGCCTTTATTATTTATGAAAATTGACATTGCGCCTCAAAGCTATTCTCCCCAGTACCAAGTAGATATCAGCAGAGACTTTTCTTCCCTAAGTCGCCATCTTTCTGGAAAGAGGGTTGCTGTTATTGCTGATAGCAATACAAGACAGTTTTTCTACAATGACCTTGGCCATGAACTCTTTACAATACCTGCTGGGGAAGAGTCAAAAACTCGCGAAGTTAAAGAACGGCTTGAAAATCAGCTTCTAGACAAAGGCTTTAATCGAACATGCACGATTCTTGCGCTAGGCGGAGGAGTGGTGCTTGATGTTGCAGCCTTCGTTGCCTCTACCTTCTGCAGGGGAGTGCCGCTTATTATGGCGCCAACATCGCTTCTTGCTATGTGCGATGCTGCTATTGGGGGAAAGACTGCTGTGAATGTAGCGCAGGGTAAAAATATGATTGGCACCATATATCACCCAGAGGCGATCTTTATCAATATAAGCACACTTTTAACATTGCCGGAAGAAGAGCTAAAAAATGGACTCGTGGAAGCTATTAAGCATGGTCTTATCTATAATGCGGAATATTTTTGCTTTTTAGAACAAAATGTCGCTGCTATAAAAAATCTTCACGCTCCTGCTATTGAAACACTTATTTCAGAAAGTATTCGGATAAAAAAGGCAATTATAGAGGCAGATACCTATGAGAGAGGCTTAAGACGCATTTTAAACTTTGGCCATACTATTGGCCACGCAATAGAAGTAGCAACTAATTATCGCGTATCTCATGGAAAGGCTGTTGCTACTGGTATCATCGAAGAGATGCTTTTATCCAAACTCTCCATCGAGAGGGTCTCTCTGCTTTTTAAAGCATATGGTATAGAAACAATCGACAACCTGCCTGATCTTTATGATGCCATGAAGCATGACAAAAAGGCACTTTCTCAAACACCTCGTTTTGTGCAACTTGAGAAAATTGGAAAATGCCTCTCATTTGATGGTGAATACTGCCAAGAAGTAGTTATGAGCCCTTCTGGATTTTGGCAATAAGTCCTTTGAGTACCATTCCTGGGCCGATTTCTTCGAAGTTTACAACACCTTGGCGAGTGAGGTATTCAATGGTTTCTACCCAGCGGACGGAGTGATCTAACTGCTCAGCGAGATTCTTTTGCACCTCTCCAGATTGGTAGGGCTCGGCTGTATAGTTGGCGATGCAGGGAATTTGAGGATCTTTGAAGGAAAACTCTGCTAAATTGCGTGCATATTCTTCTTTTGCCGGCTTCATGTAGCGCGAATGAAACGCGCCGCTTACATTGAGGGGAAAGAATCGTGCACCAGCCTGTTCAAAGGCATCTTTTGACCTGATGACATCATCTTTCTTTCCAGAAATTACAACCTGCTTGTATGAGTTCAGGTTGGCGACATCTATTGCTTCAAGGCCATTTTGTTTGAGGATATCAGCAACTTCTTCTTTTGTTTTGCCAAGGATTGCAGCCATACCGCCGCCAGAAATTTCTGACATGAGCTTTCCACGTCTTTGAACGAGTTTTAGGCCTGTTTCAAAGTCAAAGCAGCCAGCAGCATAGAGGGCTGAATATTCGCCGAGGCTATGGCCTGCAACAAAAGATGGCTTTTGACCATCCTGGAGCTTTTTTTGATACATCAGGGCATTTACAACAAAGAGCGCCGGCTGTGTATATGCAGTATTTGCAAGGTTTTTGTTTGGATCTTGCAGGCAAAGTTCTTTGATAGAATAGCCAAGGATTTTGTCGGCAGTTTGGGTAAGTTCACTAAATTCATCAAAAAGGGTGTCTCCCATACCTTCTTTTTGTGATCCTTGTCCTGGAAATAAATAGGCTGTCATATATGCTCCAAAAATTATCGCAATGATGCTAATGCATTTTGTAGTTTTTCAGTAATCTTTTTCGAGTCAAAACCAAGATTGCTAATCGCAGCATCAATTTGTGCAAGTTTTGGCTTCAGTGCTTTAGCCTCTTTAAGATGAACTGGAAGCCTTTTTCTTTTTTTACTTGTTGGCAGTGTGCAGTGTTCTGCGAGGGTTTTGTAAAGCAGAGTAAGTTCTTCTCGTGCCTCTTCAACTTTCTTTTGCCGCATAGCTTTACTAGCTTGTTCAAACTGGCTGTGGGATCTGTTGATAAGGTGCGATGCTAATGCACTGACAAGAACACTTAATGCTCCTAATTTATAGTCAGCTTCTGCCAAATAGAGAGCGCCAAGAGCTACAACAGGCGGCAAAAGAGCCCCAGATGCGATATGTACAAATTTTCTCACCCTATATCCCGAGGTAAGCTCTAAGGCATTTGCCTCTTTTAGAGCTCTTAAAACAGATTCTGGAATGCAACCATCTGCAAACTTCTCTTCTGGCAATGCAAGAAGAAGTCGTATGTTATACTGTGGATCTGTCCTTAAGGTTATTTTATATTCCTCTACAGCGCGGCACGCCTCTAGAAACCCGTTTGTAGCTTCAGTAATTTCTGATGGCGATAGTCCAAATATGCCAAGACGGTGACGTACTCTGTCAAAGCGCGCTGCTACTTTTTCTACAGCCTGTTTTAGCTTAAAGAGCGCATCTGGTGTTTCCTTTGCTTCATCAAGGTCTGCAAGAAGAATGCGCGCCATACCTTCATAGGTAACATTGAGGCTATCTTTCATAGCCTTAAAGCGGGTAGCGATAAAGGCATTTGCTTCCTCCTCCCTTATTGCATATGAGCGCGAGCAGCAGCTTCCGATTTGCATCGCACCGTAAAAAAGGGCGCCCGTTGTTAGCGTGATCAAGGTTTTTACAGGTGATACATCAGTAATTCGTTTTGTCCCTTGATTTATTGCAAAAAGAGTAAGTGCTGCAGCGGAGACTCCGGCTGCAGTTTCAACAGTATGTGGAACATGAGTCCATAGAGCATACCCTGCAGCTGCCGTGGGAATCGCAAGGCTTGCTGTAAAGGCAAGTGTGCTTATCGTGTATTTCTTGAAGTAATGCCATGCACCAAGCCTTGCATTTTGAATATCGGTGAAGCATTCAAGTGCAAGCTGCGTGACCGGATCTATTTCTTGATTTGATGAAAAGGTAGCAAGGTTTTGCCTATCAATATGCAGGCTTTTACTTTCAGATACCGGATTTAACAAGCTCATAGAATCTCCCTTAATCTTGATAAAATTTCAATTGAGCGCTAGGATGCAAAAAAAGGAGATTTTAATGAAAGCTTATATTCTAGCTGTAGCTCTCGCAGTAAGTGCGCACTCTTTTGCCGAAACAAACTTGCCAAGCTATATTCAAGTTCAGGTAGATAACCTCAACCTGCAAATATCACAGCTTAAAGCAGAGCGCGATCAGATGATGAAACAAATTCAAGCTACTGATCCAACTTCCATGGAGCATCAGCAGCTTCAGGCACAAATCGAGCGGCTTAATAATCAAATCAGCATGTTAGAAAAACAGGCCGATTCTCTTAAAAAAGAATAACTAGTTAAGCTTCCGGTTGATTGGTGTATCTATAAGAAAGTCGACGATAGCTTCACCTCCTGATGTTCCTGGGAAGTAGGCATAGACGATAGATTCTGCAGCTTCTCTAAGTGAGAGTTTACCAAATGGATCGCTATCTGCTTCAAAGAGCGGTGCATCTACATTAAGGGATCTTCCGGCAAGGAGTATGGCGGTAGTTTTTATTCCCTGCTTATATGCTGCTTTTAGCTTATTGTAGGTAGCAAGAGAAATTTTGGCACCTGGCATATCCTGTCCACTTGGCTGAAGGCATACTTTCACATCTTGAGTTGTTAGCGTGATGTCATATTCGTTGTTGCTATTTACAGGAAAAAATGGACCCATAAAACCTCGAGGAGGTGCCTCTGGTGCAAGCCAGTAGTAGCCATTTACACCAAGGGGATTGTTGTTTTCAATATCGCCAACAAGCTCATAGTAGGGAAACTCGCCGAGGACAACAACAGCGTGAGCAGTTGCCTCTGTATAGTTTGGTATATCTTGCTCTGCAACCTCTACGGTTGTTATGTTGCGATATCCAAAGGCTTGTTGAATCGTGCTTGCACCGTGGATAACTTTGCCATTAATACTGTAGCTTCGCTTGCTGAGATCGCTCCAATACTCTTTTGTCGATCGTGACGAGGTAAAGTTTGAGAAGTTGTGTCCAGATACTCCATAGGATCCAAGTGTCCATCCTCCACTTTGAAGGCCAAGATCGTCATAAAAACTAAACCAGAGCTTCTCTTTTGATGGATCTTCTTCACGGCCAAGAAGCAAGACTGTTTTATTGTCTGGGATAAGTGTGTTTGTTTCAGGGCCCTTGTAGTAGAGTGAGTCAAAGGCTGCCTGATAGGCTGCAATTGATGCTAACTGGAGATCATCTTTTTGTACTGGGACAAATGGACTCTCTTCAAATATGCCCATAGCTACTTTTACCCGAAGAATATACCCAGCAGCCTCGTTGATGCGATCGAGGGAAACCCCTTCTTTTATTGCCTGAACGAGCATTTCAAGGAGATTTGGCTCAGAAACTGAAATCATCAGCTGGTCTGCGCCGGCATTAATTGTGCGGATGGAGGCGTTAAAGTAGTTTTGCTTTGCCAAATTTACTGCCTTCAGATAGTCATCTTTTGAAGGAGAATTTGGATTATCCGGGGAGAGCTCCTGCACATAGGTATGTGCGATATCTGCTTCAAACTGGCCATTATCATCTGTTACAATAAAGCCTTTAAAGCCAAATCCGCCAAGATGGCGGGGAAGTCTTAGCATCTCTATGGCTTTTGTATCGAAGTGATGGGGGATAGTGCCATCGCTAAAGCCATTTGCTCCGTAGTTAAGCATAATGCAGCCAACATCGTAGTCGATAGCAGTCAGAAAGCCCGCTCCATTTCGCGCGTAAAAAGCAGCTCTTGTTTCTTCACTATCTGGTCCAAGAACTGATAGAAACTTATCCCTTCCCTGATAGGAGTCGCCATCGCCTATAAAGTGCTTAGCTGTTGCAAGAATACCTTGAATTCTTCCATTTCGTATCTGCTGGATACCAGAGACTACGCCTGCAGCTAAGGGCTCTACATTAGGTCCTGCACTTTCAAAATTTCTTCCCCAGCGCTCATCATGAGAGATGGCAACAGTAGGAGCAAAGGCCATGGTAATGCCGACTTTCTTTGAAAATGCAGCAAGTGCCGATCCACTGTTTCGTGCATGCTTAAATGCTTTTTCGGCAGACATGTTGCGAAAGTTTATATTATGTGGAAAGACAGGAGTCTCCTCAATTGATGCAGCGCCGTGCACATTATCTATTCCTACAAGAGGAGGAATGCCATTTGAATTTTTAATCGCAGCAAGAGCATTTGCAATGTTCATCTCTACACTTTTTTGCGTAAAGGCATATTCGCTATTTCCAATTGCACTGCAGGGATAAAGAAAAGCACCTGGAGTGTTTGTTTCAAGCCATTTGCTAAATTCTGGGTCAGCTGAAAAAAGATTTCCCATATCAAGCATAAACATCTGAGCGATCTTTTCTTCGGTAGTAAGCTTTTGAAGAATCTCACTTGCCTTCTTCACAACATCTGGACTCTCATAGATGCTCGATATAACCCGCTTTGGCAGCTCCCTAGAGACTTCAGGACGAGGAGATTGGTGGCTGTAGTAATCAGCGTGAGATGAGCTTGCAAAGAGCATTGCTATAACTAAAAGCTTTTTCATTGTGATACCCTCAATTTTTAATAAAACCTAGCAGCTGTCAAAATTTGAAACAAGTGAAGATTTTACCGGCGTTGTTGCATAAATCACCACTGAGTCACTGAGCCAACTTGAGATTTTTGAGAAATCTGAGAATGCCTATATAATCAGGCGACAAGCCCGTGTTTCAATAGTCTTTCATTAAAATTAATCAATAACCCTCTTCCCCCACCAAGTTTATAATGCCGTTATTTCCCATCTTGAAAAGGTCTAGCCTGCAGGATGTAGAGCTCTTCATTTACAAAAAGCCACTCAATATCAAGTTCTGTTTTAAATTTTCGCTTGAGAATGCGTGCTGCCTTTCCTAATTTTGTTACCTGATCGTCTGATAATATGTAGGGAAGCGATGGGGCGGGAACTGATTTTGTGCCGCCTGTTTCAGAAAGGACGATGATTTCAGGCGATGCAGCCCGAGAGAGCACCTTAATGCCTTTGTTGTCGTAGTTATAGAGAAGCTGTTCTGGAAGAAGGAGCCCATCTACAACGTTTATGCCAAGGCCAAAGGAAGCATTTATGGTAAATACCTCCATAAATTCGGTTGGATCAAAGATGTCTTTTGTAACAAGGACGCCGCTTGAAGTGGCATTTAGCGATTTTTGCAAAAGAATGGCTGCTGAGACAAGCTTTTCATCAATAGCAAAGCGACTACGTTCGATTACTGCTCGATCAGACCAAAGACTTGCCCAGACCCTTTTTATGGCATGCTCAAAACAAGAAATATCCTGGACATTTGCCACCGTTTCATACAGGCCTGCTGCGGCAAAACCGGGAAGGTCTTCGCAATTTGTTGAGCTTCTAACAAAGACTCCTGGGACAAACAGTTTTAGGAGAACTGGGTTTAGTGGATAGTTCAGGATAGCTTGCCGCCGCTTTTCAAGATCGTGTTCAAGATAAGCACCAGAGTTTTGCATATGCTCTTCATAGTAGTAAAAGGGGATTGCTAAGCCATCACCTGTAGGTATGCCAAGCCTTGCAACCTGCTGAAGGTTGCCTGCTTTTACACCGTAGGCGTTTGCATTGAGTTCCTGGAGAGGCTTTATTTGCTTTTCAGTAAGATCTGGCATTTGAATGAAAACTGGTTTTGAAGAAGGCGCGTTTGTCTCTTCATGCGGCTCTGCAAGTCTCAGCGTATATCCAGAAGTAGTCACCTCAAAAAAGACTCTTTTGCCTACAAAATCTCTAAAAAGAGCTCTAGCATCTTGAATAGTAGCGTGAGGAATATTCCAGCTTCTAGCTCTCATTGCAAGGTGCGAGAGCGGAGTAGATGGATGCTCGAGAATTATTCCTGCAACAGGAGCTACATCGGGTACTAATTCTGAAAGTATGACTATGTCATCTTCTTTAGCGCCATCTAAGCCAAGCCTGAGTGTGCCGACATTTTTTCCTCTATGAAGCATCTGAAAGCTGCTTTTTTTATAAAGCTCATCATTTGTAATACATGGTATCGAAGTTGCTGCAACTTCTATTTCCTGCTTTGTAGAGGTAGGACGAAACAGGAGCTCTCTGCCATCATAAAAGCTTGCTTGCACGGCTTTAAACGCTCTCTCAATATCCTCGCATGTTGCTTTATCGCCTTCCCAGAGGGCAAAAGTCCATAAATCTTGAGAGCCATGATGAATGAGGGAGCCAAAAATAAACTCTGGCTTTAGCACATCATAGTTTGCAAGGTATCCCTCGTGCGTTGCATTTTCAAGTGTCAAATAATAGTCATAATGAAGGGGGTAGCGATTTACATCAAAGTAATCAACATGCCAGGTTTTAACATCGACCAGAAATTTCGTAACGCGATCATTATCTACTGCTAAGGAGCCCTGCAAAAACTGAGCGAGCGTATCAATTTTTTCAATGGCAGCAAGAGAAGCAGATGATAAAAGCAAGGCAGTAATAAAATTATAAAACATAAGTGAATATAAAAATTTATATGGATTCTAATTGTAATTTATGTTTCTTAAAAAAAGAGCCAAGCCTAATATGGGCAATTACTAATAAAAATGAGGATACACTATGGAGCCAAAAGCCTACAACTCTCTTCTGCCTCCAGGCACAATACATAATTATCAAGCAAGCGTGCTAGACAATAATGAAGCACTCCAAAGGGCTGATCAAATAGTCAAAGAAGCGTGTGCAAAAGCGACGCAAGAATATGCTAGTAGTGAAGACGCGGATGCTCTTGCAGGTGATTTACAAAGAATTACCGCTCTTTTTTCATCTCTTACTTTGGTAAACGCGCAAAATTTTTCACAGTCAAGAAGAGTAACTGAAGTAGATCAAGACATGACAGAGCTCACAAGCCTCTTTAGCTCAGTTGTACTAGACCTTGATGAGAAAGCTCGATCTGCATTTGAACAGGGACAGCTTGAAAATGCAAAGCGTTTTTTTACAAGACTTAGCACAGCTCATCAGTATCATAGAGGGTCTGAACGCGATCACTATATACGCGCATGCAGGTTTGCTACTGATGTAAAAGAATGCACCTTGCAAACGCTTCTTGTTACGAATAGAGCAACTGGCACCTTTAGCCAGAACGATGAAACAATAAGAGTTCTTGATCTTGTTGTAAGTCAATTTCTTTCCCTGCAACAAGAGCGAACTCCTGATTCTCTTCATCAATGGAAAACAGGTGTGGGCAATTCCATTGTCGAATTTATAAAAGCTGAAATCCACAAAAATGACGCAGCGGTACGAGATATATGGAGCGCAATTATCGCTGAATCTAAAAAAATTGAAGAGCTTCTTACTGCAGAGCGGCTGCAGGGAATTGAATTTAACTCTTTGCTCGCGGACCTCCACCCGATACAGG
Organism: uncultured bacterium; assembly: GCA_964462925.1. Taxonomy (GTDB): domain Bacteria; phylum Chlamydiota; class Chlamydiia; order Chlamydiales; family FEN-1388; genus SZAS-7. The sequence continues at coordinate 30,879 of CAYWZU010000004.1, forward strand.
AGAGGCTTTCTCTTTTACAGGCAAATCTTACAGTTTGTCTTAAAATTCATAGTATTCTTGCAAAATATTGTGACCCACTTGGTATTGAAAACGGTGCTAACTATCAGGATGTTCAAAATCTTGTGACCAATTGGATAGAGCTAACAAATAGCGCTATCGAACTTTTGGATAATCTCGCAAGTGCAGAAACTGTTGAATCAAAAAATAGCTTCTTGCTCTCTTGGATAGATAAGCATATAGATTCCTATCACAATTCACCATCAGCACTCCATTTATGGGCATTTTCCCTCCTTGGTAAACTTTTTGCTTCGCAACAATTGTCGCAAAATGCGTTAGATGAGTCAATTGCACTTATCAGAGGCCGTTCTCAGAAACTCTTAACACATTCTCGTGCGCTTCTTGTTGATGTTGAGCTTCAGTTTGGGACTGATACAAAAGCAATCAATCATCTTCTTTTAGGTGTAATATCTGGTATGCTTGAACGCAGCTCATGTACTGTTGAAAAGATTAAGGAAATGCATACAACTTGGGAAGGTTTTCCATGCGTTGGCAGATACATAGAACGCGTTAGAACATGGGCAACTGGAGAGCGTAAAATACAGGTTCCGATGCAGATTGGGGGCGATGATGAGCCAAATACCCTCATTCAGCGAGCGAAAACCCTTAATATTTTACTCGAGGCTTTGCAAAGTAATGATTTTCGTCCACTTGAAAATTTAACGCACGAAGAAGTTGTTGCACTTTTTGAAATAGCACACTATATCCTCGAGATGCCTCAAGATATTGTTGATCTCTCAATTAAAAGATTAGATACTTCAAAGCTCAGAAAAGCTCTAGGAGCTCTCCTTTGGCTTCGCTTTGCTCAAGCCTGCATGGTTGATTTACCCCATACAGCACTTGAAAAGCTTTTTGAACCTCTTTCTAAGGAAGATTTTCTTAAGTGGATCTCTCTCTATAATCCTGAGAGGATTACCATCAATGCGCAAAAGCATGCGATGCTCTTTAATGCCCTTGTAAACAAAGCAGATCGGCTTTTACTTGATGAGCAGCTTCGCCTCTCAGATGAAGAAATTGAAAAAATTACGAAGTTTATTGCAGATCGATATCAAGAACTTATAGTGCTTGGTATGTTACCTGCAGAAAAATTGGTACTTGATTCGGGCTTAATACGACTTATCTGTTTAGCTCTTACAAAAGCAAAAAATCACGCTCCATACAACGAAATCAAAGCTCTCGAAAGTATAAATTCTTTAAAAACAATAGAGCTTGAAAGGATAAAGCCTCGCTTTGGAGAAGCTGTAATTGGGTGGCTCGAACAAAAGGTATATCCAAATCTTCATCTTTTGCATTTAAGTGATGGCCTAGATAGTCAAGGCCTTGGCAACATTGCTCTTTGCAAGAATCTTTTAGCTTTAGCGATGCCTCTGCCACAACGTGATTCACGTGTAAAGATAGAAAAACTCGCAAAATTTGCTCCACATATTGCTACACTTGAATTTTGGGGAGGCGAAATTGTACCCGAGGTATTTAATCATTTTTCCCGACTGCAGAATCTTTCATTAAAGGATATTCAAAATTATTTGGATTTTTCAACATGCCACCAGTTTACGCAATCAGTACGAAATTTGGTGCTTGAAAATGTTAGTATTAGGCCAGGAAGTTTATGCTGGATTGCTTCTTCTCCGCAACTAGAGCAGCTTTCCATCAAAGTTATTGAAGATGGCACGATAGGCAGCTTAGCAAATGACGTTATAGTACATGCACGCCCTGGATTTAGAACTCTTACGATAGATCTCACATCCTTCGACAGAGACCCAGATCTCATGGCATCACTTCCGAAGCTGCTTGATACGTTCGAAAGCCTAGCACATCTTACTTTAAAAGGAATGTATTCCGAGTCTCTACTTCTTGCAATCGGAAAACAAGGCGAAACTCAGCTTGAGGAACTTACAATCAGCTGGAATCAAAAAGAACAAATAGCAGAAATTTCAACCTTTGAGCGGCTTAAAAAGCTTCACTGTTTCACGGATAGTGCAGAAGCTGCACAACTAATGCGAGTATTTGAATTTGACATAAGGCCTCCACAATTAGAAGAGTGGAAAGTTTACGCAACTGATGGAACTATTTTGCCAATTCCTATAAAAGTCAGGGAGCCTAATAGGAATCAGTGACAAAGAAAGCAGGGACTTCTCGGCCTGAGATTGCTTGGGCCGGGTACTTCTTTTGGTCTTTGCTGTCGAGAACTTCGTGCAAAATTTGAGTTTTTTTGCTGCCTGTCGCAATAAGGACGATGTTCTTGGCGTTATTAATAGAGTGGAAGGTAAGTGTCATGCGCCAGCCATTTAGCTTTGGCACATAGTTTGCGACAACGAGCTTATCTTGTATTTTGAGGGCTTCTGTTTCTGGGAAGAGGGATGCTATATGGCCATCTTCGCCAAGACCGAGATAGACGAGGTCAAATCGGCCGTTATGGCAGTTTTCTAAGATTTTTTGGGAGTACTCTGCAGCCGCTTCATTTCGATCTTGCCGTTCTGCTTCCATGCGGAAGATCTTTGCCTGGTTGAATGGAGCTTTGGAGAAAAACTGCATTGCCATATGGTAGTTTGAGTCTGCATGATCTGGTGGCACAGCTCTCTCATCGCTCCAAAAAAGGCATATTTTTGACCAATCTAGTGCTTTTGCCTCTTCAGAGTGGGTAAGTGCATCATAGAACTTTTTAGGGGTGCTGCCGCCAGAGAGGGCAACAGTAAAGCTTCCATGAGAATCTATGGCAAAATTTGCCTCGTCAACAAAGTGCACGAGACAAAAATCAATTACCTGATCTTCAGAGGAGAGATTTATCAGCGAGCGATTAGACACTTTGTCCCCATAGAGGTGATTTTAGCGCAGAAAGCATTGGCGCATAATGCTCGCTAAATGGCTGGTAAAAGATTTCATTAACAAGTGCTGTACCCTTCTGATAGTTATGTAAGAAGAGTGTATATGGCATCTCGCAGCGCTCTAATGTTGAAGCATGCACAGTAACAAGCTGGCGGTCTCTTTCATGTGAAATAAGGTAGTGCGCCTCAGCATGCGTTGTCACTTCTATTGAATAGAGAGCTCCAGCTTCTATTGCATCTGTATCTTTAGCAAGTATCGTGACATTGATTGGGCCAAGGTGGGAGCGATAGCTTATTTGTATTACGCTATCTTGCTTTTGCATACTCTCTAGAGTCCATCCAAGCTGGGCAGCAAGCCATGCCTGTAGATATATTGCCTGAAGTTCATGCTTTGGCTGGTTATGAAGGGATCTTCCTGCAAAGGAGATCTGTATCATCTTTGCGCCATTAAGATGCTCTTGCTTTTCCTTATCACTAAAGACGCGGGCCAGCACCTCTCGCCAAGCTTTTGTGCGAGACCAGTTTACGTCGATAAGATCGCCCGTACTTTCATGTATCATCGCACTCATGCGCTCGCTAAAGCGCTGCACATTGTCGATGCTTTCACAGTCAAAGACAACACGATTTGCATACTTTTGCAGCTGAGGCAAAATTACATGATCTTCTGTAGGATCATGGCCAAGAAGAATATAGACTGGAAGGTCTGGCATAATATTTGGAAGGATCAAGAAGGGCACTTTGTGCAGCTGGCTTGTTGATGCTTCTATTGTAAACTGATCAAAGCATACTCGTGTTTGGCCAGAGCCAATGCACTGTATGGTATGTTCAGTCTGGAAAAAGTCAGCCTGGCTTGAATCATCTGATTGTACAAAAATTACTCTACAAGGAAATTTTTCTGTAACGATGCGTACAAGTTCTCTGCATTCTAGCCCGCGTTGCAGGCTATTTGCAACGACGATAAGGTTAAAAAGCGATGCTTTGATAAGGTTTTGACCCTCAATAGCCACCTGCACATTTTCCTGAAAATCAGTTTCTTGAAAGCCGTTCATATTATAAAAATCTCCAGTGTCTGCCAGTTTTTTGCATAAGCTGTTCAGCTGCTTGCGGTCCCCAAGATCCTGATGGATAGTTTGGAAAGTCATGCGGCTTTATTTCTTCCCAGCGTTTTAAAATAGGGGAGAGGAGCTTCCAAGAAGCGAGCACTTCATCTTCTCGAGCAAAGAGAGTAGAGTCTCCTAATATGCAGTCGATAATCAAACGCTCATACGCCTCTGGCGGCGCTACACCAAAGTAAGAGCCATAGCGAAAGTCCATGCGAACTGGCTGGATGGGGTTATTAATACCTGGCACTTTAGAATTGATGCGAAGTCCAATACCTTCGTCTGGCTGTATGCGAATTACCAGAACGTTAGAATCATCTCTATGACAAGAGCGATTAAAAAGTACACCTGGTGCTTCTTTAAAGACTACGGCAATTTCAGTAGCTTTTTTTGGAAGACGCTTACCAGCTCTAATGTAAAATGGAACGCCAGCCCAGCGCCAGTTATCAATGAAAAGCTGCATCGCGACATAGGTCTCTACAGAAGATGTCGGTGATACATTATCTTCTTGTCTATAGCCCTTAACAGCTTCACCCTCGATAAATCCGGGGCCATATTGTCCGCGAATTACGTGATGATCGAGGTTGTGAAGTGGTATCGAGCGAATTGAGTGGAGTACTTTTACCTTTTCGTCGCGGATAGAGTCTGCCTTAATATCAACTGGCGGTTCCATCGCAACGAGGCTGAGAAGCTGCATGACGTGGTTTTGGACGATATCTCGAAGCATTCCAGCCTCTTCCCAGAATTTGCCACGCGTACCTACGCCTAAATCCTCTGCAACAGTAATCTGAATCGAGTCGATGTAGCGGTTATTCCAGATAGATTCAAAGATTGCATTGCCAAATCGCATCACAAGGAGGTTTTGCACCGTTTCTTTGCCAAGCCAGTGATCGATTCTATAAATCTGTTCTTCTTTGAGGTAGCTTGAGATTTTGCCTTGCAGCTCATAAGCACTTTCGAGGTCGTGGCCAAAAGGCTTTTCAATAATAACTTTAGACCACTTGCCAGAAGGTGCATCTGTAGGGTAGATAAGCCCATGCTTTCCAAGTTTCTCTACAATAAGCTCAAAGTGACTCGGCGGAACTGAGAGGTAAAAGACTCGGTTACCCTTTGTCCCAAAGCGCATATCGATATCTTGAAGGAAAGCTTTTAAGGCCTCGTAGCCCTCGTCGTTATCAAATTCTGAAATGTGGTAAAAGATTTGCTCGGAAAAGCTTTCCCAAATCGTCTGATCGACGGGCTTAACACGTGAATATTTGCTAATAGCCTGATACATCTCTTGACGGAACTGATCATGAGATTTCTGTCTTCTTGCAAAACCAACGCATGCAAAGTGGGAGGGGAGTTGCCCCTCGCGCTTTAGGTTGTAGATAGCAGGAAAGAGCTTTCTTGCTGTTAAGTCGCCAGTTGCACCAAAGATAACAAGCACGCATGGCTCTGCTATCTTAGAAGCATTTGTCTCTTCAAGAGGATTTATAGTTTGAGGCTTCATCATCATGTGGGTATCTCAATCTTTTGCTAAACTTCTGATGATAGCGTGAAATCAGTCTGAAAGCAAGAGGCATTTATGTGGAAGTTATTTATGAATTTTTTACCACAGAGCGATGGGAAGGAATTGCTCTTCCTTCCCATCGCTTGTGGTAAAAGTGTTTTTACTCGCAGAGGATGTCGACGATGTTTCTGTTGAAGACTAGATTCGCAAGATCGCCCGCGAAGTAGTTGTTGAGAAGTCTGCCTGTTATACCCGTTGCGCCGAGAGCTCGGTTCATTTTTTCTATAAGCTCTATCTTCATAGCTTCATCGGGCTTATTTGCAGATGGTTTTGCTTGCAAGAAGGCCCAGAGAAGGCGTCTGATTTTTTCGTTATTGTTTGGATTTACGAGATAGGAGTAAAGCCTATCACGAAGGAAAAAGCGAACGTAGAGGTAGGTAATAAATTTCATAACCTGCTTTGCAATCCAGGCAATCGGCCACCACCAGCCCTTCTGATCTATTCTTTCTTCTGTTTTTTGCAAAGAGAGGTCGACTACATAGCGTTTAAACATAGCCTCTGTTTTTACTTTGAAGCTTGCGTCTTTTGTCTCTCCGTTCAGAATTGGCCTGCGAAGGTCTTCTACGGCTTGTAGACGCTCTTTTAACAAAGTTTCATCTTTTGTAACCAGGGGAACCAGGCGATCAATAACCCATGCAATACGCTTATCTGAATCGGTAATCTCATCGAAGAATTCTTCAACTGATTGAGACACTTTCGTCCAGACAAACTCTTTCGCAACTTCAGGCACTAAGAGGGCATCTTTTCCTTGCGGAAAGACCATTTCAAGAACCTTATCCTTGGCAACCTTAGCAAAGTCATCTGGTGCTGGCATATTCTCAGGTACAAAATCATCGAGAGCATCTAAAGATTCAATGAGCGCTCCTGTGAGGTATTGGGGGTCAAGCATTCCAGAATTTGCAAGGTGCCTTGTAACCTGGCTCACTGTAGCGTTTAAATACTTTTGAAAACTTGGGGTCAGGACATCATCTTTACCATCTTCAAGAGACCCAAGGATAGCCCGTTCAATTTCACGAACGACACCTTCCTTGCCCAAAAAACCGCCCTTAGTTGCAAAGGGTTTTGTATAGTCTAAGAGAAAAGCCTGGATAAATCGCTGCATTCTATCCACATTCGCGTCAGGTGCTTTTTCCACCTCTTCAACTATTCTGACATGAGTCTCTTGGACCTGTTCAACATAAGGGGTGAAAAACCATTTTAGCAGTTTTTCATGAGTGATTGCGTTTTGCAAACACTCTGGAAGAAGTTCTTTTAGTGTTACCTCAGGAAGCAGCGCTTTCATCCAATCTAGAGGAGTCTTTCCCTCTTGCATGAGTCCATGGAGCACTTCTATTATACGCTCTTCAACAGTCTGGCCAGGCTTTGGTGTAGCGACCTCTTGCATGATGATAGTAACAACCGCTCTAAAAAACTCCCTAGTAATAGGGCCGAGCTCTTCATCACGAAGCGCTTCTTTAAGAAGCTCGTCTACATAATCAGGGAATTCATCAGAAATCCGATTGATTTTCGGCTTTGAAAAATCATCGAGTTTCTCAGTAAGGCCTTGCATCATATCTTCGTAGAATGCCTTCATACCTGGCAGGCTATGGAGGTAGCCTTTAGCCTCTTTAGCACGAAGAAGTATGCGCTCTTCGCTAGAATGGAAGTGGCCCACAAGCTCGCCAATCTGGCGCTTCAGCATATCTGAGAGCACAAGTTTTGCAAGGGGAGTCTCGGTAAGATTTTCTGGAAGAAGTGTCTCAAGAATAAGCTCAGCGGTTGCAAAAGTATCTTTTCGCTTATAACTATGGATTATTGCTTTTGCCTGGGAAACAATAGACAAATCTTTGGTCATCACGCGCTTTGCCATGGTAAAGATAAGCCTTCTTACTACGGTGTCGCGAATTGTAGCAAACTCGGACTCTTTATCAGTAAAGCACTGTTTCAGGAAGGTGTTTAAAAGTGTAGGAAGTCCCTTATTTACAGGGCCATCTTCTGCACCAACTTCATTTAAAAGAAAAATAATGTTTTCAACAAAGAAATCATCGAGAAATTCTGCCAATCCATCTTCTTTTGCAACGAGCCTAACAGCATCTTCCTCTTCTTTTTGCAAAATTTCTTGAGATGTGTGGACAGTTTCATAAATATTTACCAAAAAGTTTGCTGCCTTATCTTTGGTAAAGAAGCCCTGAACTAGTTCTGGAATAAATTTTTTCCATTGATCGTCCGTATACAGTTTATCCAATGCTCTTCGTGCAAATACCCAGTAAAAAAGCTTAGGATGCGAGCAGCGAGCAAGTTCATCCTCAGTGATTGCAAGCTCATGTATAGTCGCTTCTCTCGAAAGCTTTTTATTGAGCACTAAAAAGAGCCTTTGCGCCTCTTGAACAACCGGCGCGAAAAGCTGCAGCAGGTTTTGATTGCCATTTGCATTTTGTATGCAAAAGCCAATCGCTCCAAAGTAGATATTTGGAGTAAATTTCTTCAAAAGAGCACGCTGCTGTTCATTTTCTGAAGTAAAAATAAGCCTTGTTACTTCTTCCAGCCATGTTTTGTTGCTACTTGCTTCTGATCCAAAATAGCCTTCAATTTGCTCTGAGATAAATTCTTCAAACTCAAGCATCATCTCATCCTGCAGTCCTTCTTCTCCATACAAAAGCTCTCGCATTGCATGCGAGTAGTTATAGGCGCGCTGTAGATAGCTAAAGGTAATGCTTGCTAAGATCCTATCGATATTGCAGATAGATTCTTCATCTGGGACGATTTTGCTAAGTAATTCCTGAGGTAGGAGCTCTTGTACAATCTCTTCAGAGATTTCATGGAGCAAAAGATCTCGAATATCTATGTCTTGCTCGTCTGGAATATCCTGCTCGAGTCTGTATTTAGCTAGTATCTCTGCAGTGTAGCCATGCTGAATAAGCCACTCTTTACGATCTGCGAAAGCTTCATACTCGTCAATTGCATCAAAGCCTTTTTGCATTGTGGAGATGAGCAGTACAATCAGATCTGCTGCTCGTTTTTGAGATGTTTTCTCTTCTTTTGGATTGAGGTGATAGGCAACAAGAGGCTCTACAACTTTAGGAAGCACATAGCGCACGACGTTTTTCAATCCTTGCCCTGCTCTTAGCTGATTTTTAAAGCGCTCGTACGACGTTGCGGCCTTTTCTGATGGGCGATCAATCCATTCGATAATTGTTTCCTGAAAGGATTGAATGAGTCCTTTTAAATCTTCACCTTCAACGGAAAACTCTTTTGAAGCCTCCAGTTCTTTTACTTTATTTGTTTGCTCATAAAGCTGGATAAAATAGGAAGCAAGATAGTCGCCAAGCATCTCCCAAAGGCCGCATTCACGAAGCGATGGCGGCAGTATGCGTTCAAAGTTCTCTTTGGAAATTGCTTTGGTAAGAATGTGGTACGTAGCATTCGTAAGAAAAGCCTTTTCAAAGCCCTCTTCCTGCGGCTCTTCCATAATTTTGACAAGCTCTAAGACTTTGTCTTGTCCCTCCTGAAGGCCTGCATTTAAAAGGCTCGCAAGCGCTTCCTCAGGATTTTGGATGTTTCCTTCAATCGCTTTATCTAAAATAATATGAACGAGGTTTTTAAGCGTAGATTCTACGTAGCTAGCAGCGACAGGATTTGATGACCTCATCATATGGCTTGCAAGCTTGTTCATAAATGGAAAGCTTGAAAGAGCAAGTACACGATCGCGTCTTTTTGGAATGCAGAGTTTTTTAGCAAAGTCTATACCTACGTCGATCCAGCCGCTTATTTCCTTTCCGCTGCCTTCTTTAAGCCGGGTTTCTGATTCTCTGCCATGTTTTGAAATATCAGTAAGCTGGGAATGGAGCTCAACGACATAAAAAGAAAGAAATGAATAGAGATATGAAAGTGCTGTATCTGCAGGTAAAAATGTAGGCAGGCGAGCGGCAAGCTCTTCTGGACGGAGCTCTCTTTCTAATATAAGCTTCAAAGCCTCGGCTACTTCGAAGGCTTTTAGCTGCTCTCTTGGTTTTTCTTGAACAACTTGGTTTCGTATTGCAAGTTCATGAAGCACCTCCTGATCATTCATCGCATCGATCAACTTCAGGTTGTGATCTGTTCTTGGAAGGACTTGAACGGCATTAGCAACAATTTTATCGGCGAAGGCATTGTGACGGGCTTCTTCGCTCTCGCCCTGTGCGGGAGTAAAGATAAGCTCATAGAGAACCTCCATACTATTTTGTAAGTGGTCGAGCGTCCAGGTACGGGCCTCTTCGAGAGTATGTTTATCTTCCCTTTGGCTAACTTCTCCTCGCAAAATTCTTGTTATGAACTGGTTAACAAAAAGATTTGAACTTTGTGAGAGTTCTTTACTTGAGAACCAACAGATTTGGTTTGTACTTTTCGCTCTGGTATCTACCCATGTGCGTATATCTTTAATGAGAGTAGGCGCTCCTGAATTTGGATCCAGCGGTGCCCTTGGCTTATAGGAAAGAGATCCATACATATCTTCGAGATAGGTAGCAAGAAGCTCTGTGATTCCCTTCCAGCTTAAATCTTGATCCTGATCTACGAAAAGTTTAGCAAGACTTTTTGCTATAAAATTATCGGAAAGAACGTAGCGAGCAGCTCTTGGGATTTTTTCATCCCATGTACCGCCTGGAAATGCTTCTTGAAGCATCGTGTTTGCAATTTGTATAAAATGCTCTTTGTCTGAAACATTCTGACCGCTTTTGAATTCATTAATTACAAGACGTAAAATTGAACTTAAAAAGTGATCTATGAGTACATCTTCTGGAATTTCCTGATTTTCTTCGACATTTAGATCTTTCAAGGCAAAAACAAAGAAAACGTGCTCAATGAGTTCACGAATAGTACTGCCTACCCTTTGCTGGTCGCCGGGCAGGTATTTTGACAATATATTTCTTGAAACATCATCTATCAGCTGGCTTCGGTTTATATCTTGAACTCGAATATTACGGCCGGCAAGGCCATTTGTGTCGCGTGCCAGCATAAAGCCAGTAGCTGCGTTGCCGATGCCCTGACCTACATACTGTAATCCGCGAATAACAAAAGACATTATTTCCCTAAATTAGGAAACAATTATCTACGTTTCGACAATTAATTAAAACCAGAAAACGAATAACTAAACTTTTTAATAATATAAACTTGAAGCAACCCTTGTGCCTCTAAGCGGGATTGTCGCATAAATTACCATTGAGTCACCGAGAGTGCCTATACAACGAGGCGACGAAGACGGACTGCAGCACCCCGCCGGACCTTGAAAACGGTACAATTACACAACGCCTCTCTAAGCAGAGCGGTGATTGCTTTGAAGTGCTGTTTGTTTAAAAAAGTTTAATAGATTTTGTGTATACTCGAGGAAGTTTGGGCGCTGCAGGGCAAAGGCAATCGCGTTTTGGCTCATAGATTCATAGAGTTTTGAATCAGAAAGCAGGTTCATGATTGCTTGAGCTATATCTTGTGGGTTGAGAAGCTTTGGGGGGAGGAGCTTATCTTCTCGAGGGTCGTAGACAAGATCGGGCAGGCCGTGAAGCTTTCCTCCAAGGGTTTGATAATGGCGAACATCGAGTGTTGGGTCTAGACAAAACCCTGTTACAGTATCGCGAACTACTTCTGGCAGGCCATCGACATTCGCTGCAATGACAGGGCAGCCGCGAAGGGCAGCTTCTTGTGCAACAAGGCCAAGAGGCTCTCGTATTGAGGGCACTACGAGGAGGTCGATTGAGTCATAAAAGCTAGAGACATCCTTAACTACGCCATAAAAGGTCACAGGAAGGCCAAGCTCCTTTGCAAGCTGCATAAGAGATTCTTTTTCTGGGCCATCGCCAGCTACTGTAAGTGACACCTGCGAGTTTTGTAATAGCTTGAGGGCATGCAAAAGGATTGATACACCCTTTAAAGGAATTAACCTTCCGATATAACCAATTCGCAGGGTTTTAGGATGCTTTTTAGCAAACATTGCAGGCTGAATGGTTGGTTTTAGGGGGTTTTCAATGACAACTACAGGCTGTTTTACTTCCCACTTTAGCTCAAGGACTCGTTTTGCTGCGTAGGAATTAGCGATAATGGCATCAAGGTTTGAGAAAAAGCTAGATGATTCAGGGCTCTTTTTGGCAATCCACGATGCGCCATGTTCGTAATAGATGACATGCCCGGGCCATTTATAGGATTCCATCCTGTTCCATAATATGGTTGCATCGGCAGATATTTTTGAAAGGGCGCGTTTTCGTTTATAAGTGCGAATGAAGCCTGGAGCTTTTATAGGGCCTATGTACTTTTCAAGGCTTACTGAATTAGCAGATCGTAAATATGGCTTAAAGAATTTATGGGGTGTATTAGAAGTAACAAGTACGTGCTGCATGTCATGCGTGAGGCTTTTTGCATTTGTTAAGTAGTGAACAAAAAGCTCTTCTACTCCGCCTACAGTATCGAGATTAAGCACATGTGCATAAGAGGCCATTATTGACTTCCTCGCTTATTTGGAATCAGCATTGATGTTATGAGAATTGTGCCGACTATAGCAAGCGATGTTACAGTATTGATTGCGTAAAATGGAGCGATAATCATTTTAAAGCCAATGAAAATTAAGATAAGGCTTACACCATAATGCAAATAGTCAAAGAGGTTTAGAAGCTCTTTAAAGACAAAATAAAATGAGCGAAGTCCTACAACAGCAAGTGAGCTGCAGCTATAGACTATAAAAGGGTCGAGCGTAATTGCAAATATTGCCGGAATTGAATCGAGGGCAAAAATAAGGTCTGTTGTCTCGATTGTACAAAGTACTAAAAAGGCAGGAGTTGCACAAAGTTTTCCGCCCTGTTTAATAAAAAAGCGATCCGTCTCCCAGCTATCTGTACACGTTAAAAAGCGCTTTACCCAACCTGTAATAGGCGATGGCTTTGGATGATGGGCCTCTTTTTGCTTTTTAAACATCGTACATCCTGTAAAGACCAAGAAAACGCCAAAAAGAACCAATATCCAATGCGAAAGTTGTACTAGGGCAATACCTGCTACGATAAAGGATAATCGCATCACGATCGCGCCAAAAATACCATACATCAGTATTTTTGTTTGCCAGTTACTTGGCACGTGAAAGTGGCGAAAGATCATCAAAAAGACGAAGAGATTATCGATACTAAGTGATTCTTCAATGACATAGCCTGTAACAAACTCGAGTGCTTTATCACTTCCCTTGAAAAAATAGAGAAGTCCAGCAAAGGAGGCGGCAATAAAAAGCCATCCAAAACAGGCATAAAGTGAATGACTCGGTTTCTGCTTTGGAAGAAACTTGAGGTCAATAACTAACAAAACAACCAGTAATACATTAAACCAGATCCACCACACACTGCTAAAGTCAGTCATCGAGAGCCTCGTTGGGCAAGGTACGTTTGAAGCACTATCTGCGCAGAGACTCTATCAACAACCTCTGCGCGCTTTTTTCTAGAAAAACCCGTTTCCATGAGCGCGCGATCCGCTTGTACGCTACTGAGTCGCTCGTCAAAGAGTTCTACAGGAAGATTAGATAAGGTAGCTATGTGCTCCTTAAAAGCTCTGACTAAGTTTGATCTCTCAGATTCTGCACCGCTCATATGGAGAGGAAGACCGATAATGATTGCTTCGATATGGTAGCCCTTTTCCTTTTTTAAGGTCTCAAGATGTTCTACCAGCCTTTTAGCTGATGCTTCTACAGTATGGCCAGCCTCTAAGTTTTCAAGGGGAGATGCGATAATCTTTAGCGGATCGGATACTGCAAGCCCTATCCGCTTTAAACCAAAGTCTACACCTAGTATTCTACCTTTTTGCATGTTCAATCATAGCCTTTACGAAGTCTCGAAAGAGGGGGTGGGGTTCAAGTGGTTTTGAGGCAAACTCTGGGTGAAATTGCGCACCTACCATCCAAGGGTGTTTTTTTACTTCCACAATTTCACAAAGGTCGCCCTCTTCATAATGCCCGCTAATGCTAAGGCCTGCCTCTTCTAAGCGATCTCTATATTTATTATTAAGCTCATAACGATGACGATGGCGCTCTAAAATTTTATCCTTGCCATACGCTTTTCGCGCTAGGCTTTCTTGTTTGAGAAGGCATGGATAGGCCCCAAGGCGCATTGTGCCGCCTCTATCAGTAACGAGCCTTTGCTCTTCTAAGAGGGAAATAATTGGATGTGGGGTAGTTTGATCCATTTCGGTAGAGTCAGCCCTGTCTAGCTTTAGACAATTACGAGCAAACTCTACAACCAATACCTGCATGCCGAGGCATATCCCAAAATAGGGTATATTATTTTCACGGCAGTATTTTGCACAGGCAATCTTCCCATACCATCCTCTATCTCCAAAACCACCTGGAACGAGATAGCCATCGCATCCTTGGGCCCAGTCAGGAAAGCTTCCGCTCTCATCAAAGCGGTCAGATTCAATACGCCTAATTTCTATCTTGTAGCCATTTGCGTAGGCTCCATGTTGAAGGGCCTCAAAGACAGACTTATAGGCATCTTGGTGCTGGACATACTTTCCGACGATGCCAACAGTGATGACTCCTTGCGGGTGACGTATTGTTTCGATAAGCTGCTGCCAGCTTTCAAGATTTGTACTTTTTTTAGGAAGTTGCAGCATCTGGCAGATTTTATCTTCGATACCTTGCGCATGAAGTTTTAGAGGTACTTCATAGATGCTATGCTCTACATCTGTACATTCAATAACAGCATCCTCGCGAACGTTGCAAAATAGGCTTATTTTTTCCTTTTCACCTTGCGAGAGCTCAGATTCTGATCTGCAAAGGATTATATCTGGAGATATGCCTATCTGGCGAAGCTGCTGCACAGAGTGCTGTGTCGGCTTTGTCTTTACCTCTCCTGCAGCCTTAATATAGGGAACATAGGTGACGTGAATGTTTAGACAGGAAGCTCTTTTCTCATACCTTAGCTGACGTATTGCCTCGAGAAATGGAAGAGATTCAATATCGCCAACTGTTCCACCGATTTCAACAATAATAATGTCTGAGAGGTCTGCGCAATCGATGATTCGCCTTTTGATCTCATCGGTGACATGGGGAATTACCTGCACTGTTTTTCCTAAATAGTCACCTCTACGTTCCCTACGAATAACTTCATTATAGATTTGGCCGGAACTGACAGATGATTTCTTCGAGAGGGGAGAGTGGGTAAAGCGAAAGTAGTGTCCGAGGTCTAGATCAGTTTCAGCACCATCGTCAGTCACATAGACTTCGCCATGCTGAAATGGACTCATTGTCCCTGGATCTACGTTAAGATAGGGATCTAGCTTCATCATAGCAACTTTAAAGCCCTGACGCTCGAGCAAAAGTCCAATACTTGATGCGGCAATACCCTTGCCGAGGGAGGAGACGACGCCTCCTGTTACGAATATATATTTTGGCTGCATAACCACTTTTTCACCCGTTCAATGTCTTCTGGAATATCTACTGCAGGACTACACTCATTAGTATAGACCATACGAATTTTATAACCGGCCTCTAATACTTTAAGCTGTTCTAGATCTTCTACAAGCTGAAGCCTTCCAACGGGAAGCTCTCCATACTTAAGTAAAAAATCACGGCGAAAGGCATAGATGCCAAGATGTTTGTAATAAAAGGGAGCATGCTTTCCAAGAGGCTTTACGCCTGGAATAGGACTTCTGCTAAAGTAGAGCGCATAATCATTACGATCCATAACGCACTTTACTACTGAAGGGCTATTGATTTCATCTGGATCACTTATTGGAACGCATACTGATGCCATGCACTCTTCTGGATTGCTTAGTAATGTAGAAGAGACATTATGGAGCACATCATGTGAAATGCAAGGCTCGTCGCCCTGAACATTCAGGATTACATCTGCCTGAGTAAGCTCTGGATAGCGTTTTAATACTTCTATGATGCGATCGGAACCAGTTTGATGATCCGGTGAGGTCATTACTGCTATTCCGCCAAAGCTTTGCACATGGTTGTAGACAAGTTCGCTATCTGCTGCAACCACAATTGATGAAATTTGCGGACATTTTTGGACTCGTTCCCACGTCCTATGCAAAAGACTTTTGCCCATTATGGGAGCAAGCATTTTGCCAGGAAAACGGCTCGAGGCATATCTGGCAGGGATAATGGCTATAACAGAACAATGTTTCATAATGGGCAATATTATACACTATTACACAAAAAGTGTGCAGAAAATTCCGCCTTTGTGGGAGAATACGGCTCGTGTTAGAAAGAAACAAAATCAAGAGAAGACCTAATGACCGCTAAAATTTTTATCGGAAACTTATCCTGGAATGCAACGGAAGAAGCTCTGAAGGAGCTTTTCGAGCAGTTCGGCGAAGTTGTCTCTGTCCGTATCGTTACTGATCCCTATACTGGTCGCTCAAAAGGCTTCGGCTTTGTAGAAATGTTAGACGAAAACTCATGTAACCAAGCTATCGAAAAGCTTGACAATTACAACTTCGTCAACAGACCTCTACGTGTTAGTCGAGCTCGTACAGATGGTAGCGCGAGACCGAATCGCGGCCCTCGACAAGGGTCCATGCGTGGCGCACATAGTGGTGCGAGGCCTCACGCTGACTCGCAATACGACGAAGAAGTCTAAATCACGATTTCAGTAAAGCCTGCAGTGTATTCTGCAGGTATTTCCTCCTAGAATTAAATCCCAACTCTTATATATAATTAGAACCCAAATTTTGGATAATTATAATATTTCATGCAATTAGATCCACTTTCAAGTAGTTTTAATACACTATCATTAGTAAGTGCAGGCGAAAAATCAGGCCGTCCTAGAAGCATCTCTGAAGCAAAAGAGTCCCCACGCGATATAGTCCATATTCAAACCTACTCTTTTTCAAGGTTTCAAACGCAAGATGCGTTTAGAAACGCAATCGCAAAAATTCGGGTTTCAGAAGGTAAAAAAACTGGCAATGCTATTTTTTGTCACTCTGTCAATAACTATGGAATCACACTCGAAGAGCCGCCAGAACTAGATCAAACCCAGTTGCCAATAGCGTGCGTGATTAACGGTAGAAGAGTTCAGATCGTTTCAAAAGATGCCTATTACGATGAAAAAACTAGAAAGATCTTTGCCTGTAAACAAGCTTCAATTAACGCAGATGAAGTTATTGCCGCAAAAATAGCAAACTACGAGTGCTTTGTACTCGCCGATGGCTGCAACTGGGGAGAGCGCGCACAACTTGCAGCTCAAACTGCTGTAGGCACAGCTTTTACCCATATGCAAGGGACTCTTCCTAAAATTTCGAAAAATACACGATCAATTGCTGGTATGCTTCTAGACTCAGTAGCCAAAGCGCAAGATGCTCTAACTGAGGCAACAGAAGCGAAAGCAAGCAGTACCACTTTTCTTGCAGGCTGTGCTCAAGGTGATCAATTCGTCGCTGTCTCTGTTGGCGATTGCAAGGTGTTTTTGCTCAGAAAATTTACCGAAAGCGAAACCAATAAAACTACACTTTCATGTATTGATATTTTTCCTGCAACAAGAACTGACTCGACAGATCCCGGAGGAAGACTTAGTTCAACTGGCCCTGATTGGAGAAACCTTGCGGTAGCGATAGTCACACTTCTTCCAGGTGATATCATAGTTGCCTGTTCAGATGGTGTGAGCGATAATATTACTTCCAGAGAATTTGCTGAAATAGCCGGCGATGAACCCTCGAAAATAATTTCACGTATATTCAGCTATTGCGCTTCAAACTGCCTAGATGCTAATCGCTATCTTCTTGAGAATACCGGAAGACTTCAGGCACTTGAAGGGGTTAAACCAGATCATGCCTCACTAGTAGTTTTTAAATACGATCCAAAACCGCTTAAGAAACTTCACGGTTCTCATCTTGGGGATAATAAATAGAAAACGGCAAGGCCAATTTCTTATTTAGACCAAGGAAAGGGGATAGTAGTAGGAGATGGCACAGGGGCATCTTTTTCTACAATTGTGGTGGCAACTTCGAGAAGGCCTCCAATGAGTGACGTAGACTTAGATTTAGTTTGCTGAAGTTTTAGAGCGGTAATTTTTGTTGTTGCAAGGCCTGAGTCAATTTTTGGAGACTGCGTGCTGCCGCGAATTGGGATTTGGACCATATAATTGGGATCAAGTGAAGCTATGCCAAAACCTCTTGAAATAGCCTTTCCACTTAGTCCTAGGGTCATATCCAGTTTGTCATTAACAAGGTCAATTTTTCCCCAAGTAGCAATTGGAAAGGCACTTGCAAGGAGGGCATCTGTCCTTTTGCAGTCCACAATTCCATTTTTTACCTGGACGTAGAGGGGAGTAAACCAGAGCGTTACCTGATCAGATGAGGAGAGATCCACTTTTAAGAGACTAACTAAAAGTGAAAGCATGCCGCCATTTTTGCATGTAAGAACGCCTGGCTCAAGTTTTATATTTTTAATGTTTATAGTGTCTTTAGCAAAGTGCTTAATGGGAATATAGAACCCATCGGAATCGATTGTCAGCTTAATAGGCTTTTCAGTGCTTGCTGCAGTTACAAGAAGGGGATTCACATCTTTTAGCAAAACCTCTCCAGCTTCTGGAGTAAGTGTATATTCGGCTGTGATAGGCTTTGTTAAAGTAAGTGCACCATCTGCAAGTTTGCAAAAGAGCTCAGCTTTTAGCTTTGGACTTGAGATGAGTCCCTTAAAGCTGCCATGCTCTAGCTCCTGAATTTCCCCTTCTAAATCGAGATTTACATCGTTTCCAAATAGCGCGACAAGCCTATCTGCTGATTCTTCTTTTGATGTTATGCTGTAGAAGATATCTAAGGGAAGATTCTGGATTTTAGTATCTAAAAGAATCCTTGCCTTATCTATCTGAAGGCTCTCTTCATTCCAGAGGTTATGTGCTGATCCCTTCACTACTATTGTAGCTTTGGTGCTCTTGTCACTTGCCAAATTGAAAGAAATCACCCGATCTTTACCCCTTACCTCTGCGGCAAGCGAAAGCTTTGGAAGCTCGAGAGATTTGCCTTCTTTTTCGGTAAGGGTAACTGCGTCTAATGATCCCTTTACCTCAAGGGCCAATGAATCTAAAAGCTTTGGAAATGGCTTTAGCGGAAGGCGAAACTCGCGAGCGGAAAATTCAAGTGTTGTATCCTTTGCTAGAGAGATTTCCTTCTGTTTTTCACTTTGGCCGAGATTGAGTCTTTTTTGGATTGCTTTAAACCGATCTGGTGTTACAGTAGCGCGGCAAATGAGCTCTTTTGATAAAAGAACCTCATCTAAAAGCTGCATATCAAATTTGCAATCAAGCCCGTCGCCTATAACTTTAGCCTGAATCTCTTTTGTTTCAAGATTTATGCGGCATGGTGTGTTGATGGTGTAGTCATCGTATGTAAAGGATGCATCAACAGTAAGGGGCATTTCTTTAAGATTTGTTTTAGCGGTAAAGGCAAGCGGGCCAAAACTTCCCACAACCTCTGCAGCTTGATTAACGTAGGCGGCATTAAGATCTAGAGGCTCTTTACCATCCATTGTAATTTTAGAAAAAAGCTCAGGCTCACCAAACGGATTTTGGACTGTAAGAGTCGCTTCAACTTTTTTATCGTCTGCTTGAAGGTTTGCAAGAGCATCAACCTTATCTTGAATGGCAATTGAAAATAGCTTGCCGCCGCCTGTGCATGTCTTTGGAGCTTCCCATTTGCTACTTGTAAGAACAAGGGGAGATGCAAGATCCCATGTAAGATCTATTGGCATTTTTCCAGAGCTTCCAATTGTTCCGCTTGTAGGATTTATTGCTACGACAAGCTGTGTAGGATTTTGCTGTTCAATGTCAGTAAGGAGGGTTTTGGTAAAAAGAGGGTCAATTGTCCATTGAAGGCCAGCATCCTCATGTATTGTAAGGAGATTCCCTTTGATAGATGCTTTAGCTTTTGCAGATACATTTTGTGATTGAACGGCAATTTGCAACCCAAGGTCATCTGCTTTAAGGGTATGTGAAATTTTGGCATTGAGCACAGGGCCTAGTGCGGGCAAAATAAGTTCAGCGAGTTTTGGATCTTTCGCACGCACGAAGGGGAGTAAAGCTTTAAGCGGAAGCTGATCGATATGACAGTCTAGTTCAACAGCTGATGCTAATGCGTGCTTTTCAAAGCCAAGTGCATTTTTGTACGCGCGCTCTAAATCTTGAAAATTTTTGGCAGTCGCCGCTATGTTTAGAGATCCTTGTTCTTTGGTACCATTATCTGTATTTTCGATCTGGCAAATGAGAGATACTTTTGCCTCCCCTTGAGGTTGAATGTCTAAAGAGAGATGAAAGTCTGAAAGCAAAAGTTCTGAGGCACTGCTCGTAGCTTCAGATGCTTTTTCCTGAGTAAAGACCTCTTCAATAGAGAAATGGCCATTATTTGCATCATCAATAAGACGAATTTTTGGAGAGTCTACCTCAATTTTCCCCTCAATTGCAGGAGCGTGTATAAGTGAAAGGAGCGCTACATCACAGGAGATTTTTTTAAAGGCTGCAACTTCTCTTCCTTGGGGATCTATAATTTGCAAGCCTTTGATAAAGATTCCATCTGTCCAGCCTGCTTTAAGTTCCTGAACATGCAATGAGCCGGCGATTCGGTTATTTATGCATGAGACTAAAAATTGATTTACCCGAGTTGCTGAAATCAGCATTGGCGTCAAAGAAATGAAGACAAGAAGTGATGCCAAAGCGATGACAAATGCCTTTAGAATACGTTTGTGCATGAAATTTCCTTTTATGCAAAGTAGAAAGTATACAGCATTTAGCTGTAATGGGCAAGAGCTACAATGATTCTTACCTTTGCCCTTGCCCCAAAAATCAGCTAAAAAATCCATCAAAAAAAGTACTCATGAACAGGCGAGGGCAGGGGCAAGAGCAAGGAATTCTGTCCCTTATACAAGAGGTAGGAAAAACATTGACAGAATTTACTCATAGTCATACGTTGAGGGATAAAATTTGTTTTTTTACTTTCGCTCATTAGGTGGGGGCGAAGCGAGCTTATTAAATTGGAGAAAATATGTTTAAACAACTGTGCATAGCAACAATACTTGCTGTATGCGCTGACCTCTGTACAAGTACAGTAGAGGCAAAGTCAGCAAATCCGCGAGATTTGACACTTGATCGGAGCGATCTTATCGAAAAAGATCATCATCATCATCATCACTCATCATCAACAAGCCGAGGCCCAAGAGGAAAGCGTGGAAAACGCGGCCACGAGGGATCAACTGGTCCTGAAGGCTCCACAGGTAGAATTGGACCAACTGGTCCTCGCGGAATTCAGGGTCCCGTAGGACCTACTGGCCCTACTGGAGCTACAGGTGCTACTGGTGCCACCGGTGCTACTGGTCCGGTTGGCCCAACAGGTGCTACTGGTCCCCAAGGTCCAAAAGGCGAGCGAGGTGAAAGAGGCCATAAGGGTCATTCAGGACGTACAGGAAAGCGCGGACCTAAAGGAAAAGATGGTAAAGATGGACTTCCAGGTCGTGACGGGAAAAATGCAAGCGGGTTTGCACCACTTAGCTGCGATATCTTCGTTGATGGATCAACTGCTTTAGCAGATCACGATCAAACAGGTACAATTGCAGCACCTTTCTCATCAATTCAAAAAGCAGTTGATAAAGCAAGATTTGTCGCCTGCACCAGCTGCAAAAATTGCAAGACAGTAAACATTTTAATCGCTGCAGGCTGCTACAATCTTGGCGATGCTGATGAAGATGCAGTAATTAGCATAGTAGGTCCAACAAAGATCAACTTAATTGGCCTAGGACCAGTAGCTATCGGTCATTTTTCTGATTGTGCTTGTCAGCCATCTTCAGAACAATCACCTGTAAGCATTAACTGGTCACCATCTGTATGCGATCTTACATCAGGTGTTCGTCCTACTCTTACGATTACTACATTGAATACTATGGCGGATTCTATGACTCCCTACCAAAGCTATTCAAATAAGTTCCGTATTAGCGGAAGCATTAACATAAGCTCTAATGCTTGCGGTAATGACATTTGTGAATTTTCGACTCATACCTCAACATCAACATCTACAACAACTGGCGGCGTGCATTATAAGCATAGTTCAAGTGAAACAATCCGCGTCCACCAAGATGGGGATATGACAAGAAAGCATTCATCTTCTGACTTTGCTGGAAACACCTTCTTTGAAGATGTACACCGCTCTAAAGATAAGGTGAAGTTTTCAAGCTCAACAAGTGTCACAAGAAAGCATAAGAGCAAAAACCGCTTTAAAAATTCATCTGGCAGCATTTGGAAAAGCGGAAAGTCTATCAGCATAAATGAAAGTGCTGATCACGGTACACGTGAGCGATCATCCTATAAGTGGCATCAAACAAGCTCAGGCGATACATCTCGCACATCGAGCTCAAGTACTACTCACTACTCTATAAGCTCAAGGCCACGCGGCGGTATCCAGGTTGATGTCGCTAAAAAGCCAATCAAGCATAAGAGCAAGAAAGTAAGCCACAAAAAGTCCCATCGCAAGGTGAAGGGCAAAAAACGCGTAGAGAAAGGAATCTTAGATTTCTTCACAGCAGGTGAAGAGACAAAGGTTGAAAATGCTCCTCAAGTTGTCTTCCAAATTCCAGCAGGAGCTTGCCAAGCAGGTGAGTGCGATCTTTGCTGTGGATCACTAATAGGAAGCTGCCTTCCAGCAGAACTTCATCTAAACGGTGAAGTATTTGGCGACCTTAACGTATCAGGGGCTGCGATGCTCTACCTCTATAAGTCAAGAATTCATGGCTTTGTGGCAGCACCAAACTCTGACCTTGTTGTTTCAGAGCGCACACGCTATGACAATACCGTCACTATTCACTACTATGGATACCTCTTTGGTAATGAATTCTTAGGCGGTGTTACTGTAACGGATGAATCCCTCTGGGATTATCTTGCACGTCCCGGCTGTCAAAAAGATGCAGGCGCTGGCTGCAATAGCATCTATCTTACAGGATTTATCGATAACTTCTTCTGCGGCAACTTTACTGGGCCTCCAGGAGCAGTATTTGCATACGATCCATTAACTGGCTGTTCATTTGTCAGCAATGGTGGAAGCGTAGTTGGCGGTGCAACAGCAGAATCTCTTGTGAGCTACTGTGTCGACCCGACAACATGCCCGCCAGAGGTAACAACCTGCCAACCAGGCGTGCCAGCGGGATGTCCAACGACCGCTGAATGCACAGGCTGCCTGCCTTGCGTACAATAACGTACCTACAAGAGCCACTCTTTCGAGTGGCTCTTTCTCTTTTGAATAGATTATTATGAACGAACTAATCCCTCGCGGTGTCTCTACTATCAGTGAATTAAGAATCGATGACAAGGGCAACCTTGTGAAGATCGGCCGCTGGAATATTTTAGACAAGATAGACCGACGAGTTTTTCATAGGAAAGAACAAGACAGTAAAGTAGTCGAAAAAATCAAATCACTTCTTGAAAAAGAGGGGGTTAATGCGTTAAAAGATCCATTATCATCTACTAGATATACGCTATCATCGCTTAGGAAGAGTGAGATAAATTGTTTGCTTAAGGGCAAATATGGCATCGTTGTTCTCGCTTGCCCAAAAAAAGTAGATGCTCTTTTTACATCAAGCGTACAGTCAGCTCAACTTGACAAACAGATTCAGGAACTTGAAGGAAAAAAGCTCACATACGATGAGTTTCCATTTCTCTTTGAACTTGCTCATGAACTTGAAAAATACTTAGAGGATCCCAATGCGCCAAATAAAAAAATGTATGAGCAAATCTTCAAAGAGAGGGTACAGCCTAAAGTAAAAAAGGCTAAAGAAATGCTTGAAAAACGGCCTATGCATTTTTCAGTGAAAGCTGCAGCAAGTAAGGGAAAAGCGGCAATTGCTTCGTTGAAAGCAAAAGAAGCACTAGGCAAAAATCTTGAAAACCAAAATGCAAATGTAAACTCGCGAAATCAAGTGACACTCCTTCCGGAACACGGGGCTGTAGTAAAAAAAATGAGCCAGCAGTCTAAAGAGGAAACGATCCTTTTAGATGGTTTATTTGATATATATGCAAAACAAGCTGTTGTTGGAACCTTCGGTGAAATAAAGCCCTTTGTAGAGATGACTCTTGTGTCGACATTAAGTTCAAGAGCTCAAAGCCATGTTTTCTCAAGACTTACACAAGATGATGAATATATTGCTGTTTTGACAGGATGCCTTCAGATGCTTGATCTGCATGATGCAAATCTTGGCGTTGCTCCACGATTGCCACAAGGAACTAGCTTTAGCGATTTTCAAGTAGGAAACAGGGCCCCTAAAAGCGCTCAGCAATTTGTTATTTCCTATCTGAGGGGTACTATAACAGATCAGACAACTGTCACATTTAAAGAAAATGGCATTCTCAAAACCATGCAGGTTCGCGATTTGCCAAAAGAGCTAAAAGATTGTCCTTTTCAACTCGTACTTTTTGATACAGACCTCTCTCTTGCAGAAGACAGCCGCCTTCAAGTGCAAAAAAGAGGAGGAAAACGAGAGCATTTGATTCCTTTCAGATCCTGTTTCTTAGAAACAGATTGGAAGGATAAACCACTTAGCAAGGAAACTATAAAGCGCCTATTGGAAAGCGGAGAGAGAGAGTCCCAAGCTGCAAAATGGATGAGAAGAGCTGATGCACCAATTTATCAAAAACTCTCTCGAGCAAGCAAAGAGAACGTGTTGTCCTGGATAACGCCAAAGCTTGAACAGTATACACTCACGAATGCAAGAGAAAAGAATAGCTATGCAACATTAAAGTCTGTAAGAGAGGCTTTTGCAAAAGATTTGGCAAGTGAGAATAGCCCTCTCTGGGAAGAGCTTCAAAAAGCACTTCCTGGGCTGAGTAGAGAAAAAATTGCCGAGCAGCTTTACCCTCGAGCTACTGCTAGACAACAAAATGCACTCTTAGAGCGCCAGATGAGCATAAAAGCTTACCTTACAAGTTATCAGGAGCTTGCATCATATGATGGCCCAAAGCTTATCAAAAAAATAGAGGAGTTTATTAGAAAACCCGAAACTCCGCTCACTACAGTAGAAAAAAGAAAGCTTCTTTCAATGCTAGCTGATGTGAAAAGTGATACTCAGTGTAGAGAGCTGCAAAAAATCCTTCTTGAAAACTGCATACCTACATACTTCAACATCATGAAGGCAATCTATCCGCTTCTTGCGGATGTCTTCGAGCTTTCCACAATAGCCTATGGCGAAAGCTTTGCTGGCAAAATGATAGGCCACTTCGAGTATCCTATAGAAAAAATACTCGCAGTAATTAGAAACGAACATAAAGGCAATAAAGTGGCTCAAGAACTTGCAGACTCCGTTCAAGAAAAGCTCTCATCCATCAAAGATCCATCCTTCTTTGGAGAATGGGGATGAGAAATTGTGCAACATTTTATAAAGAATGTCGCTGATTATTTAGGTGACTGCTTTTCCCACATTTTAGCAAGCTCCTGGATCTCATCTGCGGAAAAGCTTTGTCGTATCTCACGTCCGGGATGCATTTTAGCTTCAAAAATTATCTCGAAAGAGCCGTCATTTCTAGGTACTATATCTTTAGGGATGAGAGTTGAACCTCTCAGTGCATAGCCGCGTTTTGCATGTTCGAGCATTTCACTCGTAATATTTTCTTTATCTGAACGAGGGGATTCAGCAGTATGGTTTGCTACGGTAACTCGGACTCGTGTTGTTAACCCCTTAAACGAGATTTTAGCATCTAAAATAGTATTTGCTGATGCTTTATAGAGGTTATTTAATTCTCCAGCTAAGGATTGCATATACTCGTTTCTAGAGGATACAAAATGCAAACGATTGCCTTTTGATTCGGAGGAGATTTCCCTTACTTCTTTTGGCGCTTTACCTTCAAAGAGCAGCTCGCCCTTTTTGCCCACAGTAAATGGGCCATCGGGGACAAGATTTTTACCTGTAGAACCAGTTATGTTCATAGCGAACTCCTTGGTTATCCACCTCTATTATACCAAATTTACTTAATTTAAAAATTACTACTATATCAGTGCAGAACGTCTGATAATTG
>CAYWZU010000004.1:56479-93531 GCA_964462925.1 uncultured bacterium
AACGTCTGATAATTGATGTTATGTTGCATTTGGGTTGCTGGTGCGTTTAATGACGGGTTTGATTATAATTTCCGGCCTTTAAACCCTACATATAGAGAGATACTATGAATTCACTACAGCGTGCAGCGCCATTTGAAATTTGGATTGAAGAACAGACAGAAACCTACTGGGTAAAATACTCAGCATGTCGATCAAAATTCTCTGCAGGCCTCATATTACGAGACATTTCAGCACCTGCAATTGCCTATCCTTTAACACTACAGAAAATTGCCGAGGTACTTTTGCGTAATACAGATATCGGCGCACATGGAACCTTTAATCACCAGCAAGCTAAGGTTATACATTCTGCCTTACATGGTAAAACACTCTCTACAGTCTTCATTGAATACTCATACGATAGTCGAGGGCTAATAAGAAGTAATTTTATTAAGAAATAAATTACTCATGATTCGAGAAATTCAGTTTGCACCATCTACTTTTATGATCGATCGCGATGATACGAAAATGTTTCAAGGCGATCAGGCTGATTATAGAAAGCAATCATCAATTGCGATTGGAGAAGCGTTAAAAAAAGTACAAGTTTGTGAAAAGACAGAAGAGAAACTCTCCGCTCTTTTCTTTGAACTTTTGTCAGACTTTGGAGATGCGAGACGAAACATTGCTCTATCCCACGGCACAGAAGGCGCAAAAAATTTTGGTAAAAGAAGAGAAGATTTAGTCGGCTATTTTTCTACTCCCTTAGATGATGTCTACAAAGTATATAATCTTCCCATTCTTCGGCGATTTGCAAGAGCCTTACAACCATATGCTGCGGAACTGGAAAAAGAGGATCATAAAAAAATAAAAGTAATAGAAGAATCGGTTTTCAAAACATATGCTTCTTCTTTTGAGGTTGAAGTTTTTGAAGCAAGTGAAGTTGCGAAAAAAAACCTTATTTCTCCCCCACTGCCTGATGATTTTCCAGAAGATCTTTTAACGGAAATGGTAAATGGAAATGAGCTTAAACCTGATAAGTATGAGCTCTTACGAAAAGCCTTGGCAGTTTTTTATTGTGCACATCAGGGAGATTGCACAAAAGATATGTTGAGCTATTATGTACAACTTTTGCATAAACGCTACCCCTATATCACTAAAGCCGGCTGGTCAGGATTTATAACAAACGATGCAAATTTAAAATCATTTTATGCTCTTGGCACTTTGCGATTGCAAGTTGAGGAAAAACCTGTTGTTGCCTCCTACTATCTGGTATGGCTCCATAGGGACGGAAAAACTCCTCCGTTAGCAAGAATGTTACAGCATACAATTTGCACCGTGATTCATCAGCCAACTTTTCTTGTACAGACAACGCTTCAAGAAGTAAGCAAATTATTTGCTAAAGCAGTTTTGTCCAATAATAAAGAATTAAAAGATTGTATCGGCTTATTTCGCGCCTACTTTACACATCCCATGCCTTTTAATCGTGGAAGTGCTGCTGTGGCAGAATATTTCGAGACATTGCTTTATCACTACCAAGGGATACAACTCACATATAACAACAATAAAATGGTGGACCTTGAAGCATTTACTACTCCCCTTTTAGCTGATTTCATGGCCGAATACGACTCTATGATCAAGCTGTATTGATTTTCGAGCAGTAGTATTTTCTAATTGACCCAATAGAGCAATCTGATACATAAACTTATGTAGACTTTTAACAGGAAGCTTTGTGGTATTCATAGATCTTAATCCGATAAAGAAAAATCCAAATTTCAGACGTCTTTTTTTGAGCCAATTTATCTCTATGCTTGGCTCTCAGATGACTATGATTACAATCCCCTTTCAGATTTATGCACTCACAAAATCGACGTTTGAGACAGGGCTTGTAAGTGCAGTTGAGCTGATTTGTCTTGTTGCTACCGCACTTTGGGGCGGCGTTATTGCTGATAGGTATAATAGGCGGCGCATCATCATTATGACAGAGCTTGCTATGATGGCACTTGTCGCACTTCTTGCGATAAATGCAAGCCTTGCCTCCCCTTCAATATGGCTTATTTACATACTAGCTGGGCTAAGTTCAGCTCTAAACGGGTTTCATAGGCCTGCAATTGAGGCATTAACGCCGCAACTTGTGCCTTCAGAGGATATGTCTAAGGTCTCCCCGCTTGTTTCTGCAAAGTATGTCACTGCGTCGCTCATTGGCCCAACGATTGCAGGATATCTTGTAGCAACGATAGGCCCTGCTCTTACCTACTGGATGGATGCTGCTACATTTGCTATATCGCTTCTCTTTTTACTTCAGATCACGGTAGCACTCCATGATGAAAGCCAAATAGAGCGCGCTAAACATTCCCTGCTTAAAGAAGTTGGTGAAGGTGCTCGCTATATCTATTCACGAAAAGATATACTTGCTAGCTATCTTGTAGACTTTTTTGCTATGGTCTTTTGCATGCCGCAGGTGCTTTTTCCAGCATTTGCTGAAAGCTATCATATGAATGAGTGGCTTGGCACCCTCTACATGTCTGTTGCACTCGGAGGGGTTGTTGCAACGCTTATAAGTAAGTGGACTGCAAACATTAAAAAGTTAGGCATAGCAATTGCCTATGCAGCCGCTGGATGGGCATTTTCGATCTTCCTAGTAGGCTTTATCCCCTTCTTTTGGATGCTCTTCATTGGTTTTTTTTTAGCAGGGATTTTTGACTCCTATAGCGGGATCTTTCGTATGACGATGTGGAATAAGAGCATTCCAGAGCTCTATAGAGGGCGGATCGCAAGCTTTTCTATGCTCAGCTACACAAGCGGGCCCCTGCTTGGCAATACGCTCATGGGCTTTTTAGGTGACTCTGTTGGTTTGCACCAAGCGCTTGCACTCGGCGGCAGTGTAAGTCTTGTTGCGATTGGTCTTGTCGTTTTTTTAGTCCCTCAGTTTCGAAAATATGCTCATTAGATCTTGGGCTACACCCTTCAGAAGTGTACGAGAAACTAGCAATTAACAAAAAATTAAATTCACCTTGAAATCCAATTTGATTTTTGGCAAAACTTCTGGCGTGTAGATATGTGAATAAAGGAGTTACTATGTCACGAAAATCGATTACACGGGCACTATTTAGCTTAACAACCTTATTTGGTACGCTGAGTGCTCAACCTTTTGAATACAGCGCAGACTATGTTATAGTCGGTGCAGGAGCAGGCGGATGCGTTGTTGCATCGCGACTTGCAGAAGCTGGCAAAACTGTTATCCTTATTGAGGCAGGCCCAGACACAAGCTTAGAATCTAACGATCAGCTAGTACAGTTTGATAAGGCACTTATTGATATTCCACTGAATTTCATAAACCTTTGGAATAGATTTAACCAAGATCCAAATAGCGCAAATTGCGGCAACTGGAATGCAACACAGTCCTTGGCAGCATTTATCTCTTCGGATCAAAACGGTATCTACTACAGCTATCCACGTGGCCTTGGTGCTGGTGGATCTGTATCGCACCACGCTATGCAAGATGGCGTTGGTTCTTTGCAGCTCTATAACAATATCGCAAAAGTAGTTGAAGATAAATACTGGTGCGGAAAAAATATGAAAAGGCTTTTTTCCAAAATGGAAAATACGCTCTTTCCTCACTCAAGCGACTGCGGCTCTGATGGCTGGTTGAGCATTCAGCATACACCTGTTGAAGCACCATTTCTCACCGATGTTGCAGATTCTGTTGTATCAGCTACAGGTGTCCCGTATATCGATAACTTTTGCAATCCACAAGTAGTTGCAGGTATCGGTAATGCATCGGTACAAGTTAACGCTGATGGTTCAAGGTCATATGTGTATCAAGACCTTCTTGTTCCTGTTATGAATAAAACAGGAAAGATTCAAGTCTTTTTCAACACACTTGCTAGCGAAATTATCCTTGAAAAGAACAGCGGCAAAAATAAGTACAAAGCCGTCGGCGTTAAAGGCTATGATAAATCCTATCTTCAAGAGGTACAATCTGGCGGAGAGTTTGAAGTGGTCGGCACATCACCAGGCTGCGTAGCAGAAGAGGTAGATAGATCACTTCCAAAAGAAGCAATTCACTTTTTAGCAAAGCATGAAGTCATTGTTTGCGGTGGTGCGATTCAGACTCCGCAGCTACTAATGCTTTCAGGAATTGGTCCGAAAGAGCACCTAAAGAGTGTTGGAATTAAAACAAAAGTTAAAAGTCCAGGTGTAGGAAGCGATCTGCTTGATCATACAGAAGTGGCTACAATTTTTGAAATTGATCCACTTAAGTTCATCCCATCCTATCAGGCGCACCTTCTTTTAGGAAATCCAAATATTAATCAAAACCCAGCGATAAAGCAAGTATGTCTTGAGGCAGCTGCAAACTATCCTGATTTTCTGAATTCCAATACGGCTGCAATGCAGTGGGATTGGTATAGTTCAGGTTCACCTCCAAGTAAAAAAGAAGGATGTTACCCATTTCCGGATATTCACAATGTCCCATATGCAACATTTTTTATGAACTTTGACTTAACACTAGCTGGTCCTGCAGAACCTGGCTTTTATTTTGATTTCTGGCATAGAAACCAAGTACCGGACATCAACAATCCGTTCAATCAGATTGGCGTTCCAGAAAAAGCAAATCTTGTTGCATCACAATTCCAGGTGGGCGAAAATTTAAACCCTAGAGTTTTCATGTCATGGCTTACTGAGAATCTTGTACCAAATGTAACAAAAGGTACAATACGTCTTGCAAGCAAGGATCCTCGCCAAGCCCCAATAATTCGCGAAGAGCTTTGGCAAGATAAAGAGGCCCTTCTCAGAATGGCAGATATGGTGCTTCAAATTCGCGAAATTATGGCACCTCTTCAGGCTGAATATGGAATTGCAAACCAACCTTGGGAACTTTTCCCGGGGCCAAATGTGGTAACACGGGAAGATATAGCTAAATATATTAGCCTATGGTCATCCTTTGGTCACCATATGTCAGGTACATGCCAGATGGGCGCAACAGATAAGAAAACTGGAAAGAGAAAGCACAAAGATAGCGTGCTTGATTCCCGTTGCCGCGTATTTGGTGTTGACAACTTACGAGTTGCTGACACAAGCGTCTATGTTAAACCATGGCTTCATGCATTCAACACATCCCGCGCAGGGTATGTCGTTGGTGAAGCTGTAGCTGAATTTATCTTAAACGATAAGTCATAAAACAGCCTGTGCGGCTTGAATTTCAAGCCGCACTCCGAGTTTGGATATTTCGCCTAAAGAACCTATCTTCGTTGAGCGAAGCTCTTTTGAGTGCGGCGATATTTCGCCGCTTTTTTATTTGTCATATATCTTTGTTTTTTCTGTATTAGTAGCTGTAGACTATTTTTACAAATGATGGCACTGCCTGCATTTCGAACGTTGTAGCAGTACACCAGGAGAATTGAATGAATTGCTGATTATAGCATTTATAAAAAAAAGCGGCGACGTATCGCCGCACTCAAAAGAGCTTCGCTCCAGACGCTTTGACTAGAATGTCCAAACTCGAGGTGCGGCTTGAATTTCAAGCCGCACTCCGAGTTTGGATATTTCGCCTAAAAAACCTATCTTCGTTGAGCGAAGCTCTTTTGAGTGCGGCGATATTTCGCCGCTTTTTTATTTGTCATATATCTTTGTTTTTTCTGTATTAGTAGCTGTAGACTATTTTTACAAATGATGGCACTGCCTGCATTTCGAACGTTGTAGCAGTACACCAGGAGAATTGAATGAATTGCTGATTATAGCATTTATAAAAAAAAGCGGCGACGTATCGCCGCACTCAAAAGAGCTTCGCTCCAGACGCTTTGACTAGAATGTCCAAACTCGAGGTGCGGCTTGAATTTCAAGCCGCACACCTTATAATGCTACACCTTGACCTCTGGAGTGCCTGTATCGCATGCCCCTTTTTTAATTCTTTCCTTAAGCCGGCAGGCTAAATCTTCATAACGTTTGTGTAATTCGGCAAGCTCCTCATCGCTTAATTCTTCAATTTTTAAAAGCTCATTATGTGCGCCGCGCCTTGATCTGATAAGCTCGTCTAACTTTAGATGCAGCGCAGTAGTGTCTCTGTTTTGGGTATTTTGAATAAGAAACACCATCAAAAAAGTAACAATGGTTGTGCTTGTATTAATCACAAGCTGCCAGGAATTGCTGTAGGCAAAGAATGGCCCTGTTACTCCCCATACAAGAATTACAATACAGGCAATCAGAAATGCGAGCGAGCTTCCGAGTACAGATGAGGTCCATTTGGCAAATTTTGAAAACATGAAGGCCCCCTTATTTTTTTTCATCCTACAGAAAGAGTCTCTTTCAAGCAAAACTCTCTTTTGATCTTTAGTAATAGTATTGTAAATAGCTAACTATCAATAACTAACAAAAATTCATTAATAAAAACAACTGTTTAAACCTGCCTTAAAAATTTAATAAACTTTTTTTACTAGAATTTTAAATTTATTTATATAATAAAGAAGAAAAGGATAAATTATGGTTAAAATAGGTCCACAAGAAGATAATTCATTTGCAATTCGCAATAATGATAATAATAAAAAGAATAAGGTTTTGAAATATGAATATCATAATATTATACATGTACAGGCAAAAGATCCAGGTGTGAAGGATATTAACAACCTTGCCCATGCATTATTTGAGATTCCGGAAGCACCCCCTGCTCCCATACCAGATAAAGTAAAAATACACCCTAAAAGCAGCCACCTTACAGATGAAATTACCAAAACTTTTACAAGCCGCAAAGTTGTCGATATCAAAAAAATTGAGAAATTGGATACCGAAGCGACGAAAAAAAGATTAGATGTCGCAAAAAGTGAGTATGTTGAAGAAAAAGGGCAGAAGCTAGGTGTGCAAAACAACACTGAAAAAGAAGCTACTAAAGAAAAACATACGGAGAGTCAACATAAATCCCACAAAACAGAAGGCTATAGCATGAAAGGTACTAAAAAACCAAAAGAAGCTCACAAATCACAAGGTAAACAGGCTGAAGTGCCTGAAAAAAAGGGCGCAGCACGCTCAAGCCTCGCCGCCTATATGCAGCAAGCAAGTGAAGAAAAAAAAGAGCGAGATAAACTCAACCAAGAGCTAGAATCCAAAAAAGAATCTCGCGAAGATGACCAAAAGAAGATCGATACACGCTTCGATAAGGAGACCCGTCGCAAGTAATGGAGAGTAACTCCTTTTTATTCCTATACTTTTTCTTGAAGGGAAAATAGGTTTACCAATGGCAAAGCAGCATACTTGCACGCTTCATCTAACGTGGCAAGTTACCTGTATAAGTAAATAACGATTTCTGTTATCACCATTTGATGTCACTTCATGGAAAAATTTAAAAGGATTAACTATGGCAGGCATGCACTCTTTTCGAGACTTTATAGGTATAGCTTCTGGAATTTTAATTTTAATCGCTACCTCCGCAGAAGCCTCTCACAAAAAATCAAAAAGTCACCATAAACATCACCATAAACATCATCACAAGCATCATAGTAAACATCATCACCATACCCGTCCTCTTTACGATACAGACGGAAGAAATAGTGAACATGATTCACTTGAAAGCTTTATGTTCAAAATCTAAAGAAATAAAGATGAGAGCCATCGCAACAATAGCGAGTTCCTGCTATACTTAACACATGATTCAATTTGATGCAGTAAATAAGGGATATGGCTCTGATCTTGTCTTAGATTCGATCTGCTTTCTTCTTGGAAAGAAGGAGCGCATCGCTTTAGTAGGCAGAAACGGAGCTGGTAAAACGACTCTTTTTCGCTTAGTAACTGGTCAGGAAGAGGCAGATTCAGGCAAAATAGTAGTCCCTAAAGGCTATAAAATTGGCTACCTTTCCCAGCACATCCATTTTACTAAAAATACCGTCTTAGAAGAAGCCTCACTTGGCCTAAAAGATGGTGAAGAGGACAAAATCTACAAAGCAGAAAGCATCCTCTTTGGGCTTGGATTTTCTCAAGAGGATATGCAAAAGTCCCCTTCGCTCTTTTCAGGAGGCTATCATCTGCGATTGCACCTTGCAAAACTCCTTCTTTCAGAACCTGACTGCCTTCTTCTTGATGAACCAACAAACTATCTAGATATTCTCTCTATACGCTGGCTGACAAAGTATCTGCAAAACTGGCAAGGCGAACTCATTGTGGTTTCCCACGATAGGATGTTTCTCGATGAAGTCTCTACGCACACAATGGCAATACATAGAAAAAAGCTCAAGAAAGTGCAAGGCGGAACGGAAAAGCTTTTTGAACAAATAGCTCTAGAAGAAGAGGTTTATGAAAAGACAAGAGAAGCTCAAGATAAAAAACGAGCGCATCTCCAAAGCTTTATAGACCGCTTTGGCGCCAAAAATACAAAAGCTGCCCAGGCACAGTCAAGAGTAAAAGCCATAAAGCGAATGCCATCTTTAGAAGCACTTTGCCAAATAGAGGATTTACAATTTACCTTTCCCGCAGCAAAGACAAACTCTAAAATTCTTCTCAAAGCACAAGATATTGACTTTGGATATAGTACTCCCCTCATCAAAAACTTCTCTCTTGAACTTGAGAAAGATGCCCGTCTTGGTATTATCGGGCAAAATGGCAAAGGCAAATCCACTCTCCTAAGGCTTCTCTCAGGCGACCTAATTCCTCAAAATGGGAATATTATTCGAACCCCTGGCATAGAAGTAGGCTATTTTGGACAAAGTCATATTGAGCGTCTTCATAAAGAAAATAGCATAGAAGATGAAATTCGAAGTGTAAATCCAGAGCTTAGCATGCAAGAAATACGCTCTATCTGCGGCAAGATGATGTTTACACAAGCTAGAGCCGAAAAAAAGATAGGCGTGCTCTCAGGTGGTGAAAGAAGCCGCGTAGTGCTTGGCAAGCTGCTTGCAAAGCCCTGTCATATGCTCCTTCTCGATGAGCCAACAAACCATCTTGATGTCGAATCTATGGAAGCCTTTATGGATGCACTTGATGCATTTGAAGGCGCTGTCTGCATAGTTACCCACAGCGAGCTTGTGCTTGATAGGCTTGCCACAAAACTTGTTGTTTTTCGAAATGACACCCAAGAGCACTTCTGGGGTTCATACTCCGAATTTCTGGAAAAGGGAGGCTGGCTTGAAGAAGAAAAAACATCCCCCAAAAAAGAATCTTCCCAAAAAGAGGTTCGGAGGCAGAGGGCGGATCTTGTACAGGAGCGATCTCGCGCGCTAAAGCCCTACCAGAAAGAAGCTGAAGAATTAGAAAAACAGATCATCACGCTAGAAAAAAGGGTCGAAGAGAATAACAAAAAGCTCCTCGAAGCTGTTCACGCCGGAAAATCAAACCTCATCGGCGAGCTCTCAAAGCAAATAAAGCTCGATTCCGACGAGATCGAAGCACTTTTTTGCAAACTTGAAGCGGCCACCATCAAAATCGAAGAGATTAAACAAGACTTTAGTCAAAAATCTTAATGTGAAATTTACATATTCATGGTATTCCTCATCTTTTTGAGGATGGTATTATATGAATGTAGTAAGCGCGGGCATTGATTTTGTTGTAAAGAACAGCTATACCTATTTTGCTCTGAGCAATTTCAGAAATAGCTTAGAAGTTTTGGTCTATGAAGTTGCAAGAGATACATTTATTGCATCGCATGCAGCAGTTGTACTTTCTGTGCCTGTAACTCGTGCGATGGGAGAAATTTCTGCGCATCTCTGCAAAGAGAGCATTAATGCCATTACAGAACTTTTTTGTTTTAGAATTTTTGAAAGTGAGCCTTTCAGAGTAGAGTGCCCTTCAGGAAATCCGATCGGCCTTGTTGTGGGGACGCTAGTTAAGTCCTATTTTTGTACATTTGTACTTCTCGAAGCAGCAGAGCCTTTGAAAGTTGCAATTAGAGCAATTACTCCGCTCACTCCTATGGCTGAAGCAATTGTTGCAGTAGCCCTTCCCGCATCTACCTTTTTTGTAGGAGATTTTCTGCAAGACTCTTGTAAAAAATGGTAAAATTGTATACATAGAGAAACAATATGAAACGACTCAGCTTTTTAGAAAAGACAAAAGAGCTAAAGCTCTACACCGATCGATATAGCGATGTAACCCTCTTTGAGATTAGCCAGCTCTATGGAGCGCCTCTTACGGCATTTATAAGCTTTATCTTAAGTTTGCCGCTTTTTTTCTTTGGGACAATGTGGATATCGCTACCGCTTTGCTTTCTCATAATTGCACTGGCCACATTGCAGCTCTTTGACGAGCGTCTATGGCTGCTTGACAGTCTAAAGCAGGCAAAAATACCCTCTCCGCAGCTAAAAAAGGTAACGACATTCATAACAAAGGCGCTAGAGCAGCTTAAAAGGCTTATTCCTGAAGCTCCATTTTATGAAAGGTATTTGACTCTATTTAGAAAGCTTAGCCCCATCGTCTTGATTATTGCAGCATTTCAGGTAGGATTTGTTCAAAGTCCAAATACAAATCTTCTTTCAGTTCTCTCAATGAGCGTCGTATCGCTTGGATCATTTACAGATGATGGCTATCTTAGCCTTGGAGGCTATTTCCTATTCCTGCTTGGCTGCCTGTAATTCCTAAAAGCTTTTTTAGGTCTGTGTAGGCTGTCCAATTAGGTTCAGGTACTATTTTCTTTCGCTTAGCACGAATAAGAAGATTTTTTGGAGTGTGCTCAGGGTCGATAAATTCGATAAGATCAACTTCATACCCATACTGTTTTAAAGCTTCAGCTCTAAGAGCATCAGTGACTAAAGCAGAAAAGCGCTCTTTTAAGAGCCCATGTTCTAAAAGTAGTGGAAATGCCTTTTTTTGCATCATCGAAGCTACCTCATGCTGGCAGCAAGGTGCAAGAAGTATTACCTTCGCTTCCATTTCAACTGCTTTTTTAATGGCGGCATCTGTCGCAGTATTGCAGGCATGAAGTGCTACGACAAGATCAACGTTGCCATCATAAGAAAACTCATCGATTCTCTTTTCTTCAAAGTGAAGATTTTTTGCATGAACCGCTTGAGAGAGCTTTCTACAGGATTCTATGACATCTTTGCGAGCGTCTATGCCAAAGAAGGTGGCATTAGGATATTTTGTAAAAAGTGCAAATGTAAGGTATGCCTTACCACAGCCAAAGTCAATAATTGTAGGTGTATCAGAAAGCTCAGCACGAGCATCATTTACAATCTCAAGAAAGCGATTTATCTGCTTAAACTTATCGTATTTGCTCGCTTGCACCCTCCCCTCTTTTGACTGTATTCCGAGGGCGATTAAGAGCTTTGAGGGCTCATTTTCTGAAAGCTCATAATTCTTTTCTCTATTATGCGTAAGCTTTTGGAGGTACACTTTTTTATGAGAGGTCGTTTTGTATGAGATTTTATCAGCTTCAATGTGTGCATGAATTTCTTCTTTAACATAATGAAGAAGAAGCTGACTAAAGGTGCTGCAAGCCTTTATAAATTCCGCTTGAAGTTCATCCAATGCTACATTATGAGTAAAGCTTTGCGTCTTTGTATAGGAAGTAATCTGAATACGGAGCTCACCCTTTATCTGTATCGGGCGCATACGCACACGCCTTATGTCCGATAATGCATTGTCCACTGGAGCACTAAAGGCAGCAAATACAAAGCCTTCAGGATTTTGGCAAATTACTCCAGCTTGCTCCTTAACAAATGTCTCTTTTGCAATTTTCATAGTACAAAGAGTTTACCATATAACGTAGAAATATTCTAGGATCGCTTATTAGATTGCAGAGAAGCGATCATCTTTTATAGCATCTTCTAGCTCTTTAACAAGTTCTTGTTTTGAATGAACTCTATTAAAGGCAAAATCTAGTGTATTAAAGCAGGTATGAAAGGATGTAGTGTAGTCGACATCTTCGTTTATTGGCGAAATCTTAAGCTTTACTCTGCCAAGGGCAGGTGCGCCGGTTAGAGCAAAGAGAAAACGCTGTATCATTTTTTCATCAGCCTCTTCTATCCATTCTAGCAGCCACTTTGCTTTTTCGTCCGGAATGCCCTCGTCAAAAGTGAGATTTTGTATCACTGTACTTCGCTCCACTGTTCCCTGCAGCTTTTTAGAGAGCTCTATAGGACTCATCCTGTGGATATCGTGCCATGTTACTTTTTGAAATACACAATCATTCATGCCCTGCACCATTGCTAAAAGCGGAAGGAGTTCTGGTGCAAGAATTTCTTTTATAACAACTCTTTTAATTGCGTCTTGTATTTTTTCATAATTTTCGCGAATTTTATCGCTATCATAATCTATCCCAAGTGCTTCGATCTCACTATCTAGTTCCGCAAGAGCATAGGCTGCATGAAGTACCTTTTCTGGAGTCTCTTGCGTAAGAGGACTTAAGGCTTTTTTTATGTTATCGATTTTCTTTTTATCCTCTTGGTTGTATCGGTTCATATCTTCATAGAGGCTTAAAAGAGCTCTAAAGCCGTCATCG
Source organism: uncultured bacterium (assembly GCA_964462925.1). Classification (GTDB taxonomy): domain Bacteria; phylum Chlamydiota; class Chlamydiia; order Chlamydiales; family FEN-1388; genus SZAS-7. The sequence continues at coordinate 68,871 of CAYWZU010000004.1, forward strand.
GTTCTAATCATCTCCTCAAATGGCTTTTGAGTATGAATATTTTTTACTTTTGTAAGTCCTGCAAAAAGGCTAAGATCAAAGAGCATCCCAATAGGATAAGGATTGTCTTCTCTAGAATTTAGGCAAAAAAGCATGAGCTGTCCCATTTGATAAAAAGCATCTAAGCTCTTCATATCGCCTTGCAGTCTTGGTCTGTAGAGGCCATTTTCACCCTGCGTAAAAGGAAGGGTTGTAACTAGTTTTTCAAAGAGCGTGGAAATAACCTGCCTTGCTGGGCCTCCCAAATCGATTGATGGCGCATCGCTGAACTTCACCATGAGGGATGATCCTGCCTGTTCATTGAAATCCCTGGTAATAACTTCAAGTGTACGTTTTGGATCATCGAGGTACTTCTTGCTACTACATTCTATTACATAGGCGCATTTATCTTGGTTTTCTTGGGCCTCAGCCATTGCTCTTGCTGTCAGTACGAATGCTGTTTCACGCTGGGACGCCTGTAGTTCTTTAAAAATCGGATCTTTTACCACTATATAGAGTAGTTCAAAGGTGCGCCCAGGTCCTAGTGTTTGGTGGACTACATCTAATGCATCTAAAAAATGGATAAGGGAGTGATCATATTCAATCCCATCTGTAGCTTCAAAGAGGTTGTTTAAAAGTGCGGCTCGTTCATCGGGAACTGTCTTAGTAAGCAGAAATAAAAAGGTATTTCTACTATCTGATAAAGGGAAACGGTCAAAAAAGAGAGAAAGCCCGTCCCTAAGGTGTACAAATTCCTCTTTCGTACTCATAGCGGCAATTCGTAGTACATTTTGAAGTTCTAGATTTGCTACTTGATCTATGAGCGGAGCAACAGCTTCTATATAATCTAGCTTGTTAGATTTTGCAAACCATGAAAGGATAGTGACAGTATGGCCAATCTCATTTGTATTTTGTGCATGAGAAACAAAAGGTATTGATTGGGCCACAACCCGGGCCCGAACCTCATCAGGAACTAGCGAAATAAATTCTAACACCTTCTCAAGAGCATGCTCAGTAAAATCCTTTCCATGCAGCAAAAGTAGTGCCTGATTGAGATCCTCTTGTGTGTTATCATGCGCAATTTGAACGAGCGATTCGCAATCTCTAAATCTAAAGCCTTCTTGAGTAAGGATAAGGGCAATATTTCTGAGCACAGCGAGACGATTTTCTGGATCTAATCTGCTAAGGAACTCTAGAATGGCTTTTTTTGTTTCAGGAGACTCTCGTGCAAGAGGGACTGCAGCATCTAAAAATTCATGCTTTTTAATGAGATCGTCAATTCCGAGAGTTAGCTCGCGCACTTCGCTATTTGTGAGCCTATCCTCAGAAGGCACACTATTTGAAATTGCACGAAGTGAGACAAGATTTGCTTTTAAGCTATCGAGCTCTGAAGCACTAATTGTCTGTCCAAGATCAGTAATTTGTTTTTCTGTTTGCTCTTTTTTTTTGATAAGCTCTGCTTGCAGATGATCATACTCGCTTTCAAATATTCGAGAAACAGTTCGACCCATCCACTGAACCATTCTAAAAGGCGAAAGAGTAAGATTTGCAAGAGCATCTGCAAGATGCTTAAGGGGTTCCATACATCAGCTCTGGGAGCTTTTTTGTATTGGGGTGACCTTTGATTGGAATTTGCCGAGGGCAAGCTCAAACTTATTGAGGGCTCCAAAGAGAAGGCTTTGATGATGGCCAAGAGCCTGTGTAAGCAGTTCGTTTTCCTTGAGGTTCGAAATTTCTGCCTTTAGGAGGCTTCGCACTTCTGGATCTAGGCCTTTTTTTTGCCCTTCAATTTCATTTCGGAGCTTATTTGCTTCTTGACGTATTGTTTGGATAAGATCTACGAGCTCTTTTTCGTTGACAGAGCTAACTTCATCGCCTATTTTGGTGGTTAGTTCTTGAAGATGTTTTACAATGTCTGTAGGGTCAACTTTCATACTATAGCTCCTTTGTTACCCCTCTACATAGTATGGCAAAAAGGATTATGTCAATAAATATATTTAAAATGGGTTAATATGTCACTATCTGATCAAAAATGCAAAGCTTGCACAAAAGAAACTCCTGTACTCTCAGAATCTGATATTCAGGCACTTATGAAGACGCTAGACGGCTGGAGATTGGCAGATAATCATATCGAGAGAGACTTTAGCTTTAAAAATTTTAAGGAGGCCTTAGCCTTTACCAATAAAATTGCTGCCCTTGCAGAAGAAGAGGGCCATCACCCAGATATCTACCTGAGCTGGGGCAAAGTAAAAATCACCCTGTGGACACATAAAATAGGCGGGCTATCTAAAAATGACTTTATACTAGCTGCCAAGATAGATACCCTCTAGGCCCCAGTTTACAACTTAGCAATTGGTGATAGATGCAACATTTTAATCTATAACGACTTAACTATTTTCCGGCATGCCCTAACTCCGGTAGGGCCCTAGGGAGGGTAGCCATTTCGGTCATAGTAATCGCTATGATGGCGCCCATGTCCATAATTTCCATAACTTGGGTCATTCCAGTAGCGGTTGTGGCCTCTGCAACCGTTATAATAGCCATTATTATACTGAGGATCTGGGTGATAGGGCTCGCCTGTAGGCGGCTGCACTACCTGGCCGGGCGGTTCAACGATTTGGCCATATACCTCGCCTCCGAGAAGGCTCAGCATAATAGCTAGAAGGATTTTATACCTCATAATACACCTCCTTCCCCTATCAATATTATAGCGCTTTGGGCTATATTATAATAACTATGAATAAAGGATCTCTCTACGCCATTGCATCCGGCCTCTGCTACGGTCTAATAGGCTATTTTGGTATACGTATCATTCAGGAAGACCTCTCAGTCTCCTGCATGCTCTTTTGGCGCTTCTTTATAGCTTCCCTCTTTATGGGCCTTCTAATTTTGGCAAAGAGAGACTGGACAGGACTAATCAGTAAAGATAGTATAAAAGCCTTCTTATCTGGCTTTTTCTTCTACGGGACGTCAACTACCCTCTACTTTATCGCAAGTTTGTATCTTGGCACCGGCCTTGCCATGGTGATTTTCTTTACATTTCCTGGAATGGTAATGCTGATAAACAGCCTCTTTTTTAAAGCCCCTTTCTATAAGACATACCTTGCTGCCTTTGCCGTCACAATGCTTGGCATGATCTTCTTAGTAGACACTGCAGCCTTTAGTGCTGACCTTTGGGCAATCGGCATTTGCCTTTTTTGTGCATTTCTTTACGCATCCTACATCATAGCTTCTAAAAGAGTGACTCTTGACTCAAATATATCAACACTTATGGTGTCGACTGGCTGCATGATGACAAGCTTTATCTTGAGCTTGGTTGAAGGGGGCTTTTTTATCCCTGAAACTTCTACATGCTGGTTTAACATCATCTGCATGGGACTTATAGGAACTGCGATTCCAATTTTGCTTCTTCTTGCAGCCCTCAAATATATAAGCTCAGAAAAAGCATCTCTTTTATCAGTGCTAGAGCCTGTATTTGTCGTCATCTTTGGCATACTTCTCCTTGGAGAAGAGGTCTCCGGCAAAGAAATTGCTGGCATGGGTATAATTCTTTCAGGTACGATACTCACCCTGATCGGCGGGAAAGAAGCTAGATCAGCTGCTAACTAAAAAAAAGTTAAAATTCTTATTCAAACTCAATTAATCAAAATAAATACGATATAGGTGCTATAAATGTCATTAGTAAACGCTACCGCAATCTGTCCTGAGACTACAACAAGTGCTGTTGCTTCCTCAACTCCTCCTTCTCCTATTTCTGCTGCTAAAAAGCCATTTTTTATAAGTAGAGCAAGATTAGAAGATATCGAAGCGCTTAAAAGAATTCTGTATACTTATGCAATTGATGAAGACTCGTTAAGAGAGGCTCTTGAAACTGCTGTAGCTGATAATCTCCCGGTCTCAGTTTCGCTTCTTCTCGATTTTATTCCTGCTGCTGCAAACGATGCCCTTTTCAAGACTATTTCAAGCCACGCACACTTTTACAAAGACTATCGGGTACTAGAAGCAGTGCTCAGCCACAAGTCAAGTCGCACACTTTCAGCCTATGCTAAAGAATCCGCTCTCCTTGCTTTGTCAAATAATGGTGAGGCGGAGAAACCTATTGGCATGTTGCTTGCACTACCAGGAGATGATTATGGCTGTACAATTTCAAAAGAAAAAAGAGCTCAAGCGCTTCAAAGAGCTGCTCGTTCATTCGATGTAGGCGCCACTTCAGCAATATTAGCTAATAGCCCAGATTTAGATCTCACGGACAAGGTTGCAGCCATGCAAAACGCATCACCTCAAAATGTCCTCAAGATACTAGACACTCTTGATGCTACAATCAGAATAAAATGGCAGAGTGCAATTCAAAATGAGTCGTTGCTTGACTCTATTAGCCGGATTGCGGGCGACCTATTTTCTTATGGCTCCAAAAAGCCTTGGTCAAGCTTTGATACATACATGAGCGAATCTCTACGAAATGAACTTACGGATATTTTAGACACTCTAGCTGAAGAACAGATGTTCATGAGATTACATGTAAACACGATCCTTTCTGCTAATGGCAAGAAAATTGCCGAGCTTTTAGAGAATCCCGATCTTTCTCAAAGAACCATTGGACAACTTTTTCTTATATCGGTAAGTCTTAATCGTGAAGAGGCCATCGTCCAATTCTTACAAGATAAAGTAGTTACTCGCATCCATCCTAATGTCATGCAAGAAGCTATTCATCAAGCAGCAAGCGAGGAGCGATTTTTGCTTTTAGAAACATTAGCGAGAAATCCATTTATTCAACCTGATGCTGAGCTTTCTGGATTGATCGCTAAATATAAAAAATAACACTAAATGCAGAGTCACTTTTTCGGGCAGGATAGCATCCTGCCCCACGAGTTTGGACATTTTAGCTTAAAAAAGCCTTATGTAGTGAGCGAAGCTCTGTTTGAGTGCGGTGATTATTCACCGCTTTAAATTTGAAAAAAACTTACAAAGATTAGCATAATTACATAAAATACAGTCACTTATATCAAGTTTTAAGGAAACTAAAGCGGCGAATAATCGCCGCACTCGAAAGGCCTTCGGCCAAATGTCCAAACTCGGGGGGGCAGGATAGCATCCTGCCCTTGTTATTTTACTTATCCCTGAGTGACGATGTTTAGGAGTTTGTTAGGGACAAAAATTACCTTTTTTACTCCTTTGCCATCGAGAAATTTAATAACGTTAGGATGATCCTGGGCAAGACCAGAAATAACCTCTTCAGTCTGATCTTTTGGCAGATCCACGCGGCCGCGGAGCTTGCCATTTACCTGAATTACGTACGTTACGACAGAATCTTCAAGATATGCTGGGTCAAATACTGGAAATGGCTTGTAGGAGAGGGCGTCTTTTTGGCCAAGCTCTTGCCAGAGCTCTTCTGCAATATGCGGAGCAAATGGCGAAAGAAGCTGCACAAATGTAGTAAGAGACCACTTTGAATAGCTACTACGAGATGACATTTCATTTACATATTCCATCATCTTGGCAATAGATGTGTTAAACATAAGATTGTCGATATCTGAGCCTACCTTTGCAATAAGTCTATGTGTAAGGCGAAGAGTTTCTTCATCTGTTTCATCTGTATGCTTCTCTTTTGCAAGCACAAGGTCATAGACTCTCGATAAAAATCGTCTGCAGGCAGCTACTGCATCTGTATTCCAGACTTTTTCCTTTTCAAGCGGTCCCATAAACATCTCGTAGAGGCGAAGAGAATCTGCTCCATATGTCTCAATGATCTCATCAGGCGTTATGCCATTAAGTTTTGACTTGGACATTTTCTCTACATGGCTAATGAGCTCTTCATGGGTTGTTTTATGGAGGTATTTGCCCTCTTTTTCTACAACTTCAACTGGATCTACATACTGGTTTTGCATATTTTTGTATGAGCGTGCCACGATAAGGCCCTGGTTTCTAAGCATGTGGAAGGGCTCTTTTGTCGAAACAAGACCGAGGTCAAAAAGCACCTTATGCCAAAAGCGAGAATAGAGCAGGTGAAGTACCGCATGCTCAACACCGCCTACATAAAGATCTACTGGCAGCCAGTATTTTTCAGCCTCTTTTGACCAGGCAGCATCTGGGTTATTAGCATCTGCAAAGCGAAGGTAGTACCAGCAAGATCCTGCCCACTGCGGCATGGTGTTTGTCTCGCGGCGCGCTTTTTTCCCTGTTTTTGAGTCAGTTACATGTACCCACTCTCCAACTTTAGCAAGTGGGCTTTGGCCATCACCTGCGGGTTTGTAATCTTGCAGCTCGGGAGGGCAAAGCGGCAATTCATCAATTCCTAGCAATCTCATAGAGCCATCTTCAAAGTGAAGAATCGGCATAGGCTCTGCCCAGTAGCGCTGGCGTGAAAAGAGCCAGTCACGAAGTTTGTAGTGGGTTGCCCGCTTTCCTACGCCCTTCTTTTCGATCCATTCCAAAAAGGCTCTCTTTGCCTCGTCAGTCGTCATACCATCTAGTGAAAGCTCATCATTTGTGCTGTTTACTGCAATGCCAGACTCTTCATAAGCCATATCGGCACTACAACTGCCCTCTTTTGGCTTTACTACTGAGATAATTGGAAGATCATGTTTCTTTGCAAAGTCAAAGTCTCTTTGATCAGATCCTGGAACTGCCATAATTGCTCCAGAGCCATACGTTGCAAGGACATAGTCTGCAATCCAAATAGGGATTTCTTTGCCAGTTGCTGGATTTATTGCATAGCTACCTGTAAAGCAGCCGCTTTTGTCTTTGTTAAGCTCCGTACGGTCAAAGTCGCTTTTTGCGAGCGCTTCTTTTCGATAGGCAGAAATTTTTTCTCTTTGGCTTTCTGTAGTAAGCTCATCTACAAGGGGATGTTCAGGAGCAAGCACTGCAAAGGTAGCTCCAAAAGCTGTCTCTGGTCTTGTTGTGTAGATAGTAAACTGTTTGCCAGAGCCTTTTACTGTAAACTGCATAGTGCCGCCTTCGCTCTTTCCTATCCAGTTTACTTGGGAGGCTTTGATATAGGCTGGCCAGTCAACAAGGTCAAGGTCTTCTAAAAGCCTATCGGCATAGGCTGTAATCTTCAGCATCCACTGCTTGAGCGGTTTTCTGACGACAGGGTGTCCACCCTCTTTAGATTTGCCATTATCTACTTCTTCATTTGCAAGAACTGTTCCGAGGTAAGGACAGTAGTTAACAGAAATCTCGGCTTCATACGCAAGGCCCTTCTCAACAAGCTTTGTAAAGATCCACTGGGTCCATTTGTAGTATTTAGAATCGCTCGTTGCAAGCTCTCTAGACCAGTCATAGCTAAAGCCAAGTGATTTAAGCTGTGTGCGAAACGTATCAATGTTTGCTTTTGTAGAAATAGCAGGATGCGTACCAGTTCTGACAGCATACTGCTCGGCAGGAAGTCCAAAACTATCCCAGCCCATAGGGTGGAGCACATTAAAGCCTTTCATACGCTTATAGCGGGCAACGATATCAGTTGCAGTATACCCTTCAACGTGGCCTACATGCAGCCCAGCTCCTGATGGATAAGGAAACATATCAAGTACATAGTATTTTGGCTTTGAATGGTCTATTTTGACTTCGAATGTGGCTTTTTCTTCCCACTCGTTTTGCCACTTTTTTTCAATCTGTTTATGGTCATATTTCTGCATAGGTCTTCCTGAGGATGTAAAGTGCAGACAGTGTAGCATACTTCGTAAATCTTTGTAGGAAAAAAATCCTTATTCGCCCATGCTGCTACTTATAAAGATTCAAATTCAACTAGGAGATATTGATGAAAAACAATTTTTTTCTTGCATGGCTCGTAGGAACAGCATTTCTTACGAGTTCTTTAACAGCAGAACCTGATGAAAAACGGACTCTGTTCTCATCGCTTAAGTTAACTGTACCAAAGCTTTCAAGTCTTGCAAAAAGAGTTCAAGATAAGGAAAAACGAAAAGAACTCCAAGAAATTGTTCAGTATGCAAACCGTGTGCTACAGGCCGGCAAACATGCGAGGATAGAGGTAATACTTCAAGCCAAGGAAATGGTTGAAAAAGCTCTGACAGCAAATGTCAGCTTTAAAAATGCCAAAGTACATAAACACTCATCATCCTCTTCTTCAAGCTGTAAAGTCTGTTCAGAACTGAGCGAGCTTGAATCGGATGTCGCTACCTGCTGTAAGGAGCTAAACCATCTTCTTTTAGAAATTCTAGTCGCACTTGAAGAGAATTCCGCCTGCGATGCTCCCCATGCAATCGATACAGTTCCTATGACTATTCAAAATCCTGGCAAGTACTGTGTCACGAAGGATCTTACCTATTCAGGAACTGGTCCTGCAATCACGGTTGTCGCAAATAACGTTACAATTAATTTTCACAACCATAGCCTCACCCTGACAAATGCTCAAGCTCAGGGAATCGCATGCCTTGGGGTCTCTGAATTTACGCTAGAAGATGATGTGATCCAAGGATCATCTCCATTCCAGTCAGAAAAAAGTGTCGCGGTTCTTCTGAGTAATGTGTCAAAAGCAACAATCGACAATATCTATACCCTCAATACGACAAAAGGGATACAGGTTACTGGATCGAAAGATGTTTTAATTAAAAATTCATTAGTAAAATCTCATGACGGAACTTATGACAATAGCCCAACGTCTGAAGGGGCTGGCGTCTGGGTTGAAAATTCCTTTGGCATATCGATCGAAAATACAGCTTTTGAAGGATCTGCGACTCAAGAAGTCCTGAATGAAGCATCTACAGGACTTTTTGTGCTAGGATCATCTCAAAATATTGCCCTAAGGGATAGCTCTCTTAAGGATTGGCCTATTGCAGTCCTTGCCGAAGAGGTATCGGATATGAGGATAGAAAATGTAGAAGCTGTTGCTGCCCCATTTACTAAGCTTTGCCTGTGCCAGTTTGGCGGCTATGAAGCTGGAAATGAGGCAAACAGCTTAATTATCAGAAATTCAACTTTTTACCAGCCAAATCTAAATGGCGGCTTTGATGGGCTTCTCTTTTTACAAGGTGATACTGCGCTACTCGAAAATGTCATTGTAGACACAGCATCAGCCTACGATGAAGGCTACGGGCCAGCAGCTATACATATTGGCTGCTTTGACAATGGTGGCTGTGATCCATTCGTGAGCTATAGCAATATTCTTGCCGACACCTGCATCGTAGGAGGCCAAAATGATGTAGGACTTTTCTTTGAGTCAGCAAAAATGTGCACATTCACAAATAGCCAGTTTCTTGATGCAGCAAGCGTCAATGTCTATGTACATGGATCTGGCGATCAAAAAGGCTCCCTTGGATGCCAAGTAAAGGATTCACTTATTGCAAATGCAGTCTTTAGCGAAGGAGGCGGCTATGGAGTCTACATTGAGAACTCCTTTGCAAACACAATTGAAAACTGCCAAGTTTCAGATAACGGCTCAACTGGAATCTTCATTGATTCAGCTTCTTCCTATAACAACATCAAAGCAAATAACGTATACGGAAGCTTTATTGGGATTGAGAATCAAGATATAAGCAATCAAACATTCTTCAATACCGCGTGCAATAATGGTATCGCAAACTGTATTGGCGTAAATCCTGCCCAGATACCTTCTGATGCAGTAGTTGTTGGATCTAATGTCTGCTGTGATTTTGACTAAAAACAAAAGGATTTAAAAGATGAATTTTTCAATTTTTGCAAAAATAAGCCTGTCAGTAGTCATTGCCGGCACGCTTGTCAGCTCTCTTGAGGGAGTTGACCCCAAAAAAACATACAAAAAGTATAAAAGAGAGCACGAATCAAGCTCCTCATGCACATGTTCGGTTCGAGATGAAGTAAGCGAAATTCATTCCGACGTAAAGAACTGCTGCAATAAGCTTAAAGAAGATATCGATGATATCTTTGCTGTCCTAGATGGAGCAACTGTTTGTGACAGCACCAAAGTAATTGATATGGTTCCTACAGTCATTACAGCATCAGGAAAGTACTGTGTAACAAAGGATCTCGTCTATAATGGATCTGCTGCTGCAATTACTGTACACGCTGATGATGTCTCCATTAACTTTCATAATCACAGCCTCACACTAACAAATAGTGCAGCTGAGGGCATACTTGTTCAAGATGTACAGGAGTTTACACTTGAAAATGATAAGGTTTCTGGCTCTTCAATTTTTAGAACACCTACTAGCTGTGCTATTCACCTAAACGGTGTAACTAAGGCGAGCCTTAAAAACCTTTATACGCTCAACACTACAAAAGGGATTTTTATTGAAAATTCTCATAATGTAGAAGTACTTTCCTCGCACTTTGAGGCACATGAAAGTCTAGACTCTAGTCCACCAGCAGGACCTACCATTACCCCAATGACGATAGTAAATAATGCGCTAGGAGCTGGCGTTTGGATTCAAAACTCATCTGAGGTATCTGTAGATGGATGTCATTTTCAGTCAGCTGACCTTGAATTTGATTTCTTTAGGGTAAATGTCGCCTTTCACGTAGAGGGAGATTCAGAAAATATTCGTCTAACAAACTCTAGCTTTTCTGAGTGGTTTAGCTCTATAAATGCGCTAAAGGTCAATAACCTCCTGATCGATGGATGCGATATAAAAGCAGATACCAATTCTAGCCTGCATGGCATACAAATTGGAGACTGCCTAGAGGAAAACAAAGGAAACGGCATCATAATCCAAAACACAAATATCAGAAAATATCCTACAGAACAGGTCAATTTTGAGGGAATATTCCTCGTAAATGGCTCTGGCTGCGAAATTTCTAACGTAACATGCAATCCGTCATCCTTTCAGTATTACTACTCAGCAGCGCCCCTTCATGTGGGACTACTTGAGTGCGCAACATATAGTGATGTCACAGTGAAAAACTCCATCTTTAGCGGACTCAATTCTATGATAGTAAATCTAGAAAGCGCTCGCAACGTCACAATAGATAACTGCCAGCTGACTGGCGGTGGTTTTGCAGATCCTATCATTAATTTATTGGACGCAGACGGCTGCTGGATTAAAGATTCATCCATTTCTAACGCTACAACTGGTATTCATTTCAATAATACGAGCGGCATGAATGCAGTCACAGGCTGCCAGATTTGGAACAATACACAGTATGGTATCGTGGTATCAGAAGGTGAAGGAGCATCACCAAACCACATATCAAATAACAGCGTCTTCACAAATGGCACAGGGATTTCGATACCTGTCGGAAGTGGGACTGAGGTATTTTTTAATACCTCCTGCACCAACACACTTGACTGCGAAAACCCAAACAGCACCCTCTTTATTGCTGAGCAGATAGGAGACTCCCCTGTCGCAGCAGGCTTTAATATCTGCTGCACTACAAACGCAGATTAACAAGTAAACGAGCGGCCAAAAGGACAATGCCAGTTGTCCTTTTGGTCCTTTCCTTTATTTAATTTGTTAAATGTTTGATAAAAATTCACCAGTTTCTTCATTGTACATCTTATACGGTTTGGCATGCTTTTTGCCTGCCTTGCCTGCAACATAAGAGGAAGAAGAAATGAAGAAATACCTGTTTGGGACGCTAGTTGCCCTAATATGCTCAAATACTATCATGAACGCTCAGCATCATACCCAGAGGGCAGAGTTAGATCTCCATATTCCCCACCTCAAGAGATTAGCCCAAACGCATATGGACCCTGTGATAAAAAAGCAGCTGCATGAAGTACTTCACTATGCAACAAAAGTATCATCTGCTGGGAAAGCTGCAAAAAAAGAGTCTCTTACTAAAGCCCTAGGAGCTGTACACAGGGCGATTTCTTTTATGACAGAGCAAAATCAGGCTAAAAACGCATACACCTCATGCGATCCATGCGAGGAGCTTAGCTCACTTCAGGAAAATCTTGCAGATAGCTTTATAGAAGTAAAAGCAGAGCTTTATAAGCTTTTGGAATTTTTAGAAGCAGACCACCCATCACAAAGTTATGTCGCTATCCATGAACTTCCTATCACTCTTACTGAATCGGGAAAGTACTTTCTTACAGATGACATGGTTCATTCAGGAGCTGGAGCTGCCATCACCATTTCTGCGGATAATGTAGTCCTTGACTGCAAAAATCATAGCATCACGCTCAATAATCAAGATGCAGATGGCATAGTGGTTCACGGATCTTCCGATGTAGCTATAGAAAATTGCCATATCCTTGCAAGCGGTGCAAAATCTGCAGTGTCTCTCAGAAATGTGCAAAAGGCATCTATTTCGAATTTTTATAGTGTGAAAACCACACAGGGCATTCAGCTTAAAAATTGCCAAAATGTTTCTGTCGAAAATAGCCATTTAGGCTTCCATGATGGATCAGACCTTGTGCTAGGCGCGGCGGTTTCAATAGAGGACTCTGAGAGCATTACTGTGTCAAAGTCCCACTTTGAAGGCTCTGGATCGTATATGAAGCCTGGCGCTACCTCAAATGCTCTGTTGATTTCTGGATCATCACAAAATGTGCGGATTTTAGACTCTACCTTTTCAAATTGGCTAAACACCATCACAGTAAATGAAGTGCTCGGCCTCCATATCGATAGCTGCATGGTAGAAGGCTCCCCTATTTCAGATAAAAACCTAGTCGAACTTGGGACGATTGCTACACAGGCAAATGATATCCAGATTACAAACTCAAGCTTCATACAGAAAAAAGCGAAAGAAGGATTTGATGGCATACTCTTTTTAAATGGCCAAGGTGCCAAGCTTGAAAATATTGTACTTGATATCACAACGACGGGAGATAGCTACAAACCTTCTGCAATACATGTAGGCTGCAAAAATAATGGCCCTGTAAGCTGCTCGCCAGCTGTTCTCTATAGTGATATCGAAGCAAAAAACTGTCAAATCCTTGGCAGCTTCCCCTACGCCCTTCATATAGAAAATGGAGCCTATATTGATTTTTCTAGCTCGCAATTTGCAGATGCATCGGTTGCAAATATCTTTATGGATAACGCAAAAAGCTGCACCATTAAAGACTCAAATATACAAAATGGAGCAAACGGCATCCTGATCAGTCAAAATGCAGCAAGCTGCGGCATCCTTGGATGCGAAATAAGTAATAACGATCAAAATGGCATTACTGTAGTACAAAATAGCCAAAACGCCTTTGTTGCAAATAACAAAATCTTTGGAAATGGCGGGTACGGCTTTGTAGATAATGAAGCTACGACCGCAAGCTACTTTAATACCGTTTGTAAAAACAGCAAAAATTGCCTAGGTGTACTTCCAGCACAGCTTCCAGGAACATCTCCCCAGACTGCTGGCTCAAACCTATGTTGCACACCATAACACATTAGTACGAGGAACTATTATGTCCAAAAGAAAAATACACAAGCCGCTTTCACTTCTTGCAGTGTTACTTTCTTCAAGTTTGACTCTTCAGGCAAAAGAGCTCTCCTGCGATCTTTGCCAGAATTTTGACACATGTAATCAGACTATAAAAGACTACTCTAGCGAACTGCTAAAAGATGTCAAAAACACTACTTCCTCAATCGAGGGACAATTTCCAAACGATGCAGTGATTGTGATCGATCATCTCCCCTATGAAATCACCATGTCTGGGGAGTATTTTCTATCAAAGGATCTGACCTATGATGGAGATAAATTTGCCATTTCTGTAGGAGCAGATAGAGTATCTATCGATTTTCAGCATCATAGCATCACCCTTACCAATGAAAATGCGAAAGGTATTTATGCCCAGAACGTAGATAGCCTTATCATTAAAGATGCAAATATCAATGCAAATCGCATTGTAAAGAGCGACTCGAGTGCCGCTATTCACTTTGTTCAGGTTCATAACTCTCGCATCGCTTCATGCTATACCAAAAACACATCTAAAGGGATGTTTATTGAAAGCTCTACCGCTATAGAGATCACGAGGTCTCAGCTAGAAGCTCATGAAGGCGACATTGAAGTTGTATTTCCAAGCCCCGCTACACTTGCAGGCACAGGAAATGGCGGCGGCATTTGGATAGATGGATCATCAAGTATCTCTATCGATTCTTGTTCATTTATTGGGGCAGACCTTCAGTTTGATCCAACAAGAACCTCATTTGGGCTGCATGTTGAGGGAGCATCGAGCAACATAGAGGTAAAAAATTCAACCTTCTCCGGCTGGATTGGCTCTTTACATATCATAGAAGTAGATTCAATGCTTGTTGACGGCTGCCTCGCCATAAGCTCGCCGGTATCAAACCTTAACATAGTGCAGCTTGGAGATTGCGAAGAGCAGAATAAAGCAAATAACGTGCAGATTAAAAATTCCACATTCATACAAACGACACCTGTAAAGGGCTTTGACGGCTTTTTACTACTTGGCGGCTCTGGCATGCTCTTTGAAAACATACTCATTGACACAACATCGCTAGACATTGCAAATGGCTACAGCCCAGCTGCGATGCATATTGGCTACCCAAACTGCCAAACCGTCTCTAATGTCGTTATTAAAGAATCTACCCTTCGTGGAGCAAATGGAAAAATGGTATCTGTTGAAAATGGCGAAAGGGTCATTATTGATGACTGCAGAATCTCTGGAGCGCAAAATGTGGGAGTCTCTTTCACAAATGCTTCGAGCTGCACAGTAAAAAACAGCTCAATTTTTAATGGCAATAGTGGTATCCTTATAAATAGCCAAAAAGGCTCAAGTAACAGTGTCATCGATTCTCAAATCTTTGACAATATCCACTACGGCATACACGTTGCAGATCATAATGCAAATCATCTCTCTGGCAATGCTGTCTGGGGCTGTAAAATCGGTATTTACCTAGATTTCCCGAACTCTACAGAGACTTATTTTAACATGGCTGCTTGCAATAGCGTAATAAACTGCTTCAACGTAAGTTCTATGCAAACACCTGGTACAAGTCCTCAAGTTTCGGGCTCTAACGTATGTAGTAGTCCATAAAGGATCGATCTGTTACAATGAAATTTTATATAAAAAGTTTAACACGATAATCTATGTCAAAAAAAAAGAGCGCCAAACAGGAGCGCCTCTTCCAAAACCTGCTAAAAGTTACCTATGAATATGTAAAAGGCAAACGATACTCTCCACAAAATAAAGAGTCGCTCATAGAGCGGCTCAAAATCCACCCCGAACACTTTGAGATCTTCGACCGGGTATTAAAGGATTTAAAGACTCAAGGAAAGCTAGAAGAAACCGGAGATAAAATAGTCGCTCAAGAAGAAAAGCCAAAAGAAAATGTCGTTGTCGGCACTATCAAGATGCATCCGCGAGGCTTTGGCTTTGTCGTTGTCAAAAATTCTGAAGATCCAGACATTTTCATTCCCAAACCCTATGTCAATAATGCTATAGACGGCGACGTTGTAGAAGTTATAGTCTCGAGCGAGCTCTCTGAGCGAGGTCCTGAAGGCAAGGTATCTTCCATAGTGTCTAGAAAACGAAATAGCGTTGTAGGCACAATTTCAGACGTTTCAAGCAAAATTGCCCACGCATACTGCAGCCTCCTTGGCGAAAAAAGACAAGTCGAGGTGACAAATATTGACCAGAAGCTGAAAGTTGGCGACCGGGTCCTTATTGAAGTTACAAGATGGGGCGATAAAGAAGAAAGCTGCCAAGGCGAGCTTACTAAAATTATTGGCCACATTTCAGATCCTGAATCAGACATCCCTGCAGCGATACTTGAAAATGAACTCAGGTGCGAATTTCCGCAAGATGCGGTTGATGAAGCTATCGCCTTTGGAACAAGGGTAAAAAAAGAAGATCTTGAAGGAAGAGAAGATCTTCGCGATATGGAGCTATTTACCATAGACCCAGATACGGCAAAAGACTATGACGATGCAATATCTGTGGAGATAAAAGATGGTTTATATGAGCTTGGCGTCCATATTGCAGACGTATCCCACTATGTTAAGGAAAAATCAGCACTCGATAGAGAGGCAAGCCTTCGCTGCAATTCTACCTACTTTCCAGGAAAGTGCATTCCTATGCTTCCCTCAGAGCTTTCTGACAATCTTTGCTCACTTAGAGAAGGAGTGCTTCGCCTTACGGTATCTGTATTCATGACAATTGATAACTCTGGAGATGTCAAAAGCTACCGGATTGTAAAGAGTGTGATAAAGAGTAAGAAGCGCTTTACCTACAAGCAGGCAAAAAAGGTGCTGGATGGAGAGCTCGAGAGCATCCATAAGAAAAAACTGCACCAGATGGTAGATCTTTGCTACCTCCTTAAGAAGAAAAGGCAAGAGCGTGGAAGCGTGCAGCTTTTTATGCCTGAGTTTAAGGTAATGGTTGATGAGAAGGGCAAACCTACTGGAACCGAACTGATTGAATATGATATTACCCACCAGCTCGTCGAAGAGTTCATGCTAAAAGCAAATGAAACTGTCGCGCGTGCTCTTACGAAACAGGGCAAAAATGCAACCTTTAGAATACACGAAGAGCCTGCTAAAGAATCTCTTCGCGAATTTGCGGGCCTTGCCTCTGCCTTTGGATATCATCTGCCGCAAGATCCAACTCCGCAAGACATTCAGGCATTCTTTGCAGAAATTCCAGAAGGCTCCCAGGCTGCTCAGTACCTTGCAACATGCTACATACGCAGCATGAGGCTTGCCTGCTACTCGCCAGATAATATTGGCCACTATGGATTAAGCCTTGAGCATTATACCCACTTTACAAGCCCTATCAGACGCTATGTGGACACTATCATCCACCGCCTGCTTTTTGATGGCAACATTGACCGAGAAAAGCTGCAAGATATTAGCGATATGGCCTCAGAAAGAGAGCGGATTTCTGCAAGAGCTGAAGGCGGCGTCATTTTTTTAAAGAAGCTAAGACTGCTTTCGTCAAAGTATAATGAAGAGCGCTATAGAACCTATGAGGCAGTAGTTACGAGAGTGAAACCCTTTGGCATCTACTTTGATGTCTTAGATTTTATGCTCGAAGGATTTTTACATGTCTCTGAGCTTGACGAGGACTTTTTTGACTATAGCGAAAAAGAGATGATGCTACTTGGCCGCTATCAAGGGCTTAGTTACAAGGCAGGCGATAAGCTTTCAGTTTCTGTAAGACATATAGATTTTATCTTGCAGGAATGTTCCTGGCAGCTTATGACTCATAGTGGACAGACATTTGCCGCTGCACGTCCTAAAGAGCGTAAAAAAGGAAGACGAAGAAGATAGTCATGATTAAGAAGTACTTTATAACAGGCCTTGTGGTCCTTCTTCCCTTAGCCCTTACCTACTGGATCATCAGCTTTATCCTAGGTGTTCTTACTGACCCGTTTACCGGAATTTCTGTAGCAATTCTTAAACTCTTTGGAGTGCATTCTCAAGGTGTTTTAGATGTAGGAGGAAAGCTTCTTGGCCTTCTGCTCTTTTTTGGCCTTATCATCTCGATTGGTGCTATCGGCCGCTACTTTTTCTTTAAGTACCTGCTTAAGCTATCTGATGCGATTTTGCACAGGATTCCTGTTGTCAGCTCTGTCTATAAAACATCCCAGGAACTTATCCAATCTGTGTTTAAGCAAGATAGCACATCATTTAAACAAGTTGTTTTTGTACCTTTTCCTCATCCTGGAGCCTATGCAGTAGGTCTTGTAACTCAAGAAGAGTCTCTTGATGGCCGAGTTGCGGTCTTTGTCTCGACAACGCCAAACCCAACAACGGGCTTTTTACTTATGTACAAGAAGGAAGATATTATTCCGTTGAATATGAAGGTTGAGGAGGCTCTTCGCTACATCATATCCTGCGGTGTTTTGATGCCTCAGATACAAAAAAGTGAAGCGCAATGAGAAAAAGTTTCTTCGCAGGCCTTATCACGCTTCTACCAATAGTTATTACCTACATTATACTTTCCTTTGGAGTAAATCTTGTTACCGGGCCATTTGAATTCATCGTTGCCTTTTTGCTTAAAAAGCTACATATTCTCAATGATGGATTTGCTGGATTTACGCATGAACAAGTCATCTCGTTTTTAAGTAAAATTTTTATCATATTTGATTTATTTGGACTTATTCTCCTCGTTGGCTTTTTTGCGTCAAAAATAAATCTAAATCCCCTTGGACACTACTTCGATCAAATACTGATGAAAATTCCACTAGTTCGTCATATTTATGGACCATCCAAAGAGCTAGTAAATGTATTTTTTAATCCTCAAGATACCTCGAATCGCCAAACGGTTCTAGTTCCCTACCCCTCCCCTAAAGAAAAGACTATAGGTATAGTTACTGGGGAATTTACAGCTGACCTTAAAGGTGGTGAAAAAAACTATCTTTCAGTGTTTATTCCCTCTACCCCAAATGCGACAAATGGCTATCTCTGCGCCTTTGAAAGGCAAGAAGCTACTCTGCTCGATCTTCCTGCAGATGTTGCTCTTAAGTCGATTATGAGCTTTACAATTGTGGTAAAAGAATAAAATCGTTACAATACCCTCTTGCAATTTAAGGAGCATTCCAATGGTACGATTGAGTAAAAAAACGAGAGATCGGGCAGTCTCCCCTCGAAGACCTAAAAGAAGTCTTGGAAAAACTGGCCCTAAAAAAGATGCATTGAAAACTGGCTTTAAAGAACATCCAAATGCCCTTGCAGGTACATCTGCGGCACAAAATGTCTATATTGCTAAACTGTAATGGAGACACAAAATGTCACGACACCCAAGTTTTGGTAAATCAAACAAATCAGTAAAAAAGCGCAATGTGCTCAAGCGTTTTGAGCGCGTAGATACCCTCAAAAAGCTCGGACGCTGGAAAGAGGGCGAAAGCGCCAAGGTAACAGGCCTTCCAAAAACACCTGTTACTCCGTAACTCAGCCACATGAAAGGCCCAAAACGACCAAAAGGACCTAAAGGACAAAATACAATTGTCGTTTATGTCCCTTATGTCGTTTTGGTCATTTTGGTCCTTTTTTCATTATGAAAGTACTGGTATCAGATAGGCAAAAAGACCTCAAGCTCAGCCATGAAAGGCAAAAGCTCGAGATCATAGCTCTCCTTGTACTCTCTAGCGAAAAACGCCAGTGCGATGAGGTTGCTTTTCACTTCGTAACCGCTCCGGTTATCTGCAAATTACACAAACAATTTTTCGATGATCCCACAATCACCGACTGCATCTCTTTTCCTATGGATGCTGAGCAGCAGGCAGGCTATTGCTATTTAGGCGATGTCTTTGTCTGTCCAAAGCAGGCTATCCTCTACGGTAATGAGAAAAGTGTAGATCCGTATAGAGAAGTTACCCTCTATATTGTGCACGGACTCTTGCACCTTTTAGGCTATGATGATATCAATCCAGTAGATCGCCAAAAAATGAGGGCGAAAGAACAAAAGTACATGAAATTACTTGAAAAAACTGGAAATATCTTATGCAAGAGCTAGCATTTGGCCTGCTCGCTATACTTATCATCGCTACGCTCTTTTGGTTTTATAAAAAACGGGCAAGGCCCTTAACCCTTCAAGAGCTCATCAAAGAAATAAGTAAGCAAAATCTTCTTAGCGATCACGATAAAAAGCTTTTTCAGTCGCTACTCACCTTCCGAAAACGCATCGTCCGCGAAGTAATGGTTCCTCGGATTGATCTATTCTGTCTGCCGCTAACTTGTCCAATTCAGGAGGCTGCTCAGCTTATGCAAAAGGAAGGATACAGCAGAGTTCCTGTCTACAAACATACTCAAGACCATATCGTCGGAGTAGTCATGTATAAAGACATTCTTGCAAAGTATATGGAACCCAATAAGGATATCCTAAAAGAGCCTATAGAAGAGCTTGCAAAGAAGGTCCTCTATACACCAGAGACGAAAAAAATATCGATGCTTTTGCAGGAATTTCGCAAAAAGCAGACCCACCTCGCAGTAGTAGTCGATGAATACGGAATGACATCTGGTGTTGTAACAATTGAAGATATTTTAGAAGAAATTGTCGGTGAAATCGCCGACGAGTATGATGAAGCTGAAGTTCTTATTCGACCTGCTGGAAAGCATGCCTGGATTGTAGATGCTCGCATAAACCTCCTCGATCTTGAAGAGGAAATCCAGGTAAAAATCCCTCAGGAGGGAGAATATGATACTATAGCTGGCTATATTTTCTTTAGACTTGGTACTATACCTACAAAAGGTGTCGTCCTTCACCATGATGATTTTGATATAGAAATTCTTAGTTCTGGAGATCGATCGGTGGAAAAAGTAAAAATTACTTCCAATGTAAAATAATCTATGGTTGGAATCTTTGTAATAATCCTTGGCATTCTCATTATTTTAGCCCTCTACTGGCAGCGTAAAATCACCATGAAAGCTAACATGCTGGCAGATGAGCTTATTAAAAATGCCGAGTGCAAAGCCAAAAAAATCATCGAATCTGCTCAGCAAGAACACAAAAGCCTCACCCTCCAAATCGATTCCCAGAAAGAGGCGTATCTGAGAGAAGAAGCGCTACTTTCTGAAAAGCTAAGAGAGCAAAAATCCCTGCAAAAAAAGCTCCGCGAAGATGAATTTCTTATTGAAAAAATGAACCTTGACCTTCGTGCGCGCGAAAAGGCTATAGAAGAAAGAGAAAATAAAACCTACGAGATGGTTTTAAAAGAAGCCCAAAAAGAGGCCCAAGATCTTGCAGATAGGCTTTATTCTGAAAAGCGAAAAGAGATCGAAGAACAGATTGAAGAAAAAGCTCACTCGCTTGTTGTCGAGTGCCTTGCAAGACTTCCTGCTAAAGCTTTACACGATGCGACTATCGAAGAGCTAAAGCTTGCCTCAGATGAGCTCAAATCAAAAATTATTGGCCGCGAGGGAAAAAATATAAAAGCGTTTCAGCTTCGTACAGGTGTCAACATTGTTGTTGACGATACGCCTGGAGTCATATTTTTATCCTGCTATGACCTTTATAGGCGAGAAGTTGCAAAAATAGCGCTCCTCTCGCTGCTTAGCGAAGGCAAAATTACGCCGCCTCTCATTGATGAAGCAGTGCACGCTGCCCAGAATTCTGTAGAGGCTGCATGTATTGCCTACGGAAAAAGTGCCGCAGAATCGTTAGACATCTATAGCCTGCACCCTCTCATTCACCTTCATCTTGGCAAATTAAAGCTTCAATCGAGCTATGGCCAAAACCTTCTTGAACACTCTATTGAGGTTGCAAAGATCATTGGGCAGCTTGCAGCTGAGCTTAAGCTAAATGTTTCCCTTGCTATGCGAATGGGTCTGCTACATGATATTGGAAAGTCCATCCAGTCGGATAGACCCATTTCTCATGCCCTTGCTGGCTATGAACTCGTGCTTGAGTGCGGCGAAAGTGAAGAAGTTGCAAATGGAGTCGGCTGCCATCATAATGAAATGAAGCCCGGCTGTTTAGAAGCCCAGCTTGTGCGATGCGCAGACTATCTATCCGGCGCAAAGAAAACCGCAAGGATGGATACCCAAGAGCTCTTCCATAATCGCCTAAGAGAATTTGAAGCAAAAGCAGTTGCTCTTCCTGGCGTTATTTCAGCCTATGCAGTATCAGGAGGACGAGAGCTTCATCTTTTTGTACGGCCTGAACTGATATCAGAAGATCAAGCAAACCGCATGGCAAAAGAACTTGCACTTGAACTTCAGCCCCTTGCCCAAAACATGCGCATTCAAGTAAGCGTCTTTCGCGAAACTAAGGTGATTGAGTATTCGAAATAAAAGAGTAACCACTAAGACACCGAGTTGCAAAAAGCAATGACTAAAAACCACTATTTTTCTTGTTCTGTTCTCTTCACCGTGCCTCGGCCCCTCGGTGGTAAAATTTTTTACACAAACTATCTCAACTGCTTCTCGAATCCTCATTGAACTTTTTTCTCTCTTCAGGCAAACTCTTGCACAAAATGGAGAATCCACCATGCGACGATCAATTTGTTACTTCGAACCGAGTTCCATTTTAGCCGGTGAAGTAAACACCTGGAAATTTATCTATACACCTGCTGTGGCCCTTCCAAAGGGAACCATTTTAAAGTTTGATCTTGGCAGCAAAGGACGCTCGATCGACTGGGAAACCCCTGACAACGACCCTAAAGCAGCCTCAAATGCTATTTATGCCCTTCTTGATAATGGCAAAGTGGTAAATGCCCGCACAAAGGATTTGCCGCAGAGCTTTGTGCCGCAATTTGAATTTGTTATGCCGCAAGAGATTGCCCCTGGCTCTAGCGTCACCATCTGCATGGGCGCGCCAAAAGGTAAAGATCCTAAAAAATTTGGAAATCGCGCTCAGGAAATGCTCCAGAGACGACGACCTTTTCTCCTTTATATTGACACATCGGGCAAAGGCAACTTTCAAGATCCAGAAACCTTTAGCGTCGATATCAAAGGAAACGAGCTACACACAATACGCATCCTTGCACCATCAGTTACTGCAAAAAACCGCAGATTTGATGTCGTGCTGCGCTTTGAAGATCAATTCGGCAACCTGACAAATAATGCGCCGGAAAATACCCTGATCGAACTTAGCCATGAAAATCTGCGTGAAAATCTTAAATGGAAGCTTTTTGTGCCAGAAACTGGTTTCATAGCTCTTCCAAACCTCTATTTTAATGATGCCGGTGTTTATACGATTGAACTTACAAACGTTAAAACGAAGCAAAAATATCGATCATCTCCAATTAAGTGTTTTTCCCACGAAGTAAAAAGCCTCTTCTGGGGCGTTCTCCATGGTGAATCTGAGCGCTTTGATTCCACCGAAAACATCGAAAGCTGCCTTCGCCACTTTCGCGATGAAAAATCTGTTAACTTCTATGCCGTCTCCCCTTTCGAAAATGTTGAGGAAACCTCAAATGAAACATGGAAACAGATTTCACAAAACGTAGAAGAGCTTGATGAAGAAGAGCGTTTTGCTGTGCTTCTTGGCGAGCAATGGGTTGGTGAGCCAAAGGTAGAAGGTATACGCCAGCTTGTTTTTGCTAAGGGTGAAAAGCCGATACTTCGCAAAAAAGAGCAGCGCTCCAATACGCTTAAAAAAATATATAAGATCTTTAACCCAAAAGAACTACTCTCAATCCCCTGCTTTACGATGGGTAAAGGCTTTGAGTATAACTTTGAAGATTTTAATCCTGAATTTGAGCGCGTTGTTGAAATTTATAATGCATGGGGCTCCTCTGAGTGCACAACAAAAGAAGGAAATGACCGGCCAATCAAAGGCCCTGCTAAAAAAGGAATTAATGAAACAGCCGAGGGTTCTTGTTTAAAAGCTCTTCTTGATGGCAAACGTTTTGGCTTTGTTGCTGGCGGACTCGATGATAGAGGTATCTATGGCGACTTCTTTGATTACGATCAAGAGCAGTACACTCCTGGCCTTACTGCAGTTCTAACAGACACTCTTTCAAGAGCTGGCGTATTTGAGGGCCTCTACAATAGAAATTGCTATGCAACAACCGGAGAGCGTATCATTGTAGGCCTTAACCTTGCTGGCCAGCCAATAGGCGCAGAACTCGATAGCGGTGAAAAGCCAGGCCTTGCGGTATGCAGGCATATGACAGGCTATGTAGCCGGAACCGAAAAGCTTAGCAAAGTTGAACTTATCAGAAACGGCGAAGTGATTCAGGAATATAAGCCAGATGGCCAGTTTTTAGATTTTACCTATGATGATATGGATCACTTAAGTGATGTCTCTATCCAAAGCAAAGATAAAAAACCATTTGTCTTTTATTATTTGAGAGTTACACAAGAAGATGGTCACAAAGCGTGGACTTCCCCTATATGGGTAGATTTCAAAGATACAGGCATAAGACTGACAAATAAAAAATCTACTGTAAAAGAAAAAGTTGTTAAATCTGAAGCTGCAATTAAAAAACCTTTAAAGAAAAAGAAATAATTAGTAGAATTTCTCTATGGCTATATTACGTTTTGAAAATACAGGCGAAGAAGTTGAAATAGAAGATAATGGTGCAATCGCTGAAAAATGCGAAGAAGCCGGCGTCCCATTTGCCTGCACAGAAGGTGTCTGCGGCACCTGCATCGTTGAAGTGGTTTCAGGTCATGAAAATCTTACTGAACCAACACAGGCTGAAATTGACTTTCTTGGAGAATCCGGCACAAAGCGAGAGCGCATGTGCTGCCAAGCAAAAATCAAACATGGCCTTGTTAAAATATCATTTTAGGTAAAAGTTATGTCACAAAATATCACTCGCGAAATGACAATTAATGAAATTTTCGCAAAATTTCCAGCAAAAGCTCAAAAACTTGCGCTCGTACTTACCCGCTTTGGCTTAAACTGCGTCGGCTGCTCAGCATCTACATGGGAAACTGTAGAATCTGGCGTCCTTCGCCACGGCATGACAGAAGATCATCTTAAGGAACTGCTCGATAAGCTAAATGAGGAACTTACTCATCAGTCAGACCCAGAAACAATCACTCTGACAAAAGAAGCTGCAAATGAATTTTTGCGCATCTGCAAAGCAGAAGGTAAAGAAGGCTGGGCACTTCGCTTTGATGAAAAACCAGCTGGCTGCAGTGGATATGGCTATGTACTTGGCTTTTCTGAGAAGCCAGACGTAGATGATGTTATCTATCACTCAAACGGTGTAGACATCCACGTCTATAAGCAGACTCTTGGCCGCCTTCTTGGAAGCGAAATCGACTACGTTCACGGGCTTGAATCGGGCTTCAAAATTTCAAATCCAAACGCACGCTCAAGCTGCGGCTGCGGCACAAGCCACGGCTATTAATCTTTTCCTTGCTCCTTAAACTCTAATTTGCTATCTCTTACATAGCAATTAAAGTTTAAGGA
>CAYWZU010000005.1:0-83419 GCA_964462925.1 uncultured bacterium
ACTATTACTTTTATAATTAGCCTTGTTCTTTCAAGTGTGCTTTATCTAATGACCTTGGAGCGGAAGATGCTTAGAAGCCTCTGCCCATCTGGCGTCTTTAGAAAGTCATCAAAGCACTTGTTTGCTAGATCTTCAAGACGCTGCAGATTTGCAGGATCTGCATTATCCATTTGCGCCTCCTCCTCATTCTCCAAGGTAACCTGAAAGCGCGTGTAGCTCACATTTGGATTTGCCTCTGTGAGAAGCTCCATTTGGGTATCTACCTGATTTTGGCTTGCATCAAGTAAATAATCGATTAAGGGACCAACCCAAGGCAAAATTCCTGAGGTGATATTTTGGCTTGTGTCAAATGGTTCATGGGGAAGTTTTCCTGTGCCAAGAGAAAGGACAAAAAGCGGCCTATTGGCACCCTCTTGCCCCATTGCACGAAGGGCAGCAATAAGGGCTGGACTATTTGCGCCTACTCCCCCATCAACAAACCGTCCAAGAGAGGGAAAGAAGGTAGGCGCAGCAGAAGTTGCTGTTGCCGCAAAGTCAACTGCCACATCATCGGCAATCGTAAGTGTTGAAACTTGCCTTTTCTTCAATCCGTTCCAATCCGCTTGCCTTTGATTGCCAAACAAAACGGTATTGCCAGAAATCAGATCAAGACTTGTTACAGCTACCTTAGAAATACATTGCGAAAGCTTTGTCTCACCAACTAACGATTGTATAATTGAACGTGGAGACTCATATTTTGCCTCCCTATAGCCAAAAACTGAGCTCAGCTTATGCCAGCATGAAGTTGCAAAAACCTTTTGTGAAAAGGTATTAAAAAGCTCATCAACAGCAGCTGCTGTAAATTTAGGCTGATCTGGCGCATCTTCTTTTGGAACCGTGAGGGCAAGTACAATAATGCCACCAGCAGAAGATCCTATAAGCTCATCTGTCATATCGACAATTTTTGCCTCGGTCTCTTTTTCAAGCCTCTTTAGGACGGCGAGAGGAATTTTCCCCCTCACCCCTCCCCCATCAATACTGATAATTACATAGGGAGTAGCTTTTGAAGAGATAGCCTTTTTTGGTGTGATACAAACAGATTTATAGCTGCAGTGCGGCTTTCTAACAACGATAGAGCGTTCCTGGCATCTCACAAAATTCCAAACCGTTTGCACAGCATAGACCATCAGAGCAAAACAATCCATCACAGCACGCTCTATCCGGTCAAGGACACCGCCCTCCGGCTGTATATATACCCTAAAAGGCACTTCAACACGTTTTTGTATGACAGATGCATGTACCATAATTTAGCTCCAATAAAAATGCGATTATTATCGAGCAAAAAAGTAAATAGCAAGCAATTAATTGCCCCTTGCGTCTCTCAGATGAAAAATTTTACCTTCTCGTCTCAACCTTTCAAAGGAGAGGTAGATGATTGGGGTAAGGTAAAGTGTGAGCAGCTGGCTAAAAAGAAGGCCGCCGACGATGACAAGGCCAAGGCCTCGACGCATTTCTCCACCATCTCCAAAACCAATTGCTATAGGAATAGCGCCCATGATTGCAGCAAATGTTGTCATCATAATGGGACGAAAGCGAGCTTTTGCCCCTTCGCATATTGCTTCAGTTGGGCTTTTTCCTAGCAAGCGAGCTTGCAAGGCATAATCTACCATCATGATGCCGTTTTTCTTTACAATACCAAGCAGCAGTAAAAAGCCTACAGCGCTAAAGATAGAAATAGGCTCGTTAAAAAGCCACAAGGTAAGAATGCCGCCAAGACCAGCAAATGGGAGAGATGATAAAATAGTAAAAGGATGTATAAAGCTTTCATAAAGTATTCCAAGTACGATATACATCACTACTGCGGCTGCAAGAAAAAGCATAAGGGTTTCTTCTGTTGCAGAAAGAATCTTCTTTGCAGCACCTGCAAACTCACCTGCTATACCATGGGGAAGCTCTTTGTTTGCAATTTTCTGAAGCTCTTCCAGGGCTGTTTTTGGCTCTATGCCATCTCGCAGTGTAAAGGTTATTGCAGCAGATGGGATCTGCTCTTTTCTTGAAATATGAGAAGAGGAGAGCCCCTCTTTCCAGCTTGCAATTGCTTTAAGCGGTACTCCGTTAATAGAAAGGTTCTGAAGAGATGCTGCCCGATTTGCATATTCCGGCTGCAGCTTCATATAGATTTTCATGTTAGAATTGCCCTGCTTTAGCTCTCCAATAGAAGCACTTGAAAAGCAAGAGGCTAGCATAGTTTCAACATCTTTTTTAGAGATACCGTAGCGTGCGGCAAGCGGCTCATCGACCTGAACTGTTAACTTTGGAAAATCTGAGTCTGTAAGTGACTGGGCAAAACTGCAAAGACCGCTATTTTTAAAGGCATTTGCAATATTTTGTGCAGACTTTTCCACTTCTTCTTCCAGGATGCCCGAAAGATCATACATATACTGGCCAGAGGAGCCAAATTCGGTATTGATAGTAATAAGCTGGTAGCTTTGCGTAAAACTTCGCATGCCAACTCTATCATCGAGCACTTTTTGAAGTTGGCTCGACACCTCTTGTGCGCTAGGTCTTTTATCTTTGGGAACAAGCTGCGTAAAAAAGCAAAGATGCTCACCCCATGAAAAATCAAAAAAGCTATCCACATAGGGGTTTTGTTGAAAAAGCCGTTCAAGCTCTTTCTGATGGCGGCTAAATTCGTTTATAGAAAGCCCTTGAGGAAGGCTGCAGCTTGTAATCAATATGCCGCGATCTTCAGGGGGAACCAAAAGGACAGGAAGCTTTGTGTAGAGCGGGAGCGCAACTGCCATCAGAGTAATGGCTATAGCCAAAAGTGTTTTGGGATACTGCAAGACAAAGTGTAGACTTGTCATATAACTGCTCAGGAATAGGGGCTCCTTTTTTTCTCTTTTATGCTGTGAGAGAAAGCGGCTTGAAAGCATTGGAGTAAGCGAGAGTGAAATAAAGCCAGACACAAGTATTGCCACAGAAAGCGTCACGCTAAATTCACGAAAGAGCTTTCCATTTACCCCGGGCATAAAAAGAAGCGGAATAAAGACAGCTACAAGAGAGAGCGTCATGGAAAGGACAGTAAAGGATATCTGTTTTGAGCCAGCAAAGCTTGCATTTTTGGGATCTTTTCCAGACTCTTGCTCTGAAACAATCGCCTCCAAAACAACAATAGCATCATCAACCACAAAGCCCACAGAAAGCGTTAGCGCAAGTAGCGATAAAAGGTCGAGGCTATAGTCAAGTAGATACATGGCAGCAAAGGTGCCAACGAGTGACATCGGTAGTGCAAGGCTTGGAATGATCGCATCAGAGAGCCTGCCTAGACTCAAATAGATCACAAATAAGACAAGGACAAATGCAATGACAAGCGACCACTTCACATCAACAATCGAGTCTTCTATCCATTCAGCTTTATCAAACCAAACCTTCAACGATGATCCTGCTGGAACTTGCCCTTGCATAGCATCTACGAGATCTCGCACATCTTTAGAGATTGCTACAGTGTTTGCATTTGATGTCTTCATTATGCTCACTGCAATGCATGGAAGCACTTCCTCTCTTGTCACAAAATGAAATTCTTGCGAGTCCTTGCTTTCATCTGTCACTTCGCTAATATCGCCAATTTTGACAGAGCTATTGCCGATATAGATATTCTTTAGTTTATTGATCTGATCTGGAGATTGGTAGAGTTCAAGAGAAAGCGACCTTGACCCAGTATCAATTTCGCCGAGCGCATTTTGAGAGGTATGCGCGCGAACAGTATCTATGACCTGTTTAAAGCTAATAGATCTTGCTGCAAGAAGGTCTGGATTAATTTTAATCCATGAGCATCTCTCAGACCCAAATGTTTTAGTTTCCGCAACGCCATTTATCCGCTTTAGCCTTGGAAGTAAAAAAGTATCAGCATACTGCCTGAGAGCGCCAAGGCGCACGCTATTGGAGGTAAGCAGCACGAGCAAAATTGGATCTTTGTCAGTATCTTGCCGAAAGTAGGTAGGCTTTTGGCTGAGATTGTCTGGAAGCTCGCTTTCTGCATGGTTTAGGGCAGCAACAAGCTGCTGGACAGCCTCTTCCATATTTTGGTTAAGATCAAACTCAAGTGTTATACTCGATGTGCCCTGAGCGCTTTTTGAGCTCATTTCTTTAAGGCCTTTTATCACTGAAAGTGATTTTTCAAGCGGTATCGTCACCTCTTCGAGCATAACTTCAGGAGATGCTCCTATATAGCCCGTTACAACTGCAATTTTTGGTTTATGTACAACTGGCAGGTCAGAGACTGGAAGCTTGCCATATGCCATAATCCCTGCAAGTAAGATTGCAAGCATGACAAAGGTTGTCATTACCGGGCGTTTAATAAAAGGTGCTGAAAGGTTCATATGCGGACGTCGACCTTTGTTCCAATAGAGACGCGCTCCAGGCCATCTGATATGACAACATCTTCTGCTGTTATACCATCATGAAGCACAATACCATCCTCACATTCAGGACCTATTGTCACTTGGCGCATCTCTGCACAAGCCTCTTTGCCTACGACCATAACAAAAGCGCCAAATTGGTTATATTTTACGGCTTTATGAGGAACAACTAACACATTTTCAAGGCTGCCAACAGCAATCTGAGCATGCACGCACATTCCTGGACGAAGTTTCAAGTCTCTATTTTCAACAGATGCACGCATGATAATCTGACCCGATGCAGGATCAAAGTGGTTGTCTACAAATACAAGTTTTCCCTTAACGCTTATATCTTTTGACGAAAGAGGCTGAACAACCACTTCCTTCACATCACTAATCTTTCTAAATTCATTCTCGGTTACAAAAAATTCTACTACAACAGGATCTAGTGTTACAATTTCACAAAGCGGCTTATCCATCATAGTGCAGACGTAGTGGCCAGGAAAAACATCAATTTTTCCAACCCTTCCAGCCTGTTTTGCAACGATAGTTGCATGAGCAATTTTTAACTTCGCCTCATCTCTTTTTGCTGCAGCAAGAAGCACTTCAGCTTTTGCATGGCGAAATTCCTGAAGGATTGCTTCCCATTCATTCTTAGATAAGAGCTCTTTTTTGTTTAGCGCCTCGAAGCGATCTCTTTTCTTCTTTATCGCTTCAAAACGAGCTTTTGCTTGTTCAAGGGCAGCTTTTGTCTGCTGGAGAGCAAGTTCAAAAGGCTGAGACTCGATTATAAAAAGAGAATCTCCCTTCTCGACCCACTGGCCCTCTTTTACCAAAACTTGCTGCAAAACTCCCTCAACTTGGGGCATTACGAAATAGCGTGATGAGGGAAGCAAACTCCCCCGAGCCTCAATTAAGAGAGGAACTGTAGAAATTTTTGCCTTATTTGCAAAAACAGGAGTTTGGGGAAGCTCGGCATGTGGTGCATGAGACTCTGATTTGCAGGCAGTGCATAAAAAAATGATAAGTAAAAAAAGTATATTCATAAAGTTCCTGTAGCATAGGCAAGAGCAGCAAGTGAGGTCAGCCACTCAGTCTTTACTTGGCTATAACGTATGCGCGCATCAGCTAGCTGCATGAGGGCATTAGAGGTCTCTTGATACATACCCTCTTTGCCAGCTTTATAGCGATCGAGCGAGGCTGTGTAAGCAAGATAGGCATTTTCTTTTGCAGTCTCCACATAGGCTAAAATTTCTGTAGCCGCCTCATGAGTGCGCTTTGCTGCAAGCACCTCCTGGCATATTGCAAGCTTAAGCTCAATAAGCTCGGAAAGTGAGCTTTCAGTATCGGCGTATGCCATGCGATTTTTATAGATGCTATCAAGGCCAGAAAATAGAGGTATAGCGAGTGTCAGGCCTACTGTATAATTTCCCTTATTTGTATTATCGTCGTGAAAGTGGGTAAGACCTCCAGATGCATTTGCTGAAAGCTTCGGAAGATAGGATGCATAGGATTTATCTAAAAGAGCTTCAGCTTCTTTTAGTTTACATGCCTTTACCTGCAAATCTTTTCTTTCACTCATTGCACGTTTGATAAGCTCTTCAATATCTTCCTTTTTTGCTCCCTTTAGATTGGTTACAGGAGCTACTTCAAAGCCCTTTTCATGCGTGATTCCTACAACTTGAGCAAGCCTTGCTTTTTGAATATCAAAATCTCTTTTTGCCTTTGCATGCTCCATCTGCATTTCTGCATAGAGGGATCTACTTGAATAGACATCTGTTATCGAAGTAAATCCTGCCTTTTGAAGCTCTGTAGAGATATAGAGCATTTGTTTTGCATCATCTTCAGTTACCTTTCTTGCTAAGACGACCTCTTGGGCATGTAAGACATTATAGCAAGCTTCAAGCGTCTTAATCATTACTTCTTGAAGAACAAAGTCCCTTTGCCAGTTTGCAGCATGGAGTGCATGCCTTTCGGCTTTAACATCTGCTGATCGCTCTCCAAAGTCAAAAAGCAAAAAAGAGAGAGAAAGTTCAGCACTTGTCTCTGTAAACTTTCTGTTTGGGCCATTAATAAACTCATACTCTTTGCCATGAAGCGCCCCGAGAGAAAGATCAATCTTTGGAAAATAGGCGCTTTCAGCAGCATCTTTTGCACTTTTAGCCCTTTTTGCAGCCCACAGGGCACTCTTTGTCTTGGGATTATTTTCGAGCGCCATTTCGACAAGTTCGGACACCTGCAAAGGATGATCTGGCACGCTAGATCCAAATAATGCTGTAGAGAGAAGAAATGCACAAATCATAGGTAAATACTACTCTAAAAACAGATAAAGCTGAAAGACATAAAGGACTAAATGGACCAAAATGGCCTTATGGAATAGATCCGAAGCTTTCCTCTTTACAAAAAAAGCTACAATTTTATATAATAATAATCAATTTTTGAGGTGCAACTATGATGAACATTGGTCGTATTGGTTTTGATAGTGATCAGCTTCTTCTGATTCAGAGAGGAGAAACATTCTCTATTAAGAATAGTACTGGCAAAATCCGCCTTGTGGATGATGCTTTTAGAAGACAGGTTCAAGAGCTAGAACTTGCCCTCATCGGCGCTCGCATTCTTGCTGAAATCGCCGCAGGCCGAGTCATTATTGAAATTAAAGATACTGATGGCAAAGTTACAGCTGTCACAAGCAAAGCCTTAGCGGGCCACGAAAAAGCCAAAAAATATGAAAAGATCGAGGTTCAAGAAGACTCATACTTCGAAGAACTAGCAAAAACTGTTCAGGAAGGCCTAGAAGCTGCTACGCAAGAAGCTTCTAAATTTAATAATGAGCAAAAGAAGGCCGAGGCAGACCTTCAAAAGAAGACCCCCGATACCCGCTCTCCCCTCCCCTTTGTTACCCCTCAGCACAGCCGCGAAGCGCGAGATGATCACTTTATCCAGGCCCCTGGCATCAAAAAAATCACTCAAAAAATGGTTGAAGATGCCATTGAATTTGCTCGCCGATCTCAAGAACATAAGCTCCAGGAGCAAAAGCAGCATAAGCGTAAGCGTGAGAGACAAATCGATAGAGACAATCGGCTCTTCGAGAGAAACAAAGACTTTCAAAAGATTTCTACTAAATAAATAGAAAAACTCCTATAGTAAAGTTTTATAGGAGTTTTTTTATGTCTACCCCAGTCGACGAGTTAGGCCGGCTTTCACAGTACCTTTCAGAAATTTCTGAAGCTGATCTTGTCACAAACTTTGAGCAGATGGCTGTTCGAGGCGGGCGCAAAATGACCTTTTCTGTAAAAGGTCCCAATGTAAAAGCACTTACCATCAGATTTACTCCAGAATTCTTAAAAGAATGGCAGCCAGAAGCTAAGGATATCAAGAAAGCAGATGTCAGAAGCCGGGCAAATAGCGACCTTTCCCTTGCCTTTAAGCAGGGAAATGCCGTTCTTGAAGTTCTTAATGCAGATAATAGCCGGACAGCTTATGTGTCGGAAAAGACTAAAAAATTGCTCGATGACAAAACCCTTACCCTTAAAAAGAGTAACGGGGATGAAGCAGCCTATACTGAAATTAAAGTCCTTTCTGAAGAGAGCTTTGAGACAATGCTGCACACACTCATCCAGCATATCGCAGAGCCAAGCGAGCATATTCCCCAAGTTTCAAAGGAAGAAATTGCAGAAAATGCAGAAAATGTTCCTCTTCAGCCTGCTCAGCAAAATACCCCGCCAGTTACAGCGGCTAAAACTAGCGCAAAACAAAAAACTCCCCCAGTCTCAATAAAATCCAAAAAGCCTAAAGAGGTCGAAGAAGCAGAGCTTGAAAAGCAAGAAGAAAAGCAGCTCGAGCATGAAAGAGACCGCATTCATGAAAAGCTGTCAGATGAGCAAAAAATCAAGCGAGCTGAGAAGACTCAAGATGCTCAAGAAATTAAGAGCGAGGAGCGCCAAGACGAAACGGTTTCTTAAGCCCCTTGAATATGTTAGAGATAAAGCGGTAGACAAGCACGCCTACACTTGCCCCTATAACTGCATAGACGATTGATTCAATGGTGAGCGTAAGTCCTGGAGTAAAATTAGACATAGTGTCCCAAAAGACATCTGAATCTAAATTTTTGATAAAGACAAAGGGTTTTGTCCAGACAGTAGATGTGGTAAGGGCTGTATAGGCCTCAGAGAGTTCATCATAGCGGCTTTGCATCGACTGCATGAGTTGTCCTTGATGCACAAAATCAAGATCTTGCTGTTTGAGGAACTTGGCAATGTATTCCTGCAGTGTTTTATTAGTAAGTGATGCTGCATGCTGCAGCATATTAATTTGCCTTCTTGATTCTGCAAGGTGTCCTGAGAGCACCATGGAATACTCATGCATCAAAAGAGGAAGCTGGCAAAAAAGGAATGCCCCTCCTACAGCACATACTCTGTCAAGCACTTTACCCACGAAGCTCCACATAGATTACCTCAGCTATTTTACGCTTTATTAAGATTATTGCGGGAAAATTGTCAAGCTCGATATACATAAACTTCGGTCCCGGTCACGGACACTGTCTCGGTCACGAAAAACAAGGAACTTTATGCTAAAATATTTTTGCTTCTTACTTTTTTTAACTTCGATTGTTCGCGCGGATGTTGCAGCAAAATCTCTCTACGAAATTAGTGTAAAGACCCTCGAGGGAAACACTGTGCCTATGTCTGCATTTCGCGGACGCGTTCTTATGATTGTCAATTTCTCAAGTAAAGATGGTCAAGTATCTCAGATGGCAAAACTTGAAGAGATCTACCAAAAATATCAGGAGCGAGGCTTTGTTGTGTTAGCATTTCCTTGCGATGACTTTATAAGCGAAGATCCTGCTACAAATGCCGAGCTTCGCGCTCACTACTCAGAAAAGTTTCAGATAACTTTTCCAATCCTTGAAAAAACTCAAGTAACAGGCTCTAAAATAAGCCCGCTTTTTTCCTTTCTTACAAACTCTCGCACTGATCCAACCTTTGGTTGGGAGATCGAGTGGAACTTTACCAAATTTCTCATCTCACGAAGCGGCGAAGTAATTAACCGCTTTGGCACTACTATAGACCCCACAGGTCCAAAAGTAACAGGCGCGATCGAACAGGCACTTGCAGAAAAGGCGTAAAATTGCCTAGTGTGAGGATAAACGTATCGATTGGGAGGTAGGATGTCCTATATAAAGGTCCCGTCGTGGATTGACCTCGTAATGCTCGGCTTGAAGCTTCCTCGTAATTACTTGCTTGGGCTCGCTAAAGAAGAGAGCCAGCCTTTTTGGAAGGAGCAGACGCTTCGCTTTGGCTTTGACATACGAGAAGCTGAAAATATGCCCTGGCAATCCTATTTTTACGAAAGATTTTTCAGGTACACACTTAAGCGCATAGACAATAACCTGCAAAATCTAAAGGCCGCAGAAAGACAATTTTGGGAAAGAAATGGCCGCTTTGTTGAAAAGTTAGAACTTACTTCTAGCTCTCAGCAAGATTTGGAACTTATGACTCGCTGGTTTCCCAATCTCAAAGTGCTGACGCTCACAAGATGTAATACTCTTATACAATCAAACAGCTCCTTTATCACAAGTTTTTCGAGGCTAGAGACGCTGCAAATTTCTGACTCTCACCTAATTTCTGAAAAAACTTTCGCAAATATCCCTGAGAGACTAAAAGTTCTTATCATTGCATCAGCAAGAAGCATTACAGGAGAATTTTTTGACTATCTTTCAACTCTTAAAGAGCTGGCATCACTCTCCCTCATAAACTGCAAAAGTATAGAGCTCAACCAGATAACAAAACTCCCTCAAACACTTTTAGAGCTGGATCTTTCCGGATCAGGCAAGAACATACAGCCAGATGCCTGCTTCACACTTCCTAAAGGCCTTACTTCACTTAAAATGAACCGCTGGTGCCATTTTTCAGATAAAGAACTTGCAAATCTGCCCAAAACACTTCATACACTTGAAGTCGAGGGATGGCAGATAAGCTCTCTTGAACCTATCAAAGACCTTCCTTTAGAATGCGTAAATCTTACTCATACAAGCTGTGTAGACTTTCAAAACCTTCCACGAACAGTAAAAAAGCTCAAAATCTCAGAAAATCCGCTCTTTGGAGAAGATCTTGCTGATCTTCCACTATTAGAAGAGCTCGATCTTGCATATGTACAAGGATTTGGAGGATCTCTTGAAGATACTCCAATCAAGTTTGCAAAAACGATAAAAAAACTCAACCTTGCATACTCTGGCCCCCTACATAAAAAGACAATACGAGGCCTTAAAGCGCTCACAGAGCTTCAGGAGCTTTCTCTTGCAGGATGCAAAATAGAAAATAGCGATCTTGAGTGGCTTCCTCCCAATATTAGATCTCTTGACCTTGCTCTTTGCACAGATCTTACTGATGTAGGACTTATCTTACTTGGAGCACTGCCTGAGCTTAAAACGCTATCGCTAGACGGCTCTGATCAGATAAGAGGCTTTGGACTTTCTAGACTCTCCTCCTCTATTAAAAAACTTTCCTTAGCGGGATGCAATCGCCTTTCCGGCAAAAGCTTGATCGAACTACCACGAGGGCTAGAAGAGCTTTTTTTAGATGCTTGTGAAGTTGTTATGTTAGAAGATCTTCATAACCTTCCTGAAGCACTGCAGGTCCTTAGCCTTGCAAGATGTCCTCATATAGGAAATGAAGCCACTGACATCTTAAGCACACTTCCTCTTCTTAATACTATCATCCTAAAAGGCTGTCCAAAAATTACTGAAGACGCCATAGAAAAACTAGTGAGGCGAAAATTTGAGGGAACCATTATTATAAAAAGCGATATCGAACTTCATCCCCCAGTATCGATACTAAAAAAATTTACGAACTTTAAGGCGCGCCTTATACACAAGCTTAAACAAAAGTAGTCATATGAAAAATATTTTTCTATTTATCGTAGTAGCCCTTACAACAATCCTTCAGGCTGATTCTAGCTATGATAGAAGAAGAGATGACATAAAGCGCGATAACAGACTCCGTCAGCAAAGACAAGATGACATACGCCGCTACCAAAGGCTTATGGAAGAGCGAAATGCTGCAGATCGTCGAGTTCAAAATCGCGAGAGCGAACAGCAAATGCAGCAAAGAAGAATTGATGCACAAAAAGAAGAGGATAAAGCACAAAGAGAGCGTATGGAAAATGCAAAGCTTCCTCCTCCTGCGCATACAGAGCCTGCGCCAACATCTTCACCAACTCCTGCAAAACAAGAGTTTGCGACGCCTAAGACATCAGCAGACGGCATGCCTCAAACTCAACCAAGCGCCATTGGCCAGCCATGAAAAAAACTGCAGTCCTCCTTCTTAATACAGGCACGCCCACAGCCTGCACTCTTGCTGAAGTAAAGCGCTATCTTACGGCTTTTCTTATGGATGCAAGAGTAATAGATATGCCCTTTTGGCTTCGAGAGATTCTTGTAAAATGGATTATTGTGCCATTTCGCTACAAAAGTTCAGCAAAAGCCTATGCAAAAATTTGGACACCCTACGGCTCGCCCCTTATGGTGCATTCAAGATCTCTTCAGGCAAATCTGCAAGAAGAGCTTACTATTCCTGTAGAGCTTGGACTTAGCTATTCAAAACCATCCATCCACCAGGCACTTGAAAAATTAAAAGGCACACATCACATCATTGTGGTCCCTCTTTTTCCGCAGTACGCCTCCGCGACATCTGGATCTGTCCTTCAAGAAGTTATGCGGATTGTTTCTACCTGGCAAGCTATTCCAAAGCTCACCCTCCATGGCCCATTTTTTGATAACGAGCTCTTCATTGATGCCTGGGTTGAAAATGCGCGCCATATCGCATTTGATGAGTATGACAATATACTCTTTAGCTTCCATGGACTGCCAATTAGACAAGTCAAAAAAGATAAAACTTTTAGCTACCCTGCCCAATGTGAAGCAACTGCAAAAGCTATTGCAGAGCGGCTAAACATCTCTGGGTACAAAATTTGCTACCAATCGCGCCTTGGAAGAGATCCATGGCTCGAACCCTATACCCAAAATGTGATCAAGCAAGAGCGAAAGCTTGGCGCAAAAAAACTCCTCGTCTTTGCGCCCTCGTTTGTAGCAGACTGCCTTGAAACTACCTATGAAATTGGGATGGAGTACCGCGAAGAATTCCTCACTCTTGGCGGCGAAGTGCTCGACCTCGTTCCAAGCCTCAACTCAAGTCCCGCCTGGATTAAAGCGCTCGCATCAATTATTCTTCCAGAAGGCAGCAAAGACTTAAGCCTCGTCTAGGTTTGATCACCACTGAGCTCAGTGCCTCGGTGGTTAATTATGCAAGAAGGCCGATTTGCTTTATCTTTATTTTTCGCAAAAGCAATAGCTATTAATAAACGATTTCTTTATTATCTATTACTATGAGTATATCTTTAATTACTACTTACTTTGAAAATAAGTCACCAACACTCTCTCTGCATGAAGACGCCTTGGGAAAATTCCTTACTGGAAAAGATCTAACCTCCTATATATGCACCATTGAAAGAAGTCTTGAAGGAAGATCTAAGTCACTCAAGTTCAATGAATTGTCAAGCAAGGAACTACAAGGAATACTTCTTCTTACCCTTGCCCTTTGGCAAAAAACAAACGACAGCGACTACTGCAAGCTCTTTATACAAGTGCTTCCTCACTATATCGAATCTATCCATTTGGCAAAGAATGAAGTCTCATCTATTCTAACACATGATAGAGAGGGTGATCTAAAAGCAGAAATTGTCGATGTTGTAAACGCGAAACCAAGAGGATCTGTCACAAAGGAACAGGAGTATTCCAACCTTAGAGCCCTTGTAAATAAATATATTACAAGAGAGTGCCTAGAAGATGTATCAGAAACGCTCGCAGAAGCTCTAGTAGATTGGAGTAAAATTTCTCATTCCGAAAAACAGTTTCAACATATAGCCGCCCAAGCTTGTAGGATTTGTCTTAGAAAAAAATCTCCGCATCAACCAGAAGATTTTTTTTCATTCTACAAAAATGTATGCACCCATTTTTTGAAATGTACAAATAATCCAAATTTCTTAATGAATAACTGCTTTCAGGGCTGCAGCAAAGAGTTCATGGAAGAGCATATACTCTCAAGCAAATCTCTTAGAGAGCTTTATACAACGATCACCTCTCACGCAGCTTTTTCACGAGAGACGAGGCATGAGCTTGTTGAGTGGAGCATTAGCAATGGTTGGTTTTCCCATGCAATAGCTATCGGATCCAAGCTTTCGGAAAATCAAGTAGGCAGACTTCAAGTCCTTATCGAAAATATTTATGAGCAAAGCTCTGAGCTCCTTCAGGCCCCATGGCAACCAGTTGAAGATCCAAAACTCTACCAATATGCACTTGAAGGATTTATTGAACTTGCAAATGATAAATCCTGTAGTTCTCACAAATATATACTGCTACACAAAATTGAAGCTAAGAGAGAGCTTATCCTCTCAGATTCTCGCTCTCTTCACGTAAAAGAGACAGCCAGCCTCTACTCAAGGAAATAATTGACAAAAAGATGTAAAATTTGTTATAATTATGTTTCAAATTTTATAAAGGACTATAATGGGTCAATTGTCAATTATGGGATTAATAGAAAATTTAAGCTTTTTAGGACCGGTTTTATTATTTTTACTAATGCCGGCAGGTTTTATTGCAAGTGCCTGGGTAACAAATAGCGTAAGTAGCTATTTCCGTCCCGATGTCGATGAATTATCAAACTTTGACCGATTCGCCACATTTTTACTACTAATTGCTCTTTTTATGAGTTATTGCTATGTAATTTATGGTCTTTTTCTAGATTAAAAAAGACTTTTTTGCCAAAATCGGGTTTATGACCCACAAAAGAGAATTTAGCCCAATTTGGCATCACCTCAAAAGAATAGGCCGCATTATTTGGTTTCGCATGGGCTATGACCAGAATTTTTTGTGGGCCTCTTCTCTTTCATTTCAAACCGTGCTCTCTGTCGTTCCTTTACTTGCGGTAATGTTTGGCATTGCCAAGGGCTTTGGTCTTGAGGCTCTCCTCGAGAGTATTTTGCAAGATGAGTTTCGCGATCAAAAAGAGGTCATTGATTACTTCATCCAATTTGGCTATAGATTGCTTGAAGAAACAAGGGGCGGCCTTGTAGCAGGCATTGGTACTATTGTGTTGCTCTTCACGATCATGAAGCTCTTTGCCAATATCGAAAATGCCCTTAATTTTATGTGGGGAGTAAAAGAAGGACGTCCAGTAGCTCGAAAACTCTCTGATTACTTAGCGCTAATTTTGACATGTCCCATACTTATTGTTGCATCTAGCAGCCTTACAGTATTTATGACGACAAAAGTACACCAAATTACAAGCTCTGGATCTCTTCCAGATCAAATCGGCCCTCTGCTTCTATTTACTATACCAATTATCCCCTACGTGATGACAGTCCTGCTCTTTACGCTAGTCTACATCATCCTCCCCTACAAAAATGTAAAATTAAGCTCTAGTCTTTTTGCTAGCATCTTTGCAGGATTTAGCTACCAGATCATGCAGGCAAGCTATATCAGCCTTCAGATCAAAATTTCTAATGCAGGTGCTATCTATGGAAGTTTTGCTGCTCTTCCTCTTTTTCTTACATGGCTCTACATAAGCTGGGTAATCTTTTTGATTGGTGCAGAAATTGTGGTGATTCATCAAGAAAGACTTTGGGATCCGCACATTATGGCACCCTATAGAACGCTTTCACACTTTGAACGGCGACTCACCTACCTTGCCTGCGTAAAAATTGTAGTAGATGGCTACATTGCAAAATCTCCTGCATCCTCAAGCCAGCTTTCAAAAGAGCTTCGTCTTCCTGAGCGGCTAGTAAATGAACTTTTAGGCGATCTCTCAACAGCTCATATTATTATACAGGCTGCAAACGGAGACATAATTCCAGGCGAGAGCCCTGAGACGCTCAAAATTTTTGACGTCCTGCATCAAGTAGAAGGTGTAAATCAGCTTCCTGCCTCAATCATTGAATATTTTGGTAAACTGCTTGACTCAGCTGCAAAGCTGGAAGATCACTCCCCGGCAAATAAATTAATTAAAGAGATAGTGCTGCCGGAGTAGTTCATACTCTATTTGACAACTTGCCCTTTCCCCTAACTAAAAATCGGGCCAAGGTAAAGACAAAGGCAAGGGCAAGGGTATTGTCTTAAATGCCTCTTTCCTTTATACAAAACCCCATGTACTACATCGCCCTCAGAATGCTATTTGGAGATCGCGCAAAGTTTCTCCTGCTTATTTGCTCGCTAAGCTTTGCCTGCCTTCTTATCACGCAGCAAGCTTCTGTTTTTTGCGGCCTTATGCGCTGGTCTACAGCAATGCTGAGAAACACAAAAGCAAAAATTTGGGTAGTGGATAGCCGCGTTGAACAGGTAAATGAAACGCAAAGTATGCGCGATATCGAACTGCAACGAGTGCGCTCGGTAGGAGGCGTTGCATGGGCTATGCCTATGTCTTTTACCCTTATTCAAGCGCGCCTTCCTAATGGCCGATTTAAAACTGTCCAGCTAATAGGATTTGATGATACAACCCTCGCTGGCGCCCCACGAGACGTTCTCGAAGGAAGTTTTACAAGCCTTACAGAAACAAATACAGTTGTCATTGATATGGTAGGCGTAGAAAAACTCAGCGAAGGCTATGGGCGAGATGTCGGCATAGGTGACACATTTGAAATCAATGACCATGAAGCACGAGTTGTCGGCATATGTAAAGTAGAGAGAACATTTTTTGGCGACCCCTACGTCTATACAACCTATTCGAGGGCAAGTGAAATGCGTCCTCGGGAAAGACGCGTTTTGAGCTATATCCTCACAGAACCAGAACCTGGCCTTGATCCAAAAGAAGTCGCAAAACGGATTGAAGAGCAGACAGGGCTTAGGGCCTTTACAGAGGATACATTCAACTTGTCTACCATGGTTTGGTATTTTAAAAACACAGGCATTCCTATCTCATTTGGAACAACCGTTCTTCTCGGATTTTTGGTAGGAGTTGCAGTAGCGGGGCAAACCTTTTACTCCTTTATCTTGGAAAATCTCCCCCACTTTGGCGCGCTAAAAGCGATGGGGACAAGCAACAAAACGCTTCTTCGCATGCTCATGGTGCAAGGTCTTTCTGTAGGGTTTGCAGGATATGGCATTGGCCTTGGCCTCACTGCCCTTTTTGGCTACTCCGTCATGCAGCGCGGCAATCCCCCATTCTATCTACCAGACCAGCTGCTCTTTATTTCGCTTTTTGCAATTCTTTTTATCACCACATTCTCGGTCTTTTTAGGTGTGCGCAAAATAAACTCTGTAGATCCTGCGCAGGTGTTCCGTGCGTAGAGTCTCCATACAAGTTTCAAACGTATCTAAAACATTTGGCCAAGGCGAAGACAAGGTTCATGCTCTAAAGAATGTACACCTAGAGGTGTATGAGGGTGAGCTTGTCATGATTGTAGGTCCATCTGGATGCGGCAAAACAACTCTTTTAAGTGTTATCGCTGGAACGCTGCATTTTGACTCAGGTACCGTTCGTGTGATGGATTATGAGCTAGAAAAATTAGATGCAGATGCTCTTACAGATTTTCGCGCACATACTATTGGATTCATCTTTCAGCTTTATCACCTTATTCCGACACTCACAACGCTAGAAAACAGTGCCATTCCCCTGATTATTCTCGGTAAAAAGCAAGAAGAGGCTTTTAAAGCAGCAGAAGATATATTAGATAAGGTTGGCCTAGGAGAAAAATATCAGGCACTTCCAAAACAGCTCTCTGGTGGACAGCAGCAGCGAGTTGCAATGGCTCGGGCTATTGTGCATAATCCGCCAATTGTAATCTGCGATGAACCAACTAGTGCGCTTGACTTTGAAACCGGAACTAAAGTTATGGAAATCTTAAAGCACATCGCCCAGACTCATAACAGATCTGTGATTGTGGTTACGCACGATCACCGCATCTTTAAATACGCCGATCGTGTTGTTGAAATGGATGACGGTGCCATCCAAGATGTCAAGCATAACCACAATAGTTGATTACCTTCTTCTCCCTCTACCTGTGAGGAGGAGTACAAGAACAACAATCAAAATAATGAAGAGTATTCCACTTGGGCCATATCCCCAGCCTAGGCTGTAGGGCCATAAAGGTGCTGCGCCGATCAAAAGCAAAATCAGGATAATAAGCAAAACGAGCTGCATAACGTCTCCTATAAATGTTTTTTGTTTACCTTTCGAACCCTACTCTTGATGTCTAAATTATGCAATCAAAAATATTATCCGGCATCTTGATCTAACCAATCGCACTGAATGCCCGGAATTTTTTTGTATTGACATTCATCGTTTATCTCTATATTTCATGTCATAAACTGCAGCACAAAGAAGAATATGTTTTGGCAGATCATGACATTTATTGTTTCGGCGCTTGGCATCATAGCGGCGATAACACTTGTAAACTATCCGGCACCGCCTCCAAACCTTACTGTAATGTATTCACCACCTCCAGCAAACCCCTACGAGCAGGCTGTAGCTGCATCCGGGCTTGTGGAAGCCTTTGAGGATAATATTTTTATTGGCATTCAGGTTCCAAGCCTTATAAAGGCTGTGCACTGCAAAGTTGGCGATAGAGTGCGTGAAGGACAAGTTCTTTTTGAAGTTGACGACAGCGTTCAGCTTTCGAAGGTGAAAACAGCTGAAACTTCTGTAGAGATTGCTCAAGGGCAGCTAGAAAAAGCAAGATCGCAGCTTTCTCGTCTTGTTGCAATTAAAGATACGCGCGCAGTGAGTATAGAAGATCTTCGCAACAAAGAATATGACGTAAAAATCGCTGAAAGTAATGTGCAGAATGCAAAGATGCAGCTTGAAAGCGCACAAAATGATCTGAGGCTTACAAAAACCTATGCCCCAAAGGAGTGCGTAGTCTTAAAAATGGACCTTAGAAAAGGCGAATACGCGGGAACGTATACAGAATCTGCAACAAGCCAAAATGATGCGCCAATTGTACTTGGAAGATGCGATAAGCTTCAGGTACGGGCAGATATCGACGAATACAATGCCTTTCGCATTAGAGACAATCAACAGGCAGTTGCCTACACAAAAGGCGTAGCTCAAGTCCCATTGCCGCTCACCTTTATGCGTTTTGAGCCTTACTGCGTGCCCAAAAAATCTCTTACAGCAGCTGCAGACGAGAGAGTTGACACTAGGGTTTTACAGGTGATCTATTCTTTTGATGTAGTTAAAGATTTTCCTATTTACGTCGGTCAACAAGTAGATATTTTTATTAATGCCCCTCTCGTGCTACACAGTAAAGAGACGCACGAAGAAGCCAAAAAATATGGGATAGATTTGCGATGAAACGTATTTCTCTACTAAGTCTCGCTCTTGCAACATCCTGTATACAGCGCTACAATCCTCCACCAGTACAAACCCCCAAAGTTGAAAGCTGGAAAACCCCTGCAGAAGAAGCAAAGGTCTATTCCGACTGCCCAGAACCTGAACAGATCCTCCAGGAAGCTGCATTTCATCCCTGGTGGAAAATTTATAACGACCCGACACTTACCGAGCTCGAGTATCAAGCTATAAAGGAAAGCCCCAAAGTACAATCTGCTATCGCTCGTTTAGAAGCTGCCATGGCCTACTATGGTATTGAAAGGTCCTACATGTTTCCACAGGTTAGCCTTCAGGTTACCGCACTGAGGGAACGGCTTTCTCAGACTCAACCCTTTTCGAATGCCACTCAAACAACTACCTCAATGAGCCCAGCAGGAGGAACAGTAGGGCTTGGACCTGGTTCTACATCATCAATAACCGCTCCCGCTGACCCATGTGTCATTTGTCCACCTGCTCCTCCTCCAATGTGCGCCTGTCCTCCACCTGTGACACCAAAAGTAACAAAACCATCACCTCTTGTCACATCTCTTGGAGTTTTACCCGTACTTACCTACGACCTTGATTTTTGGGGCAAAAACTGGCAAGCAATGCAGTCTGCGATGGAGCAGGTAAAGGCAGAGCAAGAAGATGTACAAAACACCCTTCTACAACTCACAACTCAAGTTGCAGACTCCTATCTCCAGGTTAGAACTTATGACAGGGAAATCAACATTCTTGAGGAGACCCTTGCAACGCGCCAACATAGCTACGACCTCAATAGATCTCAGTTTTCAGCAGGCATTATCAATGATCTTGCTGTGGAGCAGGCAATGTCTGATTTACAGAGCGTTGCTGCCGAAATCGAAAACACAAAGCGCCTTCGCGCACTCGAAGAGCATCGCCTCGCAGAACTTGTAGGTATGCCAGCATCACACTTTACGCTTGCTGTTAGCTTAGATCTTCCCTATCTTCCCGCAATTCGACCAGGCCTTCCTGCTCAAATGCTAGAAAGAAGGCCAGATATTCGCCAGGCCC
This sequence comes from uncultured bacterium, assembly GCA_964462925.1. Lineage (GTDB taxonomy): Bacteria > Chlamydiota > Chlamydiia > Chlamydiales > FEN-1388 > SZAS-7. The sequence continues at coordinate 19,772 of CAYWZU010000005.1, forward strand.
GCGCTTTAATAGAAGCTTCAAGGCTAACAGTAGGTGTTGCAAAAACGGCATACTTTCCAGATTTCACCATAACACTTGACTATGGATTTCTTTCAAATTCTGCAAATAAATTATTTAAATGGAAAAGCAGAACTTGGCTTGCCGCCATTGAAGCGACAATGCCCCTCTTCACAGCCGGCAGGATAGAAAGCCAAATTGAGCAGGCTATCGCCCAATATAAACAATCTGTTGCAACTTATCTAGATACAGTACTTATAGCATTTCAGCAGGTAGAAGATGCCCTCTATTCGATTGACGCTACCAAAAAACAGCTTGAGCATCTGCGCCTTGATGTACAGGCCTCAAAAAAAGCTTATGACATCGCAGAGAAGCGCTATCGCATGGGACTTGAGACCTATTTGACTGTCGTAAACACTGAAAGAACCCTCCTAGATGCCCAGAGAGTAGAAATTCAGGTGACAAGAGCTCAATTTTCTAATATAATATCCCTAATAAATAGTTTAGGGGGTTATTGGGACAATGAACATAAAGAGCATCTATCTACTCTTACTCATTAATTGCAGCATAATAACATCGTGTGCAAAAAACCCAGTTACCGGCCAAAGTGAGCTGCGGCTCGTGTCAGAAAATCAAGAGCGTCAAATTGGTGATGAAGCCTATAAAAAGGCTCAGCAAGCCCAAGGCGGCGCCTACATTTTAGATCCAAAACTAACAAGCTATGTCGCATCTGTTGGAAACCGCATAGCAAAAGAGAGTGCAAGGCCTACTCTCTCTTTTGAATTTGTCATTCTCAATGATTCAACCCCTAATGCTTGGGCACTTCCCGGAGGAAAAATAGCTATCAATCGGGGCCTTCTTACAGAGCTTCAATCAGAAGCTGAGCTTGCCGCAGTGCTTGGCCATGAGATTGTACACGCAGCAGCGCGTCACGGCGCAAAAGGCATTGAGCGCGGAATGCTTTTGCAAGGCGGCATCTTAGCCCTAGGCGTAGCATCGCAAAACAGCCGCTACAACGACATCCTGATCGATTCAGCAAGTATTGGCGCATCTCTTGTAATGAGCAAATACAGCAGACATCAGGAATTAGAATCTGACCGCTTCGGCATGATGTACATGGCAAAAGCAGGCTATAACCCAGAAGCTGCGATTCGTCTTCAAGAGCTTTTTCTAAAACTCTCTGAAGGAAAAAATGACTGGGGCGGCGGCCTTTTTGCAAGCCACCCTCCAAGCCAAGAGAGAATAGATGCTAATAAAAAAACGCTTTTAGAAATTACTGAAGGCCGTGAATTTTTTGAAGGAAGAGATGAGTATAAGCAAGCTATCTCGTCCCTTTTAACCCAAAAAGAAAGCTACAGCATATATGACGAGGGAAATAAAGCACTGAAGAAAAAGCGCTATGATCTTGCTCGCCAATTTGCAGATAAAGCGATAGCAATCCATAAAGACGAGGCTCTTTTTTACCACCTTAAAGGCAAAGCATATCTTGCAGAGAAAAAGCCTGAAGAAGCATTAGAGCATTTCTCAAAAGCAATCGAGCTCAATCCTGACTTTTTTGAATTCTACCTTAAGCGCGCAGAGTGCAGAAAGCTCCTTGGAGACCTTAAAGGCTCCCAAAGCGATGCAAAAATGAGTGCGGGCCTTCTGCCCACAGGAGAAGCCCACGAATTGCTTGGCCGCCTTGCGCTCCAAGCGAAAGACAAAAAAAGAGCGATCTATCACTTCCAAATTGCAAGCAATGCCCAGTCACCTGCAGGTGCTCGTGCTCGAAGCTTCATGAAGCAAATTGGGGGCTAATTTTCACCACAGAGACACTGAGACACGAGAGAAAGAAGAGAGAGAAATAATAAAAACAGCTCTCCTTTGCTCAAATCTCTGAACAGTATCACTGCCTCAGTATCTCTGTAGTAAAAGTTCCTCATCCTTGACCTCAAAGATTCTCGCTTCTATACTCCTTCCCCATGCAGCTCGTTTTTGATTTTGTACAGAGATTTTGGGGCCCTCGATATTCGGTTGAAAATATCCCGGATCAAGACGATCAGCTCCTTGCCTACATTCGCTCCTTAAACACTCATGATGCAGTGAAGAGCCTATCTCTTAAGGCAAAAGCTATTCCTACAGATTCGATTAATCCTCTTGAGCTTGCGGAATCTGCTAAATCGCAGCTTGAGCTAGCACGCTACTACCTTGCAGAAACTGAGGATGCTAAGGTACCCTTTTCTTTAAAGGCCTCGCTTCACACATTTATTGAAAATGCACTCTCCGTTTGTGATAGCTTTATCTCATTTTTTAATATTACCACTTTTTTCGGCGGCGAAGCAGACCAAAAACTCTACAAGATTACTGCCCTCTTAAGTTCTCTTGGGATGTTTGTACCTATGCTTCTAGAGGTCATTGACAGCTCAATCGTCCATATGATCCTCGCTGGTTTTGTTCTCCTTGTCGGAGCTGCAACGTTTATTTACCCCCATTTTTCATTAAAGCCTGCTCAAATTCCCTATGGTGAAAATTATACACAAAAGTATCGCCTTGGCGAACTTCCTATCGAACGAGGCAGAGAGCATTACATTGAAAAAATGGCAGCAATACTAAGCCGAGATCTGCGCCCAAAGCATGTGCTTCTCTATGGCCAGCCAGGGATCGGCAAAAATGAACTTGCTAAGTCATTTGTTCATGCAATAGAGGCAAATAAGATTCCAGGTTTTACCGGAAAGACTGTTATCTACATAAACGCTGCCGAATTCGTAAAAATGGCAAATCCCCCAGAGGGAAATCCATTTTGGGACATCTACAATGCAATGGGACGCCACAAAGAAGGTTTTGTTCTTATTCTAGATGAAATCCATACTGTTGTCACTGGCAAAGCAAAAGAAATCGCAAATAAACTTCTTAGCTACCTCAATAGCTCCTCAGATGGCTTTTCTGCAGTTATCGCAATCGCTACGGAAAAGAAATTTGCAAAGATGAAAAAAGTAAATGAAGCCCTCGTGAATCGCTTTGAGCCCGTAAAAATCGAAAATACGCCAAAGGAAGAGACTATCTCTATACTTGACCGCGCTCTTCTCCATAGGCGACATCGACCATCTTTAGAAAAAGGTGCAGAAACTATAGATGAGCTCTATAATAAAGTGGCGGCTGCCTTTCCTGATCGAGCAGAGCCCGCAATGGCAATAAAGATTCTCAGAAGCTGCATACAAAAAACATCTCTTAATCAAAAGATCGCTTTAGAACAAGAAATTGAGCAGGTAAAAACAAAACTTGCAGCAAGCCTTGCAAGCAGAACACTTAATCAAATTAGCGGCATCGGCACCCCAGGAAATAGCGATGATCTCCAGCTTAAACTTGGCGTGCTTAAGAGCAAACTAGATGAGCATAAAGAAGCTCTAAAAAGCCTTTTTCACATAAAAGATCTCTTAGATGCAGTCCAGAGCAAGCTCTACAGAACGATCGCCAAGACTCAAACAGTCTCAAATTTAAAAAAATTCAAGTATTTTTCTCATCTAACTCACTACCTGCAGCAAGCTCTAATTAGGGAAGGCCAGGTAGCAGAAGAAAACTATCAGATTCGAACCACAATAACTTCTCAGCTTATTGAAGAAGCTATTGCAGAAGAACTCGCTCACTCATAATAAAAACAAGGATTGCTCCCTATGACAGTTGCAGCAACAAACGGCACACAAAAACTCTTTCAACCTCCGTCATATACAGAATTTAAATGTAAATTCGATTTCAGTGAAACCTCAACTGAAATGAGCCATCCTATTACAGAGCATCTGAGCGAAGTTATGGAAGAATCAGTCATAGAAGGAATGGAGCTGCTTTTGCAAGTAGATGAAATGGTCTTGGAAGGCTATGGGCAGTTTATCCCTAAAATTGAGGCCTTAAGCTCATCGCTTGCAGAAAAGATTAGTCGAGGAGGCCGCATTTTCTTAATTGGCTCTGGCTCTAGCGGCCGCGTCGGCATTGTCACTTCAAAGCTTTGTAAATCCCTCTTTAACGACCTCGCAGATGTAATCAAAGGCGTACTTTCCGGCGGCGACTCAGTGATGATAAAGCCAAGAGAAAATTATGAAGATAATGATAAAGCAGGTGAAAAAGCCTTCGATGACTATAATCTTGGGCCGAGTGATACCGTTTTTCTAATCTCTGCAAGCGGCTCTGCCACATTCAATGCAGGTGCAGGCCATGCAGCGGCAAATGCTGGAGCTGAAGTATTCTATTTTTATAACAGCAAATCCGTTCCAGACTCTACACAAAAGCTTTTCACTCGCCAAAAAAACCCAATAACACCTCTTTGTATTGATATAGGCCCTCAAGCTATCGCCGGTTCAACAAGGTTGCAAGCTGCAACTCTTGCAAATGCGGCGCTTGGGGCGCTTTTTGCAGCTACTCTCTATAAAGCAGATAAGAATTTTGAGCGTGCAAGCAGCTTTCCTATAGAGCTTCTTAACCACATGAAAGAAGGTTTTGGCATTATAAGGAAAAACCTTTCTACCATTGCGGAAATTGTTTCATTAGAAAAAACGATCTTTTCTCATCCCCTGTCAAACTTTAGCGTACGCCCTGGAAATCCAAAGGCAAAAGTAGGCTACGTGACCTTTATAGCCGAAGAAAATACCATTCAGACGGTCTTTATAGATGCGACAGAATCATCCCCTACATTCTCACTTCCACCTATGCTGAGAGAAGATGAAGCTAATAGACTTCTGCCAACCTACGCTGCCTATATTGCTGGTGCACGAGACAATGTAGATGCCTGGGAAAAGCTCCTTGGACGCAAAGTAAGCAAAGATGATCTGCAATATACTGAAAGTTTTCTTCTAGCAAAATCAGCTCAAGGAAACTATTCGTGGGATAACCGACCAACTGCTGAGGGCAATCTTGTATTTGGAGTAGTAAAAATAACGAAAGACAAAAATACTCTTCCTGCCATTACAGGCCCTCTTCTCACAGCAAAGCGATTAGGTGCAAAAACATGCCTTATTATTCTATCACAGGAGCCCCTCCATGAGGAGGACAGAATCTCTATAAACTCCTACTGTGATGCACTTGTTTGCCTTGATAATCTTCCGAAAGAATGGACCCCATTTTCTGAAACAATACTCCTTAAACAGATCCTCAATCTTATCTCCAATAGCGCTATGACACTTATGGGCAGGGTAGAGGGCAACCTCATGACAGCTGTGAGAGCAGCTAATAACAAATTAATTGCTCGTGTTATGACCCTTATCAAAAAACGTTGGGAAAAAGAGAAATCGACTCCATTTCCACGGACCGATGATGAGCTCTTTCATCTGATACATAAGCGCATGGAAGAGAAGAAAAACGACGTACATGACACAAAACCAATTGTCAAAGACATCTTTGAGCGATTAGAGACAAAAATGAAGTAGAAATTAATACCTTCTCGGCGTAGGCTGATTCAAAAAGAAGTAAGGTTTTACTATGTCACCAGAGCTTACCAAAATTGTTTCTGCATGTACTGATTTAGATCCTGAGATAAAGAGCATCAATGGAGCATATGAGACAATTGATAAACGGGCCTGGTGGCAAAATGCGCTTGGATTTCTCGTCCACATTATCACGTGCGGGCTTATTGCAAAAAACCCAGAGCTTGATCGCACAACCAAAAAGATCACCCTTATCACAAAAGATTTCTTTAGATCTAACCTTCAGCCACAACTAGAGCAAGTGCGACAAGTGCATACTATGCTTTGCAAGTTAGAAAAAATAATTTGCCAAAATCAGGGATCGAAGTATTCCGAAGTGCACAGTCTTGCGATTCATAGCTTTCGCATCTTACAGGGCGAAGATGTCGAGCCAATTGAGGCTGATCCAAAAGAACATTTGAGCTCTCTCGTTAGGAGATCTGCAGATCTTGCGAAAATTGCCGGCAAAGTAAAAGAACTTATCAGCAAATCAAGCTATGATGAGCTCATTTCAGGATTCTCTGAAGTAAAAACTAGCGAAGATCGATTTCTAGAGCTTCTCTATGCTGCACTTCACTATAGTCCTTCATCGGAGTGGTCGGTAAACCTCATGCAAGATATAAGCTGGCCTTCAGAAGATATGAAGCTGGCAACGCTCGAGAGCTATCTTCAAGATTCAAATAGTCTTAGCCCGCCAGCTATTACTACACTGATCAAAAAGTGGCAAATACCTCCCCAAGGCAAATGGCTCTCGGAGCAAGATCTTGAAAATTCCCAAAAAATTCAAAAAATGATTCAAAAGAGGATTGACTTGCTCTTTCTTTACGAAGATTATGAAGAGCTCTGTGCTACCTTCAGCCTAATTGTAAATGATGAACTAAAATTTGCAAACCTTATAGGCCTACTCAAAATAAACGATATGGCTGCTTTTATTAAAATCATTCCGCTTTTACAAACAATTGATTGGCCATCAGAGGAGCTTAAGGCAACCTTGCTTTCTATTGAATAAAATGACATACTATTTTTGCTTTAAAGTAAAAAAAGGAATTCTATGTCATTTTCTCCCAATTTAGATAAAATTGTTAATAACTTCCATTCAATTGATCCAACACAAACAAGTATAAATGAAAGTTTTGAACAAGTAGGCAAGCGTGTCTGGTGGCAAAATTTTTTAGGCAATGTTTTCCATATCATCACATGCGGACTTATTCCGAAAAATCCGATACTTGATAGGGCAACTAAAAAAATAGTTAATCTAACAAATGAATTTTTTGAAACAAATAAGCAACCATCACACGATCAACTCATAGCACTTAAGCAAACCTTTATAAAACTTGAAACCATCATCTCAAATAACCAAGGTGCAAGATTTGCCCAAGTACATGAACTTGCTGGTAAAGTAGCTACACTTCTTAACAATGAAAAACCGGAAGCTGAGCCAAACGCTCTGCCTAAAGATGACCCAAAAAATGTAGATGAATCTAAAGACCCTACCCAGCCGCAAGTAGACCCTCAACCCGAAGAGCCTAAAGAGACGTTATTTTCATTTCTATCTGCTATTAAACTACCAGATTTTGAAAAAGAACCAAGTCAAGAAGAGATAGCGAGCATAATGAAGAGCTCAATGGAAGTTCGTCAAAAAATTATCGATCTTTTATCTGCAGGAAAGGAAGAGGAAGTAGTAGCTGCCTACAACCAAGCAGCTGCAAATGAAGGCATGTTTGAAATGCTCACGAATATTTTGCCGATTATTTTTGATGATAAAGAAGCTGCTAAAGCTCTAACAGACAAAATCATATGGCCATCTGCAGAAGCCAAGGAAGAATTTGAATCCCTAAAATGGCCCACGGCTGAAGAAAAAACACAAACACTTCAGATGCTTCAAGTGATGACGCAAGCTAATGAAAAGCCAGCAAAAGGGGCCCTTTGCACGCTCTTAGATCAACTTGAAATGCCAGGACCTGTTGCTACTCTAGAAGAACTAGCAGCCCTTACGATGCCGCTCACAACTATCATGTTTACTATGAAAAATTTGCTTGAGAGCGGAGAGCAAGAAGAAATTGCTCAAGCTTTTACTCATGTAAGTTCCGATGAAAAAAAATTTTTATCCCTTGTTAAGGTATTACCACTTGCATGCCAAGATAAGGATGTAGTCATCAACTTATTACGCAGCGTTAGCTGGCCATCAGATGAAATGAAAAAGCAGGAACTTACCTCTCTTGCACAAAATTATCCAACACAAGATGCTCTTGCATTTCACCGCAATGAGTTGATCCAAATGACTCAACAAGGCGCTCCTAGTGCTGATGCACCAAGACCTCCAACGCCGCAAAGCGACCAAGAGGAGCTTGACCTGGACGCCATCTTTAATGGCGAGATCGAAGACGAACTCCACCTTTAAACTAATATATCTAAAATTAGACACAAAAAAGGCACCCTTAGTACAGGGTGCCTTTTTTTAGCCCTCTCTCCCTAGGGAGAGAGATTCTGTGAGGGGGATACTCTGCTGGCTAGTTCTTCGTAGTGTTTGCCGATGATTTCAAGTACTTGAGCAAGCTGAACAGGGTTTGGGCTGAGAAGCGGGCGAAAGCGCCTTCCTTCAAGAAGAAGGTCCACTATGCTCATTTTCATCTCGTGAAAGGCAACGCCATCTGCTGCCAAGCGCTCAAGCCGCTTTCTTCCAAGGTCGGCAAGGAAAAAAAGGCCAGACCTTCCTATTGTGGCCTTGCAGTTAAGCATGCAGACATCATCAGGATGTGCAAGCAGGCTGTCTTTTCTATCAAACAGAAGATTCAATGCATCAAGATCTGGCGCTTCTTGATGATCTGGCCAGTTTTCGTAGTGAAGGTGTGTAGTTTCATGCAGCTCACTTCCTCGTATCACCTTGATCTTTCGTTCGACGATGCGGGGAAAAAAGGAGGCTTGGTCTTTTACCTGCTTAGCTCTTGATTCATCCCGAATAACTGATGGTTCTCTGCCCTGAAAGATAACCTGCTCGCTCACCTTTTCAACAGAAAGTCCGTCGATTTCAACGCCATTCCAAAAAGGGATTATTTCTTTCGCTTCATAAGGTGAACAGAGGCTAATAAGCACTTTCACTTTATGATTCAAAATAGATTCAAGATAATGTTTAAGATGTTTTTTATCTTGAGGATGGGGAATAAGCAAAAACTTAGAGCAATCTTCTATATGAACAATGCGTGAAGGATCGTAGGTATGCTTAATGTTATCACTGAGCTTTTTACGAAGCTCATATAAATCCTTATCTTTTTGAGTAAGGCTTCTAACAACCTCTTTTGCGCATGCTGCATACTCAATATCCTTTGCTCTATTGAGAAAAGTAGAGACAGGAATTAAAAATTCTTGCAGTTCCATAGGAAAAAGGCGCCGATATTTCAGCAACAATTCCTCTATATGAGTAGCAAGCTCTTCTGAGAGGACAATCTCCTTTTGCAGCCTTCGATAATCTGCAAAAAATTTATAGAGAAGCCTCCGTGCTTCTTTTTTATATTTTGATGTAAGGCGATCCTCTAGCTGACTGAGGTAAAATGGAATCAGGCTTTCCCGCTCTTCATGTTTGAATAAATTCCAGGCAAACCAGCTGCTGCTTAACTTCTTGCCTCCAGAGACAGCCTCTACGAGATGCGCATGTTCAAGCACAGCCTTTTGCATCTTCACCCTCATCCCAAAGCAAAGGGAAGAGCAGCAAAGTGCACTAAGAGCTACAATTACGATTTTTGACATAATTTAATTAGTTTTTTAAATGAGCTAATGATTTTATTTTTATAAGAGATGCGATCGATCATCTCTTCGACTAATTCTGACTGAAGTTTTAATAAACTGGGATTTTGGGGCTGCAAGCTTAGCGCACGTTCTACAAGCTCTTTTGCACGTGGATAATCTATTTTTTTATAATATTCCGCTAAAAAGTAGAGTGCATGGATGTTTTTGGGATCCTTCTGCAGGACCTTTTCAAAGTAATCTTTTGCCTTTTCTTCATCTTTTTGCACATTTTCTCCTCCATATCCATATGAGAGAGCGAGCTCTATTAGGGAAAAGTAGTGATTTGGATCAAGAGATAGGGCTTTTATAAAATATTCGCATGCTTTTTGATGATCGCGCGTGGCATCAGGTATTCGTTTATAGACAAAGCCAACGATAGCAAGGGCAAAAGGCTGCCTTGGATCAAGCTCAAGTGAGCGCTCTGCAAGCTCTCTTGCCCTTGAAAGATCTCCCCTCAGTCTTAGCACCTCTGCAAAGCAGCTTAATACAAAACTGCTATGAGGATCTTGCTGGTACGCTTTTTCAAAAAGCATCTGAGCCTTTACCAAATCCTGTGCAACACCTCCAGCCCCGGTGCAGTAGATCTCGCCAAGACTTGCCTGAGCATAGCCATAATTTGGAGCAATTTGAAGCGCTCTCGTTAGGAGCTCAAAGGCTCTTCGTCTATCTGCCGTAACACCATCTCCACCGATTCGTAAAAGCTCGCCATAGATTGCAAGGGCAAATGCATAGTTTGGATCTACAGAAATCACCCGTTCTAAAATCTCTTTAGCCTTTAGCCTATTGGGTGCAAATTTCTGGTCGCCAACCATAAAAAGCTTTGCAAGAAGAGTCGCCCCATAAAGATTTGAGGGGTCAAGGGCAACTGCGCGCTGCAAAAGCCCTGCAGCTCGCTCAGTATCTCTTGCTACGACATCTGTATGGTTAAGGAGCATGTCTGCAAGCGCAATTAGTGCATATGGATTATCTTGCGATATCTTATTTGCGCTCTCTAGAAGCTCAAAGGCCTTTTGCTTTTCGCCATGTGCAAGAAGTACTTCTGCAAGATTGCACTGTACAAATGGACTTTGAGGCTCTAGCTCATATGCTGCTGTTAAGACCTTTAAAGCTCTTTTTTTGTCGCTATACTTAAGTATTGCCCCAAGTGAGCCAAGTGCAAAAGCATTAGTCGGGTCTGCGTCAACTGCGCGGCTAAGGTAGTGAAATGCTGCCTTATCATCCACTTCTACGCCAGCATCGCCTACCCTAAGAAGCTCGCCAAGCTGCGCGAGTGCAAATGAGTAATCTGGACTTAGGCGTACAGCTTCAGAAAAAAACTCATATGCCTGCAGAGGATTTCGTGAAATGGAACTGCCGCCTGTTAAAAAAAGTGAGCCAAGGCTTGCAAGCGCATACGGATATTCGGGAGAAATTTCTACAACTTGGTGCAGAATTTCAAAGGCTCGCCCATCATTTTTTCCTATTGCTCTGCCAGGAGTTATAAGGAGGTTAGCAAAGGCAACATAGGGATAGAGATTTTCAGAAAAAGGCTCGCCGACAGGACGATTATTTACACACTCTTCCTGCATGATATGTAAAAGGTCATGAAGCGATACAAGAAGATCATTTTCTTGCCAGCCTGAAACTAGCTCAATTTCAACAAGAAATTGATCAAGGTCAGAGGCCAGGTCTTCTGAATTTTTGAGCTGCTGGGTAAAAGTGGAAAATTTCATTTTCCCCTCTACAAGCGCTTTAATGTCTCCCGCATAAAATTCATCACTTATCATGCCAACTACTATAAATCGACGCACCCGTAAGCGCAAGAGTAAACTCGCATATAGCGTAAAATGAAAGGGTACACTATGCTAAATGCATATTCATAATAAAAGTAAGGAGATATTTGATGAATTTTGGCTTTTCGATGATGATTAGAATGATGCCAGAAGCAACTGTTGTAAATTTTGTAAAAACAGCATTAGAAACTACTGAAAAACGCACAGAATTAAAAGCAAAAATACTTGCCGGCATAACAATCACCGAAGTAGCTCAGAGCGCTACTATCCTCTCATATAAAGTATCTTCTGCATATCTTTCAAAAGATCAGCATATAGAAGTTGTACATGCTGAAGAAATTACTGCCACACCTTCTGAAGAGCTAAAACCACTTATCGATAGCTCTAACGCACAAAAAGTACTTACACTAGATGAGACAAAGGCGCTCGTTCAAGAACTCCACGCACAAGAAGCCGATCCTCTTAAGGCTCTTGCAAAAGCCACAAAAGAGCTAGCTCTTGCATTAATTGCTCAAGAAGATGAAGAGAGCTCATCTTCTAGCAATTCACAAGACTCAAAGAAGCGCTCGCCAGAGTCTTCTCGATCTTCCTCACCAGTAATAGAAAAAAGAGCTAAAATCTAATGAAAAAAGATCCCATCACCTTAATGCCAGCACATATATTTTTAAAGCGCCTCACAAGGAACATCCTTATTGGGATGTTAATTACATTTGTAGCACTTGGCATTGGAATGATGGGCTATCATAGCATTGAGGGCATGCCCTGGGTTGATGCATTTGAAAATGCTGCTATGATCCTATCAGGGATGGGACCTGTATATGACCTTAAAACCTCTGCCGGCAAAATCTTTGCCGGCTGCTATGCCATTTTTAGCGGAACGCTTTTTCTCGTTATTATCGCTATAGTCTTTGCCCCAGTGATTAAAAGGGCTCTCCATACATTTCACATAGACGATCCTAAGTAATTCTTGTAAAAAATTGTCCTCACAAGTATTCCTGGGTACATGCGTCTAAACAATTTATAAAGGTATATGTATGAAAGCAATTTTTTCGCTCCTCATTCTCGCTGTAGCTCCTCTTGCAGCTGGCGGGACATCGCCATCAGATACAAACAAAGATCAAAAAAATTCGCCTAACAAGCAAATTGGCATGAGCTCAGCTCGTGAAAACAGCATGGAAAATCGCGAAAATCGTTCAGGAAACCGCGGCAATTACCAGCGCGAGCAAAACCTCGACCAGCGCCAAGACAACATCGAAGAGCGCTAAAGAACCTTTACCACAGAGGCAGAGAGATCACAGAGGAGAAAGATAAGAACCTTATTTGAGTATTCTCATTTACTCTCTCAGTCTCTCTGTGTTTCAAGTTTTAAGCGTGATAGCTCTGGCCTAGGGCGGCAAGGCAGGCTTCTTTGATTGCTTCGCTGTAGGTTGGGTGTGCAAAGGGAAGATCGCCAACTTCTTTTACTGTCATTCGCTTTGCGAGGGCTATAACGCCGATGCCTATCATTTCTGAGGCATGGCTTGTGAGGATATGCAGCCCAAGCATGCGGCCCGTTTCTTTATCTCCGAGTACTTTTACTAGGCCATCTGTTTCATCGGCAGTTCTTGCTCTTGGATTGCCCTTAAAGGCGCACTTTCCGACGATAATTGGACGCTTTAGCTCTCTTGCTTCATCTTCTGAAAGGCCCACAGTGGCAAGCTCAGGACTTGTGTAGACTACATTTGGGATATTAAAGTATTCCACCTTGGGATGTAGCCCTGCAAGTATTTCAGCAACAGCAACGCCCTCGTAGGATGCTCTATGGGCAAGCATTGGCCCTTCAATAAGGTCGCCTATCGCATAGATACTTGGAATTGTCGTTCTAAAGTTTTTATCTACGACGATAGCGCCTCGCGGGGTTACATCGATATTGAGGTTCATAACGCCAAGGTCTTGTGAACGTGGACGCCGTCCAATAGCCACAAGCACTACATCTGCCTGCAGCTCAATTTCCCTGCCATCCTCTTCGCGAATCTTCAGCTCGACACCAGATGCTCCGAGGTCCCTTCCTGCAAGCACTTGAACATTCATTTTAAAGTTGATTTTTTGCTTTTGAAGCAGTGTGAAAAGTTGTGCTGTAAGTGTCGAATCAATTCCCGTACAGATCTGAGGAAGCATCTCTAGCACACACACATTTGTGCCAAGGCGAGCATAGACAGATGCAAGCTCTACGCCAATTACACCTCCACCTACAACAAGCATCGACTTTGGCACTTTTTCTAATGAAAGCGCACCGCTAGAGGACAAAATTTTCTTCTCATCAAAAGGGAGAAAAGGAAGCCCAATAGTTTCTGAGCCTGATGCAAGAATGATAGATTTTGCCTTATATAGTTGCCCTTGCGACTTAATTTCATGCGGACCTGAAACTTCAGCCCTGCCAAAGACTACATCAATATTATTTTTCTTTAACAGATCTCCGACTGCATCTGAAAGGCCAGAAACGACTTTTGTTTTCCTTTCCATCATTGCGGGAAAATCTACGTCATTACCATGCAAAAATTTGGCAAAAAGCTCTGAAGCATGAAGGAGGGTTTTAGAAGGTATACAGCCAACATGCAGGCACGTTCCACCAAGGCCATGCCCCTCTTCGAAAACGCAAACTTTTAGTCCAAGCTGTTTGGCACGTATTGCTGCAATATAGCCTCCAGGCCCTGCCCCAATAATCGCAACATCATATTCCATCTATATTCCAAGCTCCAAACGATGAGGATCTTCTATCATGTTCTTAATATGCACTAAAAAGGATACTGCCTGCTTGCCATCTAGCACTTGGTGGTCATAACTTAGCGCAAGATACATCATCGGCCGTATTACTATTTGATCATCAACAACCACTGCGCGCTTTGTAATTTTGTGCATGCCTAAAATTGCACACTGTGGAGGATTTAAGATGGGAGTAGAAAATAGCGAGCCAAAAAGCCCTCCATTTGTGATAGTAAAGCCCCCGCCCTTCAATTCATCAACTGTAAGAGATCCCTCTTTTGCACGCCTTGTAAAGCCATCTATAGCTTCTTCAATTTGGCTGAAGGAGAGCTGATCTGCATCTTTAATCACGGGAACAATAAGGCCCTTTTCTGTTGAGACAGCAACAGAAATATCGATTTTCGAGCGAAATACCTGCATGTCCCTATCGATGTAGCTATTTACCTCGGGGTAAGCTTTTAGAGCAGAAGCGCAAGCCTTTACAAAGAAAGACATAAATCCGAGTTTTGTTTTGTATTTAGCAAGAAAGGCTTCTTTATACTGCTCTTTAAGCTTTATAACTTCCTTCATATCCACTTCGTTGAAGGTTGTGAGCATGGCTGTCGTCTGCGACACATCAAGAAGTCTTTTTGCCATAGCCTTTTTAAGGCTAGAAAGGGGTTTTTTAATATCTTTTGGAGCCTCTTTTTTTACCTCTGGCTCTTTTTCCTCAAGCTCGCTCAGCCATTCTCTCTTCTTTTCACTCACATGAGAGGGTAGCTGCTTAGGCTCTTGTCTTTCAGGCGGCTTTTCGCTCTTTTTCACATCGATAGAGCCTATCACATCTCCCACTTGCACCTTATCACCCTGCTTTACGATAAATGTGATAGTTCCTTCATCTGGCGCATAGAGCACCTGGTTAAGCTTATCTGTCTCAATCTCTATCACCTCTTCATCTTGTACAACTTGGGTGCCAGTAGGTTTTAGAATTGACCCAATAGTAACCTCAGATATTGACTCGCCTAGAGGGGGAATTTTTATCTCTTTTTTCATAAGCTGCCTTTAAATAGGGAGTCCATAATCTTTTTGTGCTCCTTTTCATGCACAAGGTGAGAGCCGCATGCAGGAGAAGAGCTTGCATCTCTTCCTCTATATTCAAGCCGGCTACCTTTTGGCAAGAGCTCAGATAACGGCTCAGAGATATATGCTCTTGCACCCATGTTATAGGGCTCTTCTTGAGCCCAAATAAAGCTTTTAGCATTTATATATCGAGAAATAATTTCTTGAAGCCTCTCCTTATGAAGAGGGTAAAGCTGCTCTATTCGTATGATTGCCATATGATCTTGCTCTTCATCCATTAGATCGTAATAAAATCCTCCAGAACAAAATATAAGGGTATCAACTTTCCGAGGATCTACTCTTTTGTCATCGATGACCTCTTCAAAGACTCCCCCAGTTAAATCATCTACAGTACTTATACATTTTGGAGAGCGCAAAAGGGCCTTTGGAGTAAAGACAATAAGAGGTTTTTGCATTTTTGCTTGGCGCCTAAGAAGATGAAAGTACTGGCCTGGAGTTGTTGGATAGGTAACAAAGATATTATTTTCACTAGAGAGCTGCAAGAAGCGCTCTATGCGCCCTGATGAGTGTTCCGGCCCCTGCCCCTCATAGCCATGAGGAAGAAGCAGTGTTAGCTTGGAGTGGGCACTCCACTTCTGCTCGCCCGGCGTTATATACTGATCTATGACAATCTGGCCGCCATTTGCAAAATCGCCATACTGTGCTTCCCAAAGCACAAGAGCATGAGGCCTTCCAAGGCTGTAGCCATATTCAAACCCAAGGGCTGCATATTCTGATAAAAAGGAGTCTACAATCTCAAAATCAGGATCTATACTTTGGTGAGGGATGTAGATCTCTGCAGATTTTTGATCTACCCACATGCCATGTCTTTGGCTAAAAGTTCCCCGGCGAGAATCTTGCCCTGCAAGCCGAATAGGGACTTTATCTTGCAAAAGCGTCCCGAAAGCTAAAGCCTCTGCAAATGCCCAGTCAATTTTAGAAGTTGTCCGCTCATCAAGCAGCTTCTTTAGTCGAGGATGGAGCTGAAAACCAGTTGGCACTGCATGGAGCTTCTCTACGCATTCTTCAATTTGATGGTTAGAGACCTTTGTCTCATGCTGTGTAAAGATGTGATTTTGCTGCTTTTTTTGTGGAGAGAGGCTTTTTTGCTTTTTTTGCACGTCGCTATGGGCTCTTTGAAGCTCATTTTTAAACTCTTCGTCGAGAAAATCAACAGCGACGCCCTCTTCAACGAGCTTATCGTGGTATTCTGCTCGTATTGACCTCTTTTTTCTGATGATTTGGTAAATAAGCGGCTGCGTAAAGGCAGGCTCATCGCTTTCATTATGGCCATATTTTCTGTAGCAGTTTAGGTCTATAAAGACATCTTGAGCAAATTTTTGGCGGATTTCATAGGCAAGCTCCATGGCAAAAATGCAGCTTTCAGGATCTTCTGCATTTACATGAAAAATGGGAGCGCCAAATGTTTTAGCGATATCTGTACAGTACATGGTTGAGCGGCCATCTTCCGGCAGTGTAGTAAAGCCTATGTAGTTGTTGATCACAATGTGTATAGTGCCGCCCGTTCTGTAACCTGCAAGCTTTGCCATCTGAAGGGTCTCATAGACAACGCCCTGGCCGGATATTGCAGCATCTCCATGAATAAGAACTGGCAAGACCTCGGATGGATTTTTTCCAGCTTGCCTAGCTCGTGCCATTCCCTCAACAACCGCATCTACAGATTCAAGATGGCTTGGATTTGCAACGAGTACAATGTTTTTTTCTGAATGATTTGAGCTATAGCCTTTGTGATACTTGACATCGCCGCTTGTCTCAAAGGTATCCTCAACAACATCCTCAAACTCAGAAAAGATCTCTTCATGGCTTTTTTGCAAAATATTTGAGAGAACATTAAGCCTTCCCCGATGGGGCATTCCAATTATAAGCTCTTGAATATCAGAGTCAACCACCACTGCAAGCATAGGAATAAGGGTTTCTGCGCCTTCGAGTGAAAAGCGTTTTTGACCAACATATTTTGTATGTAAAAAAGTCTCAAAGCCCTCTGCCTTATTTAGCTCGTGCAAAATCTTTTGCTTTTGCTCAGGTGAAAAGGAAAATTCCCCTTCAAGAGGCTCAATCCTTGAGACAATATAATCAGAGACTTCCTTCTGACAAAATGGATAAAACTCATAGCCAATAGATCCAGAATAGATCTTCTCATAGCGCTCTTGAGGCGCGCTCTTCTTTTCAATAAAAGGCGAAAAATTAGCCTTAAGATGGCCATTAAGCCTGTAGTACTCCCCTGCGTCTCTCTCTGCTACTTCCGGGGTTTTGACATGGCTCTCTATATACCCTTCAAGAAAGGGTAAATTCTCCGAATGAATCTCTCTAAAATCAGGGTGCATAGGCCTTCTACCATCTCACTTTACTAGATACCCTATTTACTATATATTTAAAATATTAATAATGATTAAAGCAACTCTCCTTCTGTTCGTTTTGGTCCTTTATGTCTTTTTGGTCCTTATATTGTTGCAAAAAAAGTCACAAGATGAGATCCCATCCCAATACTGCCAAAAGTAACTTTTAACTCGCGGCAAAAAATGGAATATGTCATAGTTTTAGGGATTTTTTACGAAAGGCTGGCAAAATGAAGCAAATTAAAAGCGAGCGTTTACGCAAATTAGAATCTGAGTTAAATGATCTTCAGCAGTGGCTGCAGCTCGGTCTTGTGCCTAAAAAAGATGTAGAGCGCCATAAAGAAGAAATTGTAGTGCTTCAGGCAAGAATCGATGAAGAGAAGGAACGCCTGCAGTTTCTTAAGGAAGGCGGCGAAGCTGAAGAATTTATCGCACCAAAGAGAAACCAAGCAAAGGCCGGCTATGCCGAGATGCCTACAATTCCTGATGTCGATATGGAAGGTAGCGGATCTAGCATGTCTGAGGGCGGCTACGATATGGATACCTACATTAGCGAAGACACCTCTTTTGAAGATGAGACCGAAGAGGAAGAAAACTACGCAACAGGCGAAATTGGCGAAGGCGGAGAAGCTAAGGGCGAAGCCGGAGAAGAGGGCGAAGAAGAAGATGAATCCTACTTTTCTGACCGCAACCGCTGGAGACGCGGCGGCATTGTCGACCCAGACGCAGATGAATGGTAACTAGTGTATACATCCATATCCCCTTCTGTAGGCATAAATGTCCTTACTGTCATTTTTATGTCATTGGGGATAAGGAATCCTTTAAAGAAGATCTCCTAGCAGCGCTAAAGCTTGAATTTGCAACTATTCGCCCTCAGATAGAGGGCAAAAAACTCACTTCCATCTACTTTGGAGGCGGAACTCCAACACTTTTTGGTCCTAAGCGAATCCAGGAAGTGCTCTCTTGGTTCAGCTTCGATAACATGTGCGAAATCACTATAGAGACAAATCCCGAAGAGCTTGCCGACTACAAAACCTATCGCGATATTGGCATAAACCGCATAAGCCTTGGCGTGCAAAGCTTAAGCACAGCGGAGCTTATGGTTTTAGATAGAAGGCATAAGCCGGAGCAGGCGCTAGATGCCGTCTATGCTATGAAAAAAGCAGGACTTGATAACATCACTATAGACCTCATGTATGATCTCCCTGGGCAAACGCTCGCCTCTTGGGAAAATACGCTAAATATTGCTTGCACACTCCCTATCACGCACCTATCGCTTTATAACCTTACTATTGAGCCGGATGCCTGCTTCTTCAGGCGTGAAAAAGAAATCCGCAAGATGATGCCTGATGAGGACACCTCAACTGCCATGTATGCCATGGCGCAAGAAAAGCTATCAAAAGCAGGTTTTACCCAGTATGAGATCTCCGCCTTCTGTAAAGACAATCTCTACTCACGACATAACATTGGCTACTGGACAGGAAGAATCTTCTATGGAATGGGACCCTCCGCTTTCAGCTTTGACGGCAAAAGACGCTACAGGAATGTAGCAAATCTTGCCCGCTACAAAAAACTGCTCGAAGAGGGTGCCTCCCCCATTGACTTTGAGGAGGTAATCGATGAAAACGCAAGAAAACGAGAGCTTCTCACACTAAATCTTCGTCTCCTTGAAGGCATAGACCTCACCCAATTTGCTCCCCTCGAAAAGGAAACTGAAGAGAGCATCTTAAAGCTTATTGAGCAAGGCCTTCTCCTAAAAAACGAAAATCACCTCGCACTAAGCCCAAAAGGCATACTCTTCTACGACACCATCGCTTCAGAGCTTATTTAATGCAACTCCCTTTTTGAATCACTAGACAACTTTAGTTGCCATATGTACCATCTGCTATGCTGCTGCCAAAGTTTTGGCAGCAGCATAAAATAAAGGAGCAACATATGAGCTTTTCCAATGTAGCAGCCGTACTAACACGCGGCTATAGCCAAGAGCCTTCTACCGTTCAGAAAATAGGTAGAGGCGTATTAATTGCGATGAATGTAGCAGGAGCCGTCGGACCTCTCCTTGCCGCACTTTCTGGAGCGAGCAAGAGCACTTGGTTGGAAGTACTCTCTGATTCTTCTGTACATACTGTAGCCGTGATTACGCTGCTTTCCAAAAATACGCCTACATGGCCATCTGTTGTTGTAAATGCCTTCAGGGCCTTTACATTGTTTAAAGGGTTTTCAACCTTTCCAGCGCCGGCCCCGTCGCTTGACGCAATCGTTCACTCTGCAAACGTAATAAGTCCATACGTATTATAGCTCTAAATGGGGGCCGATTTTTTCGGCCCTCGATTTCATACAGTTTCCAAACAACCTATACGGATTGTCCAAACTCGGGCAGGCCTTAGCTGATCCCTCGCGAAAAAGGCAAATTCCCCTGTGAGTAAAAGACTCTATGAAGTACATAGAACAAAACCCCTAAAAGGAGCATTTGTCTATGTTAAAGAAAGCTTTTGTTATAGCGACCCTAGCTTTTGCAGTTAGCCCGCTTTCTGCTGAAACCCTCGTTGATATTGAAGGTGGAAAAGTCATCGTCGAATCTGATGGCACAAAAACCGTAACAAGACCAGATGGAACTAAAATATCTGTACATCCAGATGGCTCAAAGATGATTAAGAAAGCAGATGGCGAAACTGTCGAAATAAAAGCCGACGGCTCAAAAATCATCAAAAAGGCAGACGGAACAAAGATCGAAGTTCCTGCAGAGTAGCTCCCGATAATATTCTTCGTACTTTTCTCTTGCAGCATCGCTAAGTTCTACGACTTCAAGGATCTGGGTAGGGCGCTCGCGCTCTACCATTTTTTTGGCGGTAAACATGAGTACTTTGTCTTTATAGCTGCAAAAGATGCGGATGTATTTTCTGCCTTGCTGCTGTATAAGCACCTTTTCTAAGCGAACATTTTTTCCAGAAAAGAGCTTTGAGGGCTCTGTAAGGGGAAAGGTGCATTCATCGATGAGAAATGTTTTGTCATACTTTTGATACTCTTGCCAAAATGTTGCTGCAAGGTCAATATAGCTTGTAGATGAGAGCTTTTTGATATGATGCAGGGCATTTCCCGGGGCTATAGAAATCATGCGAAAATACGGCGTTTCACGGATACTTATCTCTCTATTTATTAAGCGATCTTCGATGAGAAGCACGCTTGTTCCAAATAACTCGACCGGCTTTTTGTCATCTTCATAGAGCTCTAGCTTATGCACAGTTGAATTATGGATAGGAAAAAAAGTATTGCTTTCAGCTAAACGAAGAAGTGCAATATTTGAAATTGCAGGATTTGTAATGAGAGAGAGTGTATCTGGAAGCGTCTCAATCGAGAGAAGAGAAAAATCACATACCCCGATTTCTTGGAAAAATTGCCCCCATTCGCACGCTACCGGTAAAGGCAAATGCCAAACGCCCTTCTCTCTATCATACTTCAAATCATCTACAGATAGGTACTTTTTTTCTGTGCTTGGAAGCACGGGTCTTTTTTTGCATACGCTTGCAACATCGGTAAGTGCGTCGCAAATAATCGGATAGGAATAGGTGCGATCAAAGGCAAGTGCAATGTGATTGCCTCCACTATAGCAGCCTGAATAATGGAGAAGATGGGTATGGAGGCGCGTATCTAAAAACTCTAAAAACGTTTGAAACTCTGAAATCGTAAGATCGCAAATAATGGGCTCTGCTTGCCATACCACTTTGCCATCCTTCCACTGTTCCCGATAAAGGTTTCCACCATGACCAGCAAGAGCAATTGTCCATTCATAGGCCCCTTGTCCGGAAAAGAAATCTTCAAGTGAATCTATAAACGAGCTTCTTGTACGCGTCTGCAGATAGAGGTAGACAGGATCCTCGGGGTACAATAGTTCGTCGAGACCATCTACAGAAATATCAGGATAACCATTTGGGACAAAAAGATAATACCCCTTGTTATTTGTATAGGCTTTCCAATCATCTTTTGAAAGGGGTGTGTAGTGAGCAAGAATGAGCTGATAGTCATAGCCGCTTACATAATTTTGCTTTTTATAAAACTCCTGATTCACACGCTGGACAATTTGCTTCTTATCGACACGTTGTAGACTTAACTCATGAATCATCTTGTTGATGTTTTTATAGAGCCTGTCAATTTTATAGTAGGGCATATCTTCATCTACACAATTTTGACGATAGTGAATAAGACGCTCTACAAAGCTATGCCAGAGTCCTGCACTTACCAATATAGGAGAGCTTTTCTCTTGCAAAGCAGATTGCAGCTTGCTCATCAAGAAATAGACCTCTGTCCCTACATGCTCGCATTCCTCATCCTGATCGAGCAGAATAATACAGTGCCTCTGTTCAGAAGCGTCAACAAAAGATGCAAATAAAATAAATAAAGAAAGAAATAAGCTTTTCATATCTGATCATTATTAAATATAAGGCAAATAATAAAATACAGAATTCAATACTGTAAATAGATATTATTTATCAAAAATTATGTGACTAGCTAGGACTGAATTTTACTTGAAAAAGACTACCCCAAAAGATATAATTGAATTGAAAAAAGCGTCTACACTCTCACATAATCTCTTCTTAGTTGCCCTTAGGAATATTGAAGCTCAGATAGGTCGTGAAAGTCTTTATAAAACCCTCTCTGATACGGACTAAAAAGATAAGCTAAAGTGACAAACAAAGAAAAATATTGGACCACCTGTCCTGAATGCCAGGGATGTGGCAAAAAAAAATTAAAACTTCGCAAACAAGCAAGACTTCGCTATCAAACTGCTACAGCTGAATATAAAAGCAAGATAGCTCAAGGAATAGCGTCAACTCGCCCTAAGATTACTCAATATTTATGTGATTTGTGCATAGGCTCTGGCTTAATATCTTCTCCATCTTTCCCAGTCAAAGATGAAAACCTTCCACATATAGCAATAATAGGTGCAGGGATAGCAGGCGTTGCGCTAGCAGTAGCATGTTTACATCGCGGCATTCCATTTACTCTTTATGAACGAGATACTAGCTTTGATGCTCGCGCTCAGGGCTATGGACTAACCTTGCAGCAAGCAAGTAACGCCATTAAAGGATTGGGTCTATTTTCCTTAAAAGAAACAAGTCATTCAACTCGCCATGTGGTGCATACAATAGATGGCAAAGAAATTATTGAATGGGGACTAAGGACGCATGGAAATAAGAATGAATCTCCAAAACGTAAAAATGTGCACATTCCCAGACAGACGTTACGCCTTCAGTTACTTGAGCAGTTGGGCGAGCGCATAGAGTGGGGGCACCGATTAGTTAGCTTTAAAGAATGTGATGATAAAAGTGTAGAACTAAGCTTTCAAGTTAATGGGCAAATAAAGACAGCCCATGCAGATTTAGTGGTGGGTGCCGATGGCATACGTAGTGTGGTGCGTAGTTTGTTAATTAGCGAAGAAGTTACCCCCTTACGATATCTTGGGTACGTCGTAATTTTGGGTATATGTTCTTTAGACGCTATAAAGGGCGATGAAAGTCCCTTACTAGATTCGGCCACCGTATTTCAAACCGTAAATGGTTATGAAAGAATGTATATGATGCCATACTCAAGTGACTCGATAATGTGGCAGTTTAGTTTTCCAATGCCCGAAATAGACGCTAAGGCTCTAAGTGCAAAAGGCCCATCTGCACTTAAAAAGGAAGCGTGTCAAAGAGCGAGGTGGCATCATCCAATTCCCGAAATCTTATCAGCTACTCCAGAAGAACTCATTACAGGGTATCCAGTTTATGACCGAGAGTTACTCACCCCAAAATTAATGGAAAAAATGGGGCCATTTACTCTGATTGGAGATGCTGCTCATCCCATGAGTCCATTTAAAGGACAAGGTGCCAATCAAGCTTTGTTAGATGCACTGGCTCTTGCTCGCACTATTTCAAAAGACTGTAGTCTTAGTAAACCTAATTGGCGAGAAAATGGCATACGAGAAGCAGTCCTTACTGAATTTGAAGAAGAGATGCTAGCACGTAGCAGCGCGAAAGTAAAAGATTCCGCCGAGGCTGTGCAGCTTCTACACTCCAAAGTAGTCCTACGCGATGGTGATGGACCTAAAGGAAGATGTTTACGCGGTATTTTTAAAGGGTAATTGAGTTTTATGAGAGAAAGATATTCTACCATGTCTCTCGAATGTCTCTATTTTAAATGCTCTTTTTATTTTTTTGGTTCACGTACTGCTCGAGGATGGAGTAGCGAGAAAACTGAACATATTCGTGATAGGTAGCAAGAGCCAAGCGAGGTGTTAACTTTGCAAGGAGAATTGAACGAATAGCCAGGCGCAGGTTTTTTGCCACACAGATTGGATCTTTCAGGTCTGAGGGCTGAAGGGATTGATGCATCGTATTGCAAAAGGAATCAAAAGACCCATTTAGAATTTGGGGAAGTTTTACAAACAAAAACTGCTCACCCTTTCTTTTAGATCCCTCGGATTGTTTTATCCGTTTTATAATTGAGGAAGTGATAAGGTCTTTATTTATTCGGTAACAGGTAACGTTGTGCTCCTGAGACTCAGCCTTTTCACCCGTATTGCAAAGAAAAAGATAAGAGCCAAAAAATACCACCGATACAGAATGGTCTATCCAGCCGCTTGGTATAACAACGGGACTTCGCCCCTCTTTAATTTTTACCTTCATGATATCACTTGAGGACCTATAGAGAATGCTTCCAATAGCTTTATCTATTTCAATAAATAGCGCCTCCGCATTTTGCTTTGACTGCCAAAATGCCCTCCAGGTCCAAAGTATGACTGGATACATAGATTGTACAAATGATCCATCCTCCATAGCAGAGGGATCTTTAATCATACTTTCTGCTCTTCTTCCAAGAAAGTGATAGAGCACAATATCCCATTCTCTCTCACTCATCGAAAATTGAAGCTCGTCTGCTTTCATCTGCGGGGTTAAGAGCCATGAGCTCTCGATTTCTCTATTAAGAGAGGAAAACTCTAAAACGAAGGTAGGGATCTGGGGCATCCGGGCAAAAAAGCGTTTTGCAACTAGCCGCAGCACGTGTGCGTCCTCTGTATTCCAAAGCGCTTTTAAAAAGAGCACTTGTCTTGATTTTGGAACAAGCGCATCTAATGAATCTACTCGTTTAAAAAGTCGTTTTAGAAACTGAACCCTATCGAGAGAGAGAGCAATCTCAGCTGCCGTTTGGCAAAATCGATTTTCAGCAAGGAGTGAAGAATCTGACTGTATGAGGATAGAAAAAGCAAAGAGGCTATCGACGCGAATAGCAAGATGGAGCGGAATTTCCTCTTCATAATTTTTGCATCGCCCAAGGCCCTGATGAGCAAAGAGCCTGCATAAATCCTTATAGCCTTTTAGGACAGCTTCGTGAAGGATAGAGTTGCCAAGATCATTGGTAATGTTTTGCAGCTTCTTGCACGCCTTATTAAAAATTCGTGTAGCTTCTTCATCTTTTGCGCAGGCCTCAATCTGCTCTCCAACTCTTTTGACTCGAGATTTGGGAAACGATCGCTCGAGCAGCTGATCCACCTGGTAGCTGCGTTTTTTTGCCTGTAAATAGGTCTCACTTCGTATCATGGGGTGAAAATTATATACTAGACTTTAATTAAAGCGTGAGTGAAAATCAGCCTCATGGAAGAAGAAAGAAAACGAGCATTTTTTTGGGGATTCACCTGCAGCTTTATCTACCTGGCCTGCTTCTTTCTCTCTTTTTATCTCTTTGTCTTCGCTCCACAGCTCCTCGGAAACCCAGACATGACTACGGGGATAGGGCTTTCACTTATTTTTTTAAGCTTGCTTACTCCACTTTCGATAGTTGTGAGCATCTTCCTTATCTGGAATCGCTATTTAAATCAAAAATATAGAGGCATGTACCTCTCCTGCTTGCTGCCCCCAGCAGTAGTTCTTATTGTCATTATCCTCCTAAATACTATTAACCTATTCCTTCTCTAATGACCCTCACCTCTTTTTTAGAAGACTTTATGCCTCGCATAGAGCGAAAAAGCCTCGAGCTTAGTCTCGCAAGCTGGATTTTAGAAACTACTGGCTCATCTGATGCTGCAAGCCTAAAAGCTATGCTAGATACTGAGTTTCGATTTCTATTTAATGACAAAAAAACATACGAAAAGCTCCTTACATGGGATAAAGAACCACGAGATAAGCTGCTAAAGAGGCAGCTTAATGTGCTTATTCGCGCCTTTAAGCAAAATCAAATCGACAAAAACCTTCTAGAAGAGCTTGCGACAAAAGAGGCAATCGTCGCAGAAAGCTACGCAGGCTTTCGCCCGCTTCTTAATGGAAAGGCCTGCTCAGAAAATGACATACGAGACATTTTGAAAAAAGAAGAGAGCAAAGATCTTCGCATCTCTAGCTGGCTTGCATCAAAAGAAATCGGCAAGTTGCTTGCACCTCAAGTTCTTGACCTTGTTCTGCTCAGAAACCGGGCAGCAAAAAGCCTCGGCTACGACAACTTCTTTGAGATGCAGCTAGACCTTCAAGAAGTAGATGATGCGTGGCTCCAAACCACCTTTGAAGAGCTTGCTACACAATCAGATAGCGCCTACAGCAAAGTTATCGAAGAGATTGAAGATTCGCAAGCAAAGCGCTTTAAAGTAAAACGAGATGAGCTTGGCCCCTGGGCATGGGTAGAGCCCTTCTGCCAAGAAGATCCTCTAGACTCTCAGGAGCTTGATACTTTAGTACAGGGCATAGACATTGTACAAGCAGCTCAAGCATTTTTTACTAAAATGGGCTTTGATGTATCTGAAATACTCGCAAATAGCGATATGGAAGAGCGTTCAGGAAAAAACCAGCACGCCTTTTGCATAAATATAGACAGAAAAAAAGATGTCCGAACGCTAAACAACATAAAGCCTACGATCAAGTGGTATGAAACGGTCCTGCACGAGCTTGGCCATGCAGTCTATGAACTTGGCTTTGACGAAAAACTCCCCTGGCTGCTTCGCGAGCCGCCCCATATGATCCCCACAGAAGCTATGGCCCTCCTCATGGGAAGACAAGCCTACAAAAACCATCCCGTTGCACAAGCTAGCCTCAAGAGGCGTCAGCTCATCTTTAGCCGCTGGGTACTTGTCATGACTTGCTTTGAACGAGAGCTCTACAAAAACCCAAACCAAGACTTAAATAGCCTCTGGTGGCACCTTGTAGAAAAATACCAAAAGATCAAAGCTCCAAAAGATCGAGCAGGTAAAGATGATTGGGCGACGAAATACCACATTGCCCTTGCCCCAGTCTACTACTTCAGCTACCTTGTAGGCGAAATGCTGGCATCAAGCCTAGAGAAGGCTTTTGATGCTCCCCTCCCAAACAAAAATGCTGGTAAGTTCCTTCAAGAAAAACTCTTC
Source organism: uncultured bacterium (assembly GCA_964462925.1). Taxonomy (GTDB): domain Bacteria; phylum Chlamydiota; class Chlamydiia; order Chlamydiales; family FEN-1388; genus SZAS-7. The sequence goes on from CAYWZU010000005.1 coordinate 46,314, forward strand.
TTTCCTGCAAATACGCTAAGCTGGCAAGAGCTCATCGTCCAGATAACCGGCAAACCGCTTACCCCAGCCGCTTGGCTCCAAGAGTTTGCACACTAACATGAATTTAGGAGGATGAGTAGTTCTCTACTTGCGTGATATTTCTCTATACGCATAAGAAATTGCCCTGTAAAATTGTTCAAAACAATATACGCCAACTTCATTATGATAACTTTAGTTGAACAATATCCTGATAAATTAGATGTTGTATCTGCTTTAGAAAAAATAACAGTACATCCAACTAAAAAGAGTAAAAACGCTCGATTTCGCGCATGTGTTCAGACTGTCTTACAACTTTTTTCAAGAGATGATGAAGGAAGAGTAATTAAAGACTGTAAGCCCCTCAGGGAAAAAGCATGGGTTGAATTTTTTGATCCCCTCCACAGGAGGCCCCATGAGTTAAAGGTTATTTTTGCTCTATGGCAAAAGCAGTTTCAGCCTACTGTTAGTTTCTGGGAGTTTTTGCGAACACACCAAACTCCAAACCTCCTGAGCTCTGACATTCAGATCGACTTTTTAGATAGCAAAGAGCGACAAGCATTCCGTGCAAACCTTGCACCGAATGAGGAAGGCAAACCTATACTTGTAGGGCTAGATGGAAGGGCTTTTCTTGATAATACGTATATGTTTGTCCTTGGGCCAGACGATCTCCTCTACGTAGGAATTGAAAAGCGAGGCAAATTTCACCATAGCTCATTCTTTAGTGGAAAAAGCGTCAAATGCCCAGGCGAGCTCATAATAAAAGATGGCATCTTGCAAGAGGCAAATACAAGAAGCGGCCACTATAGACCTGGCGAAATGGAAGCAGAAAATTTCAGAAAATTTGTCCAAAGTTTGGGCATTGCCCTCACATCCTTTATCTTCACACTCTATGAGAAAGATGTAACCTAAGTTTACTATTTTTTTTAATCGGCACCCTCTTTAATAAGCACACAGAAAAATAGTACGATTCTGCTATACTCATACGCTACTTTGCGAAAATTCTGACAACAAATCGCTTGCAACTCTAATAAGTTCTCCGCAAGTAAGGACTATCATGAATACTACTGTTACTTTTACTTTTCTTTCTGCTGTACTTTCAAAATATAGTGCTATCGGATTGCCACCTGAAGCCGCACAAGCCTGCAACGTCAGTCCAGAATCCTACGCTAGACTTTTTCAATCGCTTACAGCTGAGCAGCAGCAAGTGTTTCAGACCCATTTTACCTTTGCAGAAAAACATATAATTCAATTGAATGCCTTAGGTCAAGCAAATGAAGAAAGCCCCCTCCACACGCTTGTTGTACGTCATCTCTTAGCCATAGGAAGCTTTCTCAAACAAACTACCGAATCTGATTTAATAGCAGATGAAGAGCTCCTAAAGCAGGTAAAACCTGAACATAAACAAAAAGCCTCAGAACAGCTCAGAGTACTATTTTCCTGCTGCCGCACCCCAGAACATAAACGAACTTTAGAGTTGTTTTGTAAGAATATTCCAGCAAATCTTTTGCCTGAGTATTTGGAGAATCTCAGAGCCATTCTCCCAAGGGTCGGCAGCACGTTCTGGCCAATCATCGCAGTGACTCTACGCACTGACAGAATAAATGAGATTTCTGTTTTAGCAAAACTTGTAAGAGCCTGTGCTGTACTATCTCCTGACCAGATCATGGCACTTGCTCAACTTGTATCTGAATTTCAAAAAACACCTGAGGCATTAGAGGCGGCTATCCCAATCCTTTCGCTATGCGCGACCCATTCCCGAATCCCTGATATCGTACTTATTATTGCAAAGACTCGTGTTGAGGATAGGCTTGAATTTGTAGAAAAAGTTAGGGACTTACTCAAAACAGCCACAAGCGGAAAGCGAGTATATGAAGTCTTAGCTCACGAGGCATACCCTTTTCTCAAATATGTTGATTTTGCGGAAAAGATGTCGATCGACACGAGAGTTTTAGTACAAGAGGAAAGAGAAGCACCTGCAGAATTCACATTATTTATTGTTAATGAGGCTGAATTATCTTCGAAGCCAGCCAGGACTCTTAGCAGTTTTCTAGAAGTAGTAAATAAAACAAAATACATCTCGATTGTCTTTCCTGATAAAGTACTTGCAAGAGGTGAGGCTATGAGCACCTTTATTACACTACTGTCTCAATCACTTTGCAAAAAATGCTGTAAAGGCACAGTACTTCCCAATGGCCTTGTTTGCCCAGAACAAGCCTCCCTTTCTCCTGAAGAGGAAATCACACTCTTTAATGTAGGCAAACTGTTTATGTACTGCCGTACAGACATAGTATTCAAACATGAAATTGGCAAAGTGCTTGATATGAGCGTCTTTATTGCCCTTAAGCGGCTAGTGCCAAGCCTGCTTAAAAGAGAAATATCGCAAGAGACGTTTGAATTATTTTATCCTATCTATAAAGAAATGCGAGGCTTGAAAGAGGATGTAGCCTTGAGTGAGGAAGCAAAGGAAAGCCTCCTAGAATCTATGAAAAAAGCCCTCATCCCCTGTATGGCAATAAGGCGCGCTATGGTAGTACCAAAAACGACGACAGCTGAGGATCTAGAAGCATCTATCCAGGGCCAAGTTACAAGAGAGCAAATCTTTGCAAACATAAATTTTGGCAGCGAAATTACAACAGATTCCAAAAGCAGTATAAAATCATGGATTTTCAAACTTGCAAAAAACCCATCCAAACTGAAGCAGTTTCTCGTGGCTGTTACACAATCTCCTATTCTTACACCCAAATCGATTCACATTACCATGCAAGGCAAAAAACTTAACGTGTGTCCAAATACCCAAACAGTATTTTTACCAGAAAGAACCTCCATCGATGACGCACTTAAAGAGCTTGAGCTCGCCTTAGAAAGCGACGTATTGCAGCGAAACAACCCCTGAATTTTTAAAACAACTCACCATTTAGCTGTATGTAAGAATTATTCAAAGAGGATCATTTGCTATTTCTCTGGCATCAATTTTGTATACCAAGTTAGTACAGTTATTGCGATGAGGCGTATCCGAGGTATTCACATAGCGTAAATCAAAAAGATGGTGGGTCTTTTATGGATAGTCGGAAGAGCCCCTCCCCTCCATTCTTTTACTGATTTTGTGTAGACTTCTTGTGTAGGCGCTGTGAGATCGCATGAGATGGAAAGAAGTGTTCCTGGCTGCAGGGTTTCAATTAGATCTTTAAGCATCTCTTGGTTGCGATAGGGTGCTTCTATAAATATCTCGGTAGAGCCTCCCTTTTTGGACTTTTGCTCAAGTTTGGAGATGGCTGATTTTCTCGGATCGCGCTCTCGCGGCAAGTAGCCGTTAAAAGAAAAATTTTGCCCAGAAAGCCCAGAGAGCATAAGCGCCATAAAAAGAGATGATGGTCCAACAACTGCTTCTACCGGTATATTTTTTTTGCGGGCAAGGGCAACGAGCAGAGATCCGGGATCTGCAATGCAGGGAAGGCCAGCATCTGAAAGAAGGCCCCACACCTCTCCCTTTTCTATCGGAGCCAAAAGCTCTTTTACCTCTTCATTTTTTGTATGTTCGTTCAGCACTTTAAGTGGAAGCTGCGCCTTTTTAAAGCGTCCGAGAAAGCGCCTTGCAGGCTTTTCTGTCTCGCAGATAACGCCTTGAAGCGCGTTGATAGTATCTCCGATGTTTGCCGGCAAAAAGGGTGCGTGATTTTCTAAAGTGTCATCTAAGAGATTTGGCAGTAGTATCAATTTTCCTGTCATAGCAATACCTTTAGAAGCAGCGCTTCTTCATCAAATGGAGAGTCCTTGAGGGCAAGCTCTACTTTATCTATTTTCATAAGCTGTTTTGTAAGATAGGAGGCTCCAGCTTCTTGAGCTTGTCTCATCGTTTTATCAAAGATTTTTCCTCTTAGCTGTGGAAAATGCTCCTGCACATTTTTTACGCCGCTCTCCTGCAGAGAAATCATCATCAAAGCCTGGTGGCAGCTATTCCTTAGGCTTCGTATCAGGAGATAGGGACTTTCGTGCTGCTGAAGAAGATGTCTGAGATGAGTAGCTGCACGGGATCTATCACGCTCTAAAAAAGCATCTACCAGCTCCCAAACACTCTCTTCATGCTCTAGAGCGCCTACTGCCTTAACATCTTCTTTTGTAATGGTAGTTCCGGCTAAAGTAATAAGTTTATCTAATTCTTGCTGCAATAAAAAGCGATCCTGCACTTTGCTTGAAGCAAGCAGCGCTATAACCTCTTTTGCGGCTTTTGCCCCTTTTTCTTTCAGGTAGGAGGCTATCCACTCCTCCATTTTTGCCTCTTTTTCCCACGGCTTTACCTCTTGGATAACCTGAGTTGGCATATGAGCTGCACAGGGAATCATCTTTGCTGCATGGACGATCAGGGATACTCCCTGCATAGGACGTTTTGCAAATGATGCAACAAGCTGCTCGGCTTTTTCGTTTAACTCATCTCCATTTTCGATAACAACCAGCACTTTTTCAAAAAAAGAGGGAGAAAAGAGCAGCTCTTCGAGCGCTCCTGCCTTAATATCATCCCCTTGTAGACGCTCAAGTAAATCGTAGGAATAGCCCTTAATAACCGCATCTAAGTCAAAAGCATCTCCACCCTGCAAAAAGAGGCAATTTTTCATAAAAATTAAAATAAATATTGATTGTTATATGAAATTCCTGTAGAATAATATCACTTTTTGGTCTATTTTTGTGACCTTTTATGGAGAAAATATGAAGCTTTGGGCTCAAATCGCCATCGCAATTGTACTTGGCTCTAGTGCTGGCTTTCTACTTGGCCCACAAGCAGAGATGCTAAAGCCCATCGGCACCCTCTTTTTAAACCTGCTTGGGATGCTGATCGTTCCCCTTATTTTTGCATCGATGGTATGCGGCATCACGAATATTGCAGATCCATCAAAGCTTGGCCGCGTAGGACTTGTTGCCGTAGTTCTCTATGTAGTTACAACGCTTCTTGCCATATTTTTAGGAATTGGCCTCTCTCACTGGCTTGAGCTTGGCAAAGAGCTTCATCTTGCAGAAGTTGTCTCTCAAGAAGCAAAGGCAATGCCTACCCTTTCTGACCTTATCGCAAACCTTGTGCCCAAAAACCCAGTACGTGCCTTTAGTGAAGGAAACATTGTACAGATTATTATTTTCTCCACATTCCTCGGCGTTGCCATAAACCTTGCCGGCGAAAAGGCAAAGCCTATCGTACAGTTTTTCGATGGCCTCTCCTCTGTGATGTTTAGCTTTACAAAGCTCGTCATGGCATTTTCCCCTATCGGGGTTTTTGCCCTTATGGCCTGGACATGCGGCTCTTTTGGGCTCGATGTGCTCGTTCCTGTATTTAAGTTTTTACTTAGCTACTGGTTTGCATGCCTTATCTTTGCTGTTATTATTTTTTGTCCGATACTTAAGTTTATGGCAAAGGTATCTCCTTGGCCCTTCTTTCGCAGCATGGGAGGCGTCTTTGCAACAACGGCATCTACCTGCTCAAGCTCTGCATCCCTTCCTGTCACTATGCAAACAGCAGAAGAAAAACTTGGCATCTCAAAAGGCCTTACCAACTTTATCATGCCGCTTGGCTGCTCGCTTAACATGAACGGCTCTGCGCTCTTTCAAGCAATGAGTGCCATATTTCTTGCTCAAGTCTACGGCATCGAGCTAAAGCTTGAGCACATCGTAGCCCTCACCACATGCGTGCTCATGGCAACGCTTGGCACAGCAAGCATCCCTGGCGGCGGACTTCTCATGCTCTCCATGGTTCTTTCCTCAGTTGGCATCCCGCTAGAGGGCATCGCCATCCTCGCCGGCATCGACCGCCTACGCGACATGGCAACAACCACCCTCAATATTGCCGGAGACACAGTCTGCGCCGTCTACGTCGCAAAACGCGAAAAGGAGCTAGATCTTAGCAAATATTATCAGTTCTCACGCAGCAAATCCTTGCAGCCTCACGAAGTGTAAATTTTACAAAGTGAGCCCACGCCAAAATTGAATGCCTTTCTTTTTAATGCCGAAGTGACTGCATTTTAAAAGCAAAATTTGGAAATTAGCTTTTCCCCTTATCTATTTTTTTTGTACTTGGAGCAAAGTGTGAGAGGCAGTATACTGAAGATTTTGCACCTGAAAACTTAAAAATGAAATATTTACTATGCGACCAGCGTATCAGCTGACAAAACATCCAATCGGTAGCTTGCGAGAAATTTGGGCAGTTAGCTGGCCGCTCATGCTCAGCCTCTCATCGACTAGCCTTATGACCTTTGCAGATAGGCTCTTTCTTGCACACTATAGCGTTCAGGCAATGACCGCAGTTACGTGCGCTAGTGCCTTTTGCTTTGTGCTTATCGCGTTTCCCCTCACTGTCTGCGAAATCACCGGTGTCTTTGTCGGTAGATACCACGGCCAAAATGAACCTAAAAAAATCGGAAAGCCTGTTTGGCAGATGCTTTGGCTTGCCCTTTTTACCTGGCCTCTTTTTATGATACTCTCCCGGCTTGTAAGCCCGATGCTTTTTGCCCCCAATTCTTTTGAAGAGACCTACTTCATAACAAGTTTGGATTTTGGGCCTCTGCAACTTGCTTCATTTGCTTTAATGGGATTTTTTCTTGGCATTGGCAAAACAAAAATTATTACACTGAGTACTGTCCTTGCAAACCTCTTAAATGCCTGCCTTGCTCCTCTTTTTATTTTTGGCACTACTATCACACCCGCACTTGGTGTAAAAGGAGCAGCTATTGCAACAGGCAGCGCAATGGGCTTTCAGGCGCTCTTTTTGCTCTTTTTACTCCTCAGAAAGCATAATCGTGAAGAGTATGCAACATCACCTTCCTGGGTACAGCCTAAGCTTATAAAAGAGATGCTCTCACTAGGAGTTCCCGCAGGAATTGGTAGAACTGCTGAAAGCGTCGCCCATAGCCTCTTCTTCCGCATCATTGCAATGGCAGGAGCTATTGAGCTTACATCTGCAACGATTGCGCAAAGTTTTTATATGCTTGTAGTCTTTTGCGTCTATGGCATCTCAAAAGCAATGACTGCCATTATCTCAAACTTAGTTGGAGCAAATGCAATCTCGCACATCCCAAAGGCAATATTTTCTGCTTTTAAAATCCACACAGTTCTCTTTTTATTTTTACTTGCCTTTTCTCTTGCTGGCAGTGAACTTGTACTTGCCAAAACATTAAATGTGGAAGATAGCCACCTGTTAGAAAGCCCGGAATTTCTTGCCACTGTAAAGACAACACTCTTCTTTATGTCGATCTTCTTTCTTCTTAAAGGCTTTTCTTGGATTCTTGTTGGCCATCTCACCGCACTTGGCGATACAAAATTTATTATGTATGTAAACGGTTTTACGCACTGGCTTGGCTATATTCTTCCAATCTATCTGCTCGTAAGCTTTTTTGGCGCAGGAGCTGTAGTGGGCTGGACAGTAATTGCCTTCAATGCGCTTGTTGTGGCTTCTATTTTTTGGTATCGCTCATCTCGTAAGCGGGAAGCTCTCACTTTGAAGGCGCAAGAGGTTCGGATTTCGTAAGTAGTCAATCAAAAAATTACCACTGACACACAGAGGCACACGAGAAAAGAGAGAGAAAGAGAAGTAAAATAATTTCTCAAATTTTTTCTCTGAGACGCGGCGTCTCTGCGATAGAATCCTTACAAAACTGTTCATTAATAGACTTCTCAGCTATACTTACTCGGATTATGTCTACAAGAGAAAATTATCAACTTACTAAGCACCCCGTTGGTTCATTTGCTGAAATTTGGACCATCTGCTGGCCTCTGATGCTGAGCTTTTGCTCTAGCAGCTTTATGCTTTTTGCAGATAGGCTCTACCTTGCGCACTACGGCGTTTTGTCGATGAATGCAATGGCTGTCGCTGCAAACTTTTGCTTTCTAGTCCTTATTTTTCCTTTTGGCATATGCGAAATTACGGAAGTATTTGTGGGACGCTATCACGGCGAGCATCGCCATGATCTTGTCGGCAGGCCTACATGGCAGATTATCTGGCTTGCAATTGCTTCGTGGCCGCTTTTTCTTGTCGCAAGCTATCTATTGTCGCATATACTTTTTACCCCTGGCTCTCTAGAATCCTTGTACATAAATACTTTCTTAGGATTTGGACCCTTTTTGCTTATTTCGCTTGCGCTCACAGGCTTTTTTGTTGGTATTGGCAATACGCGTATCATTACCGTCGCTACGATTAGTGCAAATCTAGTTAACATAATACTTGCACCAATCCTTATCTTTGGAACTCCCTTCACGCCCTCATTTGGTATTGAGGGGGCAGCTCTTGCTGCAGGTATTTCTCAAACTTTCCAAGCGCTCTTTTTGTTTGTTCGCTTTATACAAAAAAAGATGCGCGAAGAGTTTCAGACAAAAAATTGTTCCATCGATCTTCCGCTTACCAAAGAGATGCTCAGAATCGGCCTTCCTGCCGGCACAAGCCGCTCTATTGAAGTTCTCGCCCACTGCGCATTTTTCTACATTATGGCAAAGGCAGGTCCTGAGCAGCTTACGATTGCAACAATTGTTCAAAGCTTCTTTTTACTTGTAGTCTTTACAAATGATGCGATCTCTAAGGGCGTTACAGCGATAGTCTCAAATATTATTGGTGCAGGCGTCTACACCCTCATTCCAAAGGTTTTGAGAGCTGCCTATAGGCTTATGGCAGGCCTCTTTGTGGTTGCCACAGCGCTTTGCCTCTCGATGGCAGATACCCTTTTTGAATTTGTCCTCCATGAAGAAGATAAGCTGCTCCTTGCCGACCCTACCTTTGTCTATACGTTGAAGGTGTGCATGAGCATGATGTGCCTCTTCTTTTTGTTTGACGGCTTCTGGTGGATAGTCATTGGCCACCTTACTGCAATTGGCGACACAAAATTTATTTTATATGCAAATGCGCTTAGCCAGTGGTTTGTCTATGTTATCCCTACCTATCTTCTTGTTATGTTTGCCGATGGTGGAGCTCTTGCCGGCTGGTCTATGGTCACGATAAATTCGGCAGTTCTCTTTGGACTCTTCTGGTGGAGATCCCGCTCGCAGCTTAAAAAAGCAATCGGACATCTTGCGTGAAAAGAACTCTGCTCTTCATCCTTCTTCTTCTCATCGGCATCTGGGGCTATAGAAAGCTAAATGACAATTTTAGCATAGATAATATCACGCTAAAAATATGGCCAAAAGTCGAAAAAGCCCCAAAAAACAATCCAGAATACCTCAAAATTTTAGATCAGCCCTTTCGCTATCTCGGAAAGGGGCGCCAATCCTTTGTCTTTGAAAGTGCAGATAATCAGTATGTCTTGAAGTTTATAAAATGCCAGCGCGTGAATGTGACGGACTTTTATAAAACGATGCCCCTTCCCCGTTTCTTAGACAAAAAGCGCAAGGCAAACCTCTATGAAAGACAAGATAGAGTACAAAGGCTCTTCAATAGCATGTCACTTGCCTACGATCCGCTCTCAAAGCTCACGGGAACGCTCTATCTTCATATAACCCAGGAGCCTATAGAGCCTGTAGAGCTGATTGATAAACTTGGCTTTTCTCACCATGCCGATCTCACAAATGTACCTTTTGCGATTCAGATAAAAGCAAAAAAAATAATGCCCGTCCTAAAGGAGCTCTACAAAAAAGGCGATAAACTAGGTTTAGAAAAACGCCTCGATCAGATTATCCATCTTTTTACCGAGCGGGCAAAACTTGGCATCTCAAATAGAGACTCTAGCCTTCTTGAGCATGACAATATAGGCTTTACAAACGATAGCGCTATTTACGTAGACATTGGCACCTTCAAACGCTCTAAAAAGGCAAGCACACCAAAAGCCCTAAAATGGGACTTCAAAAGGCTAAAACCACTTCAGAAATGGCTAAAAAGCAAAGATAAGGCACTTGCTGAGTCATTTTCTCAAAAAATCCAAAATGCAATAGAAAATCCCTAAAAGAGAACCTCCTGTATGATTCCAGACAGACACCCAACGTTTTCCACAAGTAACACTCCTCTTCCACCTGTAGAAACCAACGGAAAGAGAACCGTTGTCAACTATTCACTAACGATTGAAGAAGTACTCTATGCGTACTGGCAACAGCCTCATATTCAATCAGCTCTTGAGCAAAAAGCAAACTTTGTTTTTCTTACTACCTCGCAAGAGATGCAAGCCTCTTTTACAGCCTATTCAGCTGGTTTACAAGACAGAACTTTTACTCAAGATGCCCTCAAGATTGAAACCCTTTCTAAATCTATCCAGGAAAAGACAGCAGCCTACGTGCTCAATACCTTGAAAATTTCTGGGAAAGAAAAAGAACTGGAGCAAGAAAAAGAGCTAATGGAACACGCCAAAGTACTAGCAAATAGACACGTAGAGGGAAGATCTGGCTGCATGTTTACAGAGAGGCAAGCTCGGCACATACTCACCTTCTTAAATCACTTGAACGCTCAGGCTAAAAAATAGAGTAAGCCTCTATATAGGTGCTGGATATGCTTTATTCAGCGCCTAAAATAATGTCGTCGACTTCATGCAAGTAATCTTTTACAGAGACGAAATGCCATTCGTTAAGTAAAAAATAAGGAAAAGCCCAATAAAGAGTATCACAAGGGTAAGTATAGCATTCAGTGTCGATGAAGAGGAAAAAGTTGCTGTCTCGATCTCTTTTTCTATTTTCTTGTACTTTAAAAATGCAAGAAGGGCAAGTAAAAGGCCAATGCCCACAACTACGATGCCAAATAGAGCTGAGTAGCCGTGAGAGAGTAGATTCTTATCCTCAACTACAATGCCAATTTCTCTGACAAAGAGCCCAAATTTTTCAACAACAAATCCAAAGGCCATAATGCCAAGGCTTGTTCTAATCCAGGCAAGAAAGGTTCTTTCATTAGCAAGATGCTCTCTTGCTTTTCCTTCATATTCCATTTTTTCACCTATACATAGATCATCTTTTTGGTCATGCCGCCATCAACTACGAAATTTTGGCCTGTGATGAATCCTGATTCTTTGTTATCTGCTAAAAAGAGTGCCATCTTTGCAATGTCCTCTGGCTCGCCTACTCTTCCGACTGGATGCTGCTCATGATCCTTATGGGTGATTTTCTGAGGCTCGCCCTGAGGCGATGGCGGATTGGATGCTGCTTTTGACTCGTAATGCTGCACATCAATCCAGCCAGGAGATATAGCATTTACTCTGATGCGATTTTCAGCTAAGGACATTGCCATCGCGTGGGTAAGGGCAATAATTCCTCCCTTGCTTGCGCTATAGCCTTCTGTATGAGGCTCGCTTTGCAAAGCTCTTGTTGAGCTGATATTGATGATGGCGCCATCTTCCATATGCTTTGCTGCATAGTGAGAGAATAAAAACGCACCTCTGAGGTTGGTATTGATCACCTTTTCAAAACAGGTGATGGCATCATCGTCAAGTGGATCAATATTCAAACTAATGCCGGCGTTGTTGACAAGGACATCAATTTTGTTTTCTTTGTCTATAACCTTATCTACTGCTGCCTGTACTTCTATTTGATCACTTACATCTGCCTGAATGAAAACCGCTCCTACCTTCGACTCAAGTTCCTTTCCAGCTCCAGTGTCAGTATCGACAAAGTAGACCTTATCCCCTCTTAAAGCAAATGCCTCACAAAGCGCTCGTCCTATTCCTTTAGCTCCCCCAGTAACTAAAACAACTCTTTTCATAGAGCACGCTCCTTTTGCCTAGAGTATCACGTGAGAGGCAATTGATGCGAACGTAAATATGCTATTTGATATCTAGATCTAAAAGTAGCGACTTAGCAGCTTCATGAAACTGGGAGATAGTTTCAGTAAAAACCTGCTCATCACAGCCTTGAATAGGCCTTAGCATGCTATAGATAAGAAGCGACTGGCCAGGAACGAGTCCGATTGCACCGCCCCGGGTCTTTGGAATGAAAAAAGGCCTAAGGGTCAAAAACCACTTAGGCCATATGATTTTAGGACATGCTATAGGCTTTAGAGCAAGCTTCAGCACATTCGCGGCAGGCACTAGCACATTCTTGGCAGTGTTTGGACTGCATTTTTTGGCACTCATCAGCACAATAGGTGCAGATTTGTGAGCAAAGGTCCATTATTTGCTCTTTAAAGTCAGACTGGCAGCTTGCTGCTTTTATTGCTAATGCGCAGGTATCTGCACATTCCATGCAGGCACAGGCTGTCTTCTTATTTCCCTCTTCGATGCATTTTTTTGCGCATGATGCGCAAATACTCATGCATTCCATCATAGTACGCATATGAGAGCTATCTGTTTGAGGAAACTCTGAATATTTTCCTCTTCCTTCATTTTTTTGATTAGCCATGAGGACTCCTTTGGTTGGTTGTAAAAGCATTGATACGGAGCGACTTTCAATGCTCCTCTTCCTATACCTGAGTCAAAGGGATTTTAGCAAAGTGAAATAAGGACTGTAGAAGACTTTGAAAAAACTTCCCAGGTCACAGAAAGTGCCCCTGGGAAGTTTTTCAAGGAAAACCCGTAGCTTAGGTTTGCACCGGCTGACCTTGCTTTCCTTGGCTTGCATCGTAGCCCAGCTTGCTGATGATGCCAAGGTAGGTTGCGGTGAGGATCAGGGTTGGGCTAAAGCTTGTAAGACCAAGTACGCCTGAAGCAGCGCCCACAACTGCAAAAGAGACAAATATTGCAGGCTTAAACTTCTCGTAGCTTGCTTCCAAACGATCAATTGCTTCTTTTCGTGCAGTCTGCATATCGCTTCCAGTAAAGAGGGCATGAATTGTTGGAGAAATCGCCCAGCCTACTTTGACAACTCCGTAAATGATGGCTGCGCTCTTAAACACACCTGTCAAAAGACTTAAGCTGCAGAAGATCTCAGGAACTGCCCTGCATACTTTTTCTGCAATATCATGAAGATGTTCAGGAAGTGCATTTTTTGCAGTCGATACTAATCTATCTTCTGTTTCAACATAAAAATTTTGTGCGCGTGTTACATATTCGCCGATCGAAAAACCTGCCATTTGAATAGCTCCTTACTCTGTTTTTCTCGACAGAATAAATGGCGCACCTAATTAAGTTCAAGAAATGGATCAAAGATCAATAAATGGAACACAAAAAGCTTTTTAGGTAATTAGACTCAGGATGATAAATATTGAGCGGATGATCAAATGCTAAGCGATGTTTTTGCAGGATGCGAAGCTCTCGCTTAGCTTCCCGGCTTGCATGAAACAGCATCTTTAGAAAAAGCTCTTCATCGACATGGTAGCTGCATGAACAGGTAAGAAGGAGCGATCCTTTTGTCATCTTTAACAGCGCCTGCCTATTGATCTCTTGATAGCCTTTTACAGCTCGTTCAACATCAGATTTTCTCTTTGCAAATGCAGGAGGATCTAAGATTACAAGGTCATAATTAAGCGGCTCTTCTCGCAAAAAGTCAAAGCAGTCTGCTACCTTTTCAGAGTGGCGAGATGGCTCTATACCATTTAGCTCCATATGCTTTGTCGTCTGCAAGATCGCATCTTTGGAAATATCAACAGAAGTAACTAAACTTGCCCCACTCTTTGCAGCATGGCATGAAAAAGCACCTGTATAGCTAAAGCAGTTGAGGACTCTCTTATCTTTAGAAAGCTCTCCTACAAGCGTCCTCATCTCGCGAAGGTCTTGGAAAAAGCCCGTCTTTTGCCCTTTGAGAGGATTTACATAAAATTTTACATCACCTTCATAGATCAAAATATCTTCCTGAGGAGTTCCATAGAGCGTCTCTCGGCACTCTGATAGTCCTTCCTCCTTCCGAGCTGCACTTGTTGATGCCTCATATATCCAGGAGGGCTTGAGCACATCTTTAAGTATCTCTACAATAAAGGCCTTTTGTCTTTGCATTCCAAGCGTAGATATCTGGATAACCAGCACATCATTATACTGGTCTACAATAAGCCCGGGAAGAAGGTCACCCTCAGCATTTACAAGTCTAGTGGCATTTGTTTTTGTACCCTGCAGACGTCTTCGAAGATCAATCGCCTGCAAAATATGCTCTTTAATAGCAATATAAGGGTCTTTATCCTCAAAGGTAAGCATCCTGCCTGTGATATTTGACTTTTTATTAAAGTAGCCAAAGCCAAGATGCTCCCCTTTATGCGAATACAGAGGCAAAATATCGCCATCAGTAAAGGCAGGAAGGGATGCTATTGCTCCAGAAAATACCCAGGGGTGTCGGCTGTAGAGGGATTTTTCTCTACCCGGTTTTAGTATAATACGCACGTTCAGATCTCGAGTCAGAGTAGATAAAGAAAAAGAGGGCAAAAAGGCCAATACAGGTTACAAAATATAAAGGGTAGATTGTAGAAAAACTTGCCACAAAAGATCCAAGGGCAGGAGCTACAATATATCCCCAATTTTCTACGCTATAAAGTATGCCTTGACGGGTTCCTTGGGTTGTTAGAGTTCCCGCAAGAGAAAGCCTTGCCTCAATATTTGTATTGAGCACAGAAAAGCAAAAAAGAACGCCAAAAAAGCCGATAAACCAAAATGCACCGCCTTTACTAAAGCAAAGTGCAGAGGCAGTAGCGCAAAGCAGGATAAATACTCCCCCTAAAACCTTACCTACACGCTCTGCATAACGCACCACAAAAAGCTGATTGATAGATGCAGCAAGCCCGACAAGAGACGCAAAGTAATTTACGATGGAAGGATTATCCCCAATACGTTCAAAAAGCACAAAAGGAGCAAACTTTACAAAGACCGCGTAGCCTGTGATAAGGAGTACAAAGACTAAAAGAAGCGGATAGTTTGTCTTTACAAGGTTCATAAAGAGAGGAAATGCTTTTCCGGACTCTTCCTGAGAACACGTATCACAAAAATGAGGGAAGGTAAAGGTATAGAGAAAGCAGCAAAATGAGAGCGCACTTGAGATATAGAAGAGGGGCCAGTAGCTAACTTCATTTAGTAAAAATTTAAATATAAACACACCAGCCAGAGGAATAGCGAGCTTTACAACCCCTTTAATAAAAGCAAGCTTTGCAAACTCCTTCACGCGCTCTTCAGGCTTTGTAAGTGATGCGATGAGGGATTTTCCTACAGGAGAGGCGCAGCCGATTACACCGGGGATGAAAAGGGCAAGAAGTGCAAGAGGAAAGCTCTGAAACCAGGCTGCAACCCCAAGCAAACTATAACATGTACAGTTTGCAAGATGAATTTTTCGCAGTATAGATACTTTAGAGCGCCTTTCATCAAGCTGCTTTCCAACGTAGGGCGAAACAATCATCAACAAAAAGGGATATATGCCTACGAGAAGTGCATAGGCAAAAAGGCGAAAATTCATCGACGTTTCTGCACTAAAAAGCCCTCTATGCTCATCCAGGCCAAGCAGGATAATATAGGGAGCTGCAAAGTAGTAGGCAACGAGTTCAAGACCAAGTATAAAACGAAGACGGCTTGCTATCATAGTACAAACAAGTTTACCCTATGTATACTGTTTCTTACTATTGATTTTTTAGTACAAACGAACCCGCGAAGTTATTAAAATCTTTTTCAAGATTACTTGGATCGCGATTCATAGCAGTAAGTACTATTAGCGTCTTATTATCGACTATAACTTTACTTCGTATGCCAGAATCTGGATTTTCAATTAAAAAATCTAGTGATGGTAGATTTAGAAAGGTGCTTCTCTCTACTTTTTTCACTTCATTTTTTGCATTTGAGCCAACAGCGCCATTTTTTACAGCCTCTAATACATCTTCTACACTACCCATATCGTATCCTTCTGGATACTGAGTAAGGCTCACCATATAGACGCTCCCCTCATGATCCTGGGCAAGATAGACATCATATTTTGTGACATCTTTGCCATTTGGATGCGTTTCCTCGGCATGCTGCGGGATCTGCGGCAAAAGCACTTCAAAACGGCCGCTTTGCGGTTTAAAAAGCTTCCAAACAGTTTTCTCAGCCGGGGCTGCTACGATTTGATTTTCAGTTTTAGATGTAAGGCTATAGATCAAAGCAGCAAAAACGATGAGAGCTACTGCGCCTACCCATTTTTTACTTGTGAACATATGCGATCTCCGTTTCATTTTTTTCGCATACTATCGATTTTCAATTTTTTTGCTAGCTTCTTTTTTTAGACGAGCGCTTTAACACAAAGCTGGCCTTTCGCATATACTTTTTACTTGGGGCTTGACGGTAAAGGGCAAATTCGGCAGTTTCCTGCTCATTACGATAGGAGTTGAAATATGAAATCTTTGACACGGTATGCACTTCCGATACTTGCCGTATGCGTAGCTACAGGCTGTTTTTTTGGATCTAAAAAAAGAGACCAAACTGTTCGACTTGGTACAAGCCATAAAATAACAACATGCGATCCAAGAAAAGTTCAGGGGCTTTGTGAAAATGCCGTCGCTCGCATGCTCTTTGAGGGGCTTACCTATATCGACGAAAATGGCAAACTATTTCCTGGCATTGCTACAAAGATTCAGATTTCTCAAGACCTTAAAACCTACACATTTCATCTTCGCGATACAAATTGGTCTAATGGAGAAAAAGTGCTCGCTCAAGACTTTGAAAGAAGCTGGAAGTCTATGCTCGATCCGGAAACAAAGTCTCCTATGGCCTACATGCTTTTTGTCATTAAAGGCGCAAAAGAGTTCTATGATGATAAAGCTACTGCAGATAGCGTAGGTGTAAAGGCACTAGACGATAAAACCCTCGTTGTTCAGCTTACTTCGCCATCTCCTTACTTTCTACAGCTTGCAGCAACGGCAAACTACTTTCCTGTCCCCCAAAATTGGGATGAAGCAAAGCCTGTTTCAAACGGCCCATTTACGCTCAATCAGTTTATGCAAGAAAAACCGCTAGAGTTTGTAAAAAATCCACATTACTGGGGCAATACAACCGTTACTCTTGAGAAAGCAGAGCTTGCCACGATGGATGAAAAGGAGCTTCTTAGTGCATTTAAAAAGGGAGATATTGACTGGATAGGATCTCCGCTTTCGACACTTACACAAACTGAGCGAGACAGCTTGCAAAATGTGCAGTATGCCCCAGCTGCAGGAGTTGAATTTTTACGCATAAATATACAAAAAGCTCCATTTACCAATCCGAAAGTGCGTAAAGCCCTTCAGCTTGCGATCGATACGCAATCCATTACTAAAAACATTCTCAAGGGCGGCCAAAAGCCTGCTATGGGCTTTGTACCGCTTGGGATGGGTATACATTCGGCAGAAGTGCCATTTAATCCAGCACAGGCCTCTTCACTTTTTGAAGCAGGACTTGGAGAGCTTTCTATGCCTAAAGGAAGTGTCCCTCCAATTACTCTTTCCTTCATAGATTCAGACCGCATGGGTAAAATTGCCGAGCAGATTGCCCAAAATTGGAAGTCTGCCCTCAATATTGAAGTGGTGCTCGATGCCCAGTCGCCAAATAAATTCTATGATAAATTGTTTAGCCAAGATTATCAAATAGCAGCAGGTTCTTGGTTTGCTGACTACTATGATCCAATGAGCTTTTTGTCAGTTTTTCAGACCCCAGATAATGGCGTAAACTGCACAGGCTGGAAAAATGCAGAATATAGCCATCTGCTCCTCATGTCAAACTTAGAGATCGATCCCGTACGGCGGATGAGCTATCTTCAGCAGGCACAAGATGTGCTTATGGAAGATCTTCCGATCGTGCCGCTTTTTTACTTTACCTTCTCGTACTGCAAAAATAGCGCACTCGATATGAAAACGATTTCACCAATGGGGACAATCGACATCGAAAACGCTAAATTCATTGAAGGCAAATGAGATAATACACTAAATTGAAGCCTTTTAGGCTACTTTATGTTTAAGATTGCGATTTCTTTATTCTTACTCGCTCTCGGTGTTTTAAAAGCTGAACTTACTCTTGAAGAAAAGGTCGGGCAGCTGCTTATGGTGCATGTTGTCGGAACTGAGGTAAACGACGATGCAAGAGTGCTCATACAAGAAGCTCATGTTGGCGGCATTATCTACTTTCGCTCCATCAATGGGCTTGAAACCTTTGAGCAAGTAAAGAACTTGAGTGATGGCCTTCAAAGCCTTGCCGAAATTCCCCTGCTTATTGCCGTCGATCAGGAAGGTGGACGAGTCACCCATCTTCGAGGTGAATTTACCCACCCCCCAAGCAATCAAGAGGTAGGAGAGAGCCAAAATCCAGCACTAGCTAAAGAAATCGCCTATAAAATTGGCTCTGAGCTTAAAGCTTCTGGAATCACCATGAACTTAGCTCCCGTTGTCGATGTCAATACCAATCCACTCAATCCTGTAATCGGAAATAGATCCTTTAGCTCATCATCACGAGAAGTAGCTATCTTTGCTAAATCTCAACTCGAGGGCTATAAGGAGGCTGGTATTATTGCTACGCTTAAACACTTTCCAGGACATGGCGATACCTGTACAGATTCTCACTACGGCCTCCCAGTCATCACAAAACCTCTAGAAGATATCTATCGAGATGAGCTTTATCCTTTTAGCGTCCTTGCAGCTGATGCTGAAGTGATCATGTCTGCCCACATTATTACTGAAGCACTGGATAGTAGTTGTCCTGCAACCTTCTCCTCCCTTATTCTCCAAGGCCTTTTGCGAGAACAGATTGGCTTTAAAGGGGTGATAATAAGCGATTCTTTAGTTATGGAAGGGGCGCTGCAATATGCCAAAAATATTGAAGAGGCTGCAATACAGGCTCTCAATGCCGGATGCGATATTTTGCTTATCGCAGGAGGCTTTATGAGAAAAGAGCTTGGCTCTCCCCAGTCTATACGTTCTATTCATAAAGCTCTCGTAGAGGCTGTACGCTCCGGAAGAATCTCTGAGCATCGACTCAACGAAGCCCTTTCTCGAATTCTTTTACTTAAAAAACATGTTGATATTTAAGTAATTTGTTTGTTATAATTTTTCTTATGACAAACATTTATTACTATTCAGATCTAGGTTCTGCTCAAAGAGATGGAGTCCATATTAATGAAAGCCATAAAGGCGAGAAAGGGCCTACCTATACAAGCTATAATGGCGTAGAGCGCAATATATCAGGCGATGAAGAAAAAGCATGCGCAATTATCGTAGCATGTGCTCTTGCTGTACTAACGCTTGGAATTATCTTCATTTTTTCTCCAGATTTTAGGGCAAATCTTTTTGGTAGAAATGTTGTTACAGTAAATGTAGAAGATCCAAAAGAAAAGACAGCTGCAAAAACTGATGATGCAGCGCAAAATAAAATCCCTAAGGCCCCTTTTGATATTAATGGAGCCTCAATTTTTGATATCCATGCACGTTTTTTAGATGAGATTGGTAGAGTAAATAATAGGGCATTTTTTGCGCTATCTGGCCAGGAGATGCTCGATCTTTCTCGCCGCCTTCCAAGAAATACAATTATTTCTCTTTCCCCAGAGGAAACAAGAAAGCTTCTTAATACCCTTCCTCTTGAACGTTTGACTGCAAAGGAATTTGCTTATTTCTTCAATGACACAGGCTTTTTAGCGTTTGCGACAAAAGAGCAAATAGAAAAACTAACGCCGCATCTCAGGAATCCCGACTATTATGCAAAAATTAGCGATACAGTATTCCAAGAGCTCACAATAACAGCTGAAAATGTGACAAGAATATTCAATCAGTTTGGAAAAAATGTAAACCGCTTAAGCGTTGAGCAAATAAAGGAATCCTTTTCTCATTTAACTCCCTACCTCCATTGGCTAACACTTTCTCAAATGAACATGATTTATCAAAATAAGCACAATTTTACAAATGAAGAGCTTATTACCCTTAAGATGAATAATATCCACGGCAGCGATTTCCTTGTGAAAAAGCCCTTTAGCTACACGCTTACTGTTAAGGATCTTCCCCCGAAGGGCACTCCTCTTCGCACTTTCTATGACAAGTTCAAAAAAGCAGAAAAAGACAAAAAGTGGCATGAAGTATTTGGTCTTAAACCTGGCTTCACAAAAGAAAAACTTAACGCTGTTAGAAAAAAAATAATGATTCCACTCTACCCTGATAAAAACCCTGTAGAATATAGAGATGCAGCCACACACATAATTGCAGCCTTCAACTCTCTTAGCGACTACTACCTAAAAGAATAAGTAACTTTCATTTCTTGCTCGGCGAAGCAATTCGGCTTCTGCCAAGAGCTTTTGAACTTGTTTGTGTATAATCACATGCTATGCGATGATTTTTTCTATGAATATCATTGCATGCAGACAAGAGACCCCGGAAGAAGCCCTTCTCACTCAATTTGGCAAGCTTTCATTAAAGAAAGAGACGCTCCAATCCTATATGGAAAGAACGGTAGAGCGCCTATTTCCAGGCGATAAGACAAAATTGCACTACACCCGCCGCTTAATGGAAAAATGCCGTCCCTTACTCGAAGAGTGCAACCAGCATAAGCAGCTTAGTGTTCAACGCTTCTTTGATATTATGGTCTATGCCCAGCAAAAAAGAGGAGATCCCGGCTACTATAAAAAGGGGTCCGTTAAAAGATCTCTTATCGTTACTGGAACTGAGTTTTATATACTCCTCAAATCTTCAGGCGGCTGCGCCGCTGCAAGCGATACAACTCGCCTCACAAGGGCTATCAGGGTCCCCTTTGACCTTCATGCAAAACCGTCTATAGTCTATCAACTTGTAAATAGAGATGCCTACAGACCTCTTTCTCGAGCAGAGCTGCATGCGAGAGATTTTTATTCTCAAACAAAAAAGGCCGCTGTAAAGCACCTTGCTACGTTTTCATATGTAAAACGAAAAGATGATCTAGAGATTGCAAAAGCGACAGCCTTTGTTGAGTCAACTAGCGGCGCTTTAGCAGGCTATAATCCAAGCCAAGATAAAGCTCGGACATTTTCCTGTTCGCCTTATGAATTACTCGGATATGTAAAAGCAGGTGATTTGGATTCTATCCACTTTTTGCTCGCTAATCTGCACAAAAAATCTGGAGATGACTATTCAGATGCATTTCGACTCGCCTACTCTGCAAAACGCTATGATATCATGACACTTCTTCTCGAAGAAGGAGATGTAAAAGAAGATACTTTATTAAACTGTTTTCCTGAATCGGTAGAGACTGAAGAAGAAAAAGCACTGACTACTTTGATGGTAAATTCCTGTGAAGATAGAAAAGGAGCAATTGCTTCACTCTGTACTATAGCCATAGCGAAAAATGCAGATCCCGTGAAATTTGTTAGTAGACTTGGACCTATCGCCCAAGACTTGCTGCTTGAACTGTTAAGAACCTCTGAAAATCTTGAACTTGTTCGCTCACTAACGGATCATATACCTCATGTAGGGCTTAAGGGAGGCCATGCCCTCGAATGTGCCTGCTTTAACAAACAGTGGGCTAAAGCATTTATCCTCATTGAAAAGGGCGTGGATATAAACTTTTCCGTAGACGGCGATGGAGAGACCCCTCTCTATTATGCAGCCTGTCACCCAGAGGATGAGCATTCCCTAGATGCGCTAAAAAAACTTTTAGCACTTGGAGCTGATCCAACCATTCTCAGAGATGCTTACCCCGTCATCTACTGGGCTGAAAAGGAAGGAAATAAGCAAACAGTCGCAATACTACGAAGTAAAATGCTAGAAAAATAATCCGCTTTATATTATCCCTGATAGATAACTATTGAGGCAATGTGCTTAAAGCAATAATTTACTTTCTTTTGAGAAGGTTTTGGGTTTCGGTACTTACACTATTTGCGATTGCATCAGCTACATTTTTACTCATGCACCTTGTCCCTGGCGATCCCTTTGCTGAAGAATCAATTAGCTGCCCAAAGGAGACGCTAGGAGCACTTAGA
Organism: uncultured bacterium; assembly: GCA_964462925.1. Classification (GTDB taxonomy): domain Bacteria; phylum Chlamydiota; class Chlamydiia; order Chlamydiales; family FEN-1388; genus SZAS-7. The sequence continues at coordinate 68,046 of CAYWZU010000005.1, forward strand.
CACTACTACGGTCTCGATGACCCCCTCCATCTCCAGTACTCTCGCTATATCTTGCAGGTATTTACCTTTGATTTTGGCCCTTCACTCAAGTACCCTTCTCAGACAGTTACGCAAATTATTTTTGGAGGGCTGCCTATCTCCGCAATGCTCGGACTTGAAGCGCTCCTTTTTGCTCTTCCTTGCGGAATCCTCTTTGGAGCCCTAAGCGCGCTCAATTCTCGTGGATACTCAAATGTATTGTACACATCTGGTGCAGTCCTTGGAGTATCAATCCCCACCTTTGTGCTTGCTGCTGGCCTTCAGTTTCTTTTTGCTTTTTACTTTCCCCTATTTCCAGTTGCAAGATGGGGAACATTTGCACACACTGTGCTTCCAGCACTTGCACTTGCTATTGGACCATGTTGCTATGTAGCAAGGCTTCTTCGCGTAAATATGCTCGAAGTATTTACAAAAGAATATGTGCAAGTTGCAAGGCTTAAAGGCCTAAAAGAAGAAAGAGTCATCTTTGTCCATGTACTCAAAAATGCCTGCATTCCTATTCTCTCCTACCTTGGACCAGTTACCACGAACGTACTCGTAGGAAGCTTTGCAGTTGAGCGGGTTTTTGGAATTCCCGGCCTTGGCCTTTGGTTTGTAAATAGCGTTATTAACCGCGATTTTCCTGTAATTGGCGGCCTTACCATTTTCTATAGCATGCTCCTCATCTTTAACCACACCGTGATAGACCTTCTCTCTGCCCTCTTAAACCCAGAATCTAAGAGCCTTCTTTACAGACAAAATCGAAAAAAGGCCTACGCATGATCCCGCTAACTCAAGAAGAGCGTTTAGAAATTTTGGCGCAAAATGAGCCGCAACCTCGAGAAAAAGATTCCATCATCCGGCTTCTCGTATCGCATAAAAGCATCCTAATTGGCGCCTCGATCTTATCTGTTCTCCTCCTCTACGCAATCTTTGGACCACTACTTAGCCCATACACATACCAAGAAACGGATCTTCCCTCAAAAAATTTAGCCCCATGCGCTCAGCATATTTTTGGAACTGATGAGCTTGGAAGAGATCTCTTCACTCGAGTTGCAGTTGGCCTTGGAGTTTCCCTGCAAATTGGCTTTGCAGCTGCCATGATAGATCTCTTACTTGGCGTAAGCTGGGGAATGACAGCAGGACTTAAAGGCGGCACAGTCGACCATGTCATGATGCGAATAGCAGAAATGATCTACTGCCTTCCCTATCTCCTCTTTGCCATATTGATAACCGTTATTATGGGTCCTGGCTTTGCTCCAATACTTGCTGCCATGGTAATTATTGGCTGGATACAGATGGCCCGCATTACAAGGAGCTTAGTAATCGGCATCAAGCAGCAGGAATATTTTAGAGCTGCAAGATCTCTTGGTGTTGGCACCTTTGGGCTCATCTCTCGCCACATTATCCCTAATATTTCAGGCCCTGTCACCTGCATCATCATGCTGAGCATTCCACAAGCTATATTCGCAGAGGCTTTTTTAAGCTTTTTAGGAATAGGCCTCCAGCCTCCGCTATCTAGTCTTGGCTCGCTAGTGAGCGATGCACTTGGAGCAATGCGCTTTTATCCATGGCGCCTATTTATCCCTTCTGTCACAATAACGATCACAATATTTGCTTTTAATCTACTTGGAGATGGTCTTAGAGACCTTTTAGACCCGCAAGCAAGAAGGCACCTTGCACAGAAACCAAAGGAGGCATAAAAATGAAAGAACATCTCCTTTCAGTTGAAAACCTCTCTGTCACGCTCGACACAAGGCATGGCCCTCTCCCGCTCCTTCGGGATGTTTCCTTCTCACTCTATCCCCAAGAAACACTCGCACTCGTTGGTGAATCAGGCTCTGGCAAGACCATCACGGCAATGGCGATAATGAATCTTTTTCGCTCCCCGCTTACAAAAATTGCAGGCGGAAAGATTATCTTTGACGGTGAAAATCTCATAGAAAAAAGCCAAAGCGAAATGAGAAAGCTTCGCGGCACAAAAATTGCCTTTATTCCGCAAAGCCCCTTGAGCTGTTTGAACCCAACACTTCAGATCGGCACGCAGCTTATGGAAACTATGAGCAGCGAGCTCTACCCCTCAAAAGAGGCAAAATATTATGCAGCAAGTGAGATGCTTCGAAATGTTGGCTTTTCTGACTGCATGAGGCGTCTTTCTGCCTACCCTTATGAGCTCTCTGGCGGCATGAGGCAGCGACTTTTAATTGCTATGGCTTTAGTAAATAGGCCAAAGCTTGTCATCGCCGATGAGCCAACCACCGCTCTCGATGTTACCATTCAGGCACAGGTACTCGACCTTTTAAAGCAGCTTCAAAAAGAAATGGGCATGAGCCTTGTCTTCATTACCCACGACATGGGCGTCGTTGCAAAAATTAGCGACCGCGTTGCCGTGATGTATGCAGGAAACATCGTTGAACAAGCAGAAGCGCGCGAAATATTTGCAAGGCCGCAGCATCCCTATACAGAAGCACTTCTTGCTTGCCTTCCAAGACTTAACGACCCTGATGGAAATAGTTTGAGACCAATCCCTGGATCGCCTCCGCAGATAGGCCAGTATCTGCACATGTGCGCCTTCATGCCGCGCTGTCCCCATGCCATGAAAATCTGTACCGAGAAAGTGCCAAAGCTCGAGGGAGATCAGCATCAATGTCGCTGCTTTATGAGGAATATGCATGTCGCCGCTGTTTGAAATTAAGCAAATAGATGTAGAGTATCGGCTAAAAGATGCCCGTTTTTTAGCGCTCAGGGATTTAGACCTTGAAGGATACTTAGGAGAAACATTAGGAGTAGTAGGTGAAAGCGGCTGCGGCAAGTCAACCCTTGCTAAAACCCTCATGTGCATACAATCTCCGGCACATGGAAAGGTTTTTTTTGACGGAAAAGAGCTTACCAATTTAGCACCTCGAGAGCTGAGATCAGCTACCCGTTCGATGCAGATGATTTTTCAAGACCCAGATGCTTCCCTAAATCCTCGCATGAAGGTTGAAGGCCACTTAAAAGAGGCAATCCAAACCTCTAAAGTAAGCTACGAAGGCACACTTGAGCAATATATCTATAAGCTTCTCGATATGGTGCAACTTCCGCACTCTGTAGCCAAAATGTATCCCTACCAGCTAAGCGGCGGCCAAAAGCAGCGTGTAAGTATTGCAAGGGCGCTTAGCGTAAAGCCAAAGCTTTTGATCTGCGATGAACCGCTCTCTTCACTTGACGTCTCAGTTGTTGCCCAGATCATTCTCCTCCTTAAAAAAATCCAAAAAGAGCAGGGCATATCGCTTCTCTTTATTACACACGATCTTGCAACGCTTCGCTACCTAGCCCATAGGCTTGTAGTCCTTTATCTCGGCCGTGTTATGGAGCTTGCATCTGCTGAAGAACTCTTTAAAAATCCTCTTCATCCCTATACGCAAGCTCTTATGGCAAGCATTCCTGTGCCAGATCCAGAAGCGCAGTCAGAGGATGCAAAACTCTGCATCGTAGGAGATCCTCCGTCAATAGTTGAGCCTCCAGCAGGCTGCGTCTTTCATACTCGATGCCCCCATGCGACTGAAGCCTGCAGGCATATTGTTCCGCGAACTAAAGAAGTAAAGCCCGATCACTTCGTTGCATGTCACCTCTATAATCATAATTAAGGAAAATAGTATGGACCCAATGGAAATCACCGCCTTCTACGCAGCTTCACATCCACACCCAGCCCAGGCTAGCGCACCCCCTCCAGCACAAAGAGAGCTCTTTACTACAAATGATTCAATGATAGTCGTTGAAGGTCTTGATGAGGTGAAGCGATCTGTAGATGAGCTTGCAAACCAAGTAAGCATTGCCTTTCATTACCTCAATCAAAAGCGTGCAGATATAAATAAAATTGCCGAAACTCATAATGCGTTGGCAAAATCGCTAGATGTTGCTGTTGAGAGTGCTTCAGAGGCTTGGAAAAATCCGCCGAAAGTATGTCCAGCTTCAGATTTAGACATTGCTGCAGCACTTATCGATAAGCTCTACTATAAAACCTTATATGACATTCTCGTAGTAGACGCAAAAAAGCTCGCCTTTGAGCTTAGAGATAATGAAAAGCAATATGAACTTAAGCGCCTTAAAGAAGTAGTTGCAGCCTGCGATGCGATGACAAAAGATACTACAGCCTCTTTAACCGCTGTCACTGATGAAGAACGGGAGTTTATCGACATCACCTCTTGCACTTTAAAAAAACAGGAGCAACTCAAAGATCCTGCCCCTATGTCTTCACTCGATGATGTCGATATACCTAAAGAATATAACTTTCGTACAGGCGATCAATGGATGCAAACAGCATGGGTTGTTGGCTATTCACATATCACAGGCACTATCAACTACCTCACAAGCGTCGCCCATAGACTCCACAAACTTTCTAGAGACTTACGAGAAGATATGAAGATAGCTTCTTGCGGCACACTGCGAGCAAATGAAGAGCTCTTAGTAAAATGCGATGAACTAGAAGGAATACTTACCTCTTATGTTGCTGTCTTGAAGACAAAGCCGCATTCAAAACAAAACCATGCAGGATGGTACTATCTAAGAGGGCTTCTCGCTCAGCTCAGAGCGACGAAAGCTGCAGCAGTCGCCTTTGATAAAATGAAAAATGAAGCATTTGGCACTCGCGCTAAGATTACTGGAAAGCTTGTCTTATGCGTAAAGCAAGAAGCGAGCCTTTACCACCTCTACGAAGCGGCTGAAATCGCAAGTGTACATGCAAAAGAGATGCCAGACTTTAAAGAGCTGATTGGCATAATTGGCCAAAAGAGGCTAGCACTATCTGATCATGAGAAAAAACTCCCAGTACAGGCTTTTGCCTCTCTTGCAGTTTCACAAGATGAGCTTTCAAGCTATCTCATGAAGGGTTTCATTAGGGCGATCTATTTCTCTGAAACTTGTGATCCAGAATTCAAACTTGTCGTTGCAAAGTGCTCCACTACACCGCAATTTGAAGCATGCATAAACCGATCTAATGAGCTCTCGCGACTTTATGAACACTTTAAGCGAATTTATGGAGAAAGCGAGCACAAAGAACTTTTGCACATACTCGGGCTTTTGTATACCCCTCGGCCACTTGCTACAGCCCCTGAGCTACTTAAACTTGATCGCTTTATGCGCTTTTATCAAGCTTCAAGAGAGCTTGAAGAATGCAGAATCATTCAAAAGAAACCAAATCCTCGTATCGAATATGCACAAGCAGTACTCACTCATATGAAAGTTGAGTGGGTGGATGCGCTTGTTTGCAAAAGAACACCAACAGAGCTCTATGAGATTCTCTACACAAGATTCTTTGACCCAAACGAAGAAAAGCGAAGTGCAGCAGATGAAATGATAAGCCGAGCGATACTTGGCAAGATTCAAGCAACGCATGTTGTCTTGGCACTTCTCTACCGCTGGGTGCTAGAGCAGCATGTCCAAAGCGTAAAAGAGCCTGTTAATGCAGTTGTTGGCTTTTTGCAAAGCCTCACAATAACAGAGGCTGAAGTAAAGCAAATAGGTCGCCGAGACTCATTATTTCAACAACTTGCCAGAGAATATGAGCAAGATGCAATCTGGAAGGCTTTCTTCAACCTTCAGTATGGGGAAGAATACATGAAAAAAGCCTTTACTCAGCCCAAATAATCCGCTTTGTAACAATAATTTGCAGCACCCAAGGCTTTTTATGTTGTTTTGACCTGCCGCCGCAGGCGATCTTGTCTACCCTGCTAGTTAAGAACTTCTAAGGAGCGTGAGCGATATTGGGACGCTGTCAGTAATCTCCCTTGGTCCAAAGTACTGCATAGGTCCTGGCTGGCTGTATTGGTCCTTCAAGCGCCAGGAAGCTCTTTTTGCGCTAAAGTCTAAAAAGGCTTTGCCTTTTAGATCGACAAGGGCCTTTTGGATTACGGCCTTTGGCTTTCCTTCCCTTTCTTCTACCACAAGCATTGAAATGATCGGTGTAGCCTTTGGTTCCCACTCCTCAGGGCCTTTTACAAGGCCGCCAAATGATGCAATATAGCCGCTTCTTTGCCGTGCGACAAGAAGAGCAGCTAGTCTTCCTAGACTGTAGCAGTAATTTGCATCAAAATTGGAGGGAAGGCACGATCTTCCTTCATAGCCAAAAAAGAGGGGCTGAGCCGAAAATTTGATTGAAGGATCTGCCTTTTTCACCTCTTGAGCCGTAAGCTGCATCAAAAGCCTCTCGCTATCGATCTTTGATACCTGCACATTGCCATGAGGATCGCGATCAAGAAGCAGCTGCAGCTTAATATCTCGCGGCAAGATAGTAAATAGCGCTTGCATCTCTCCAGAAAGCTTTCCTGCAACAAGATTTATTTTTTCTTGCTCGTCAAAGGTGCGCTCTAGTTGCTTTGAGATATCGCTGCCTTGAGCAAGGAGGCGATTTAACTCGTGAATAAGCTCTGCTATATCTGGCATAAACTCCACGATGCCTTCAGGAATGAGAATTACGCCATAATCTTGCCCATTTCGTGAGCGCTCTCTCACAAGATCTACCAGCATCTGGATAACATCCATAGATTTAAGCTTTTTTGCCTGCACTTCTTCACTAATGAGGGCAAGATTTGGCTGTGTAGCAAGTGCACATTCAAGTGCAATATGCGATGCAGAGCGGCCCATAAGCTTGATAAAGTAGTAGTATTTTTTAGCTGAGAGGCAATCTCGCAAAACATTGCCAATGCTCTCAGAATAGCTTTTGCAGGCAGAATCAAATCCGAAGGGAATTTCTATATCCTTATTTTGCAAATCGCCATCTATTGTCTTTGGAACACCTACCACTTGCGTGTTGCAGGCAACGCTTGCAAAGTATTCAGCTAAAAAACAGGCATTGGTATTTGAATCATCTCCCCCGACTACTACAAGGCCATCTAGCTCATTTTCTACAGCTGCATGATGCGCAGCTCTAAATTGTTCAGGAGTTTCGATTTTTGTCCTCCCGGAGCCTATCATATCAAATCCGCCCTGGTTTCTGTAGAGATCTACCATCTCCTTGGTGATTTCGACATTTTTATTTCTAACAATGCCGCCTGGACCATTTAAAAAACCTATAAGTTTGCTTTCGGGATGAAGCTCTTGCAAGGCATCATAAAGGCCGGCAATCACATTATGTCCGCCTGCCGCTTGTCCGCCAGAGAGCACTACACCAACCCTTAAGGGATTCGTTGTAACATCTTTGCGAGTCAGCTGAATAGTCTTTCTATGCGCCATATGAGGAAAGCTAGGGGCAATCTGGGGATGTGCTGAAATTTCTCCTGTCTCTTGAAAATCAAGACCATCTAAATTTCGTAAACTTTCTGGAACTATAGGTCGATATTCGAGACGCTCTCTTTGAAGGGGACTTAGCTTAAGCTCAGATTGTTGGTTCATAACATCTCTTTTAAAAATGAAGTTGTTTTTTCTAATAGCTCTTCCTGTTCGCTGCTATCTGAGAAATCATGTGTAGAGTTTGCAAGAAGTAAAACCTCTGTCTGCTCACTTCTTCTTTCAAGATAGCCGTCGTGATGATAGGAGCTCAAAATCTCGTCCTGGCACGCCCGAACAATAAGCATTGGCGTCTCTTCGAGAAGGGTTAAGGAATCTGTCAAATCAAGCTCTTTGAACTGCCTGATTGTTTCATCTGACAATTTCTGCCCCATAAAATAGATCGGCCTATTTTTATGTGCCTCTATCCACGGCTTTGCATCAAAAAGCGGACACCATAGCACCACTGCCTTTGTACCCGTAAATCCGCTTGCAAGCTTTGTCGCAATTGCACCGCCTAGTGATCTTCCAAGAATAGCTATTCGGCTTCGATCGATAGTTGGATGGTTGAGAAGGTATTGAAGCGCGCATTGTGCATCTTCGATCTCTGTCTGAATAGTTGTGTCAGAAAAATCCCCTTCGCTATCGCCAGATCCTCTAAAGTCAATACGAAAAGAGGCAATACCGGCCTCTGATAACTTCTCAGCCTGTCTAACGGAGAGCCTGAACTTGCCGCTTTTATTGCCTCCAAAACCATGGCAAAAAAGCACAGCAGGAACCTTGTTTTTTGCCTCTTTTGGCATGTGCAAGATGCCAAAGATTTTGAGGCCGCCAGAAATAAGCTCGACACTCACCCTCTCTTCTTTCATATCCTCATCTCAAGAACGGAGATTTTTATACGAGGTTCGAATTGAAGAGAAAACCGGCGATTCTTTCTTCTTTTTCGTCTGATGATAGCAATGACTTTTGTGCCATCTAAAGTAGTTAATTTCTGTACTACAGCATAGCGTGTGACCGTCTGCTTCTTCCGGTTTTGTTTCGGAAGATGCGGTATGCGTACAAGCTTTAGATGATCGAGCCCTGTAATGAACATAATAGCCTATGCTCTTCGCAAAATGCTATTTTGTCAACAGGGTTTGTATCTCATCAAAAGTTTTGCAACTCTGGCACACATCTTGCAGCTTTTGGGGATTATTAAGCAGCATGTAGATATGTGGAATGATAAGCTTAACAAGCTCTGCACGAAGCCGGATCTTTCTTCCACAGAGGTTCTTCAATGCTATAAGAAGGGTAGAGCGCTCATTTGCTGGATACTCATGTGAGACTTGTATAATAGAGAGAGCCTCTACTGGATCTTCAAAGCAAAAGAAAAAAGCTTCAAGCTCTTTGCAAAAATCTGCACGCCCAGTTTCTAAAACTGAAAGAAGAAGTGATTTGAGAGATGCTTCATGATCCAAATTTTTGCAAAAACCTAAAATCTGCTCTAAACTTTTATTTGGTGCTACTACATCTCTAAATGCCTCAACTCTTTCGAGAATCTCCATCTTTGCATGAAGCATTTGGAGATAGTGCAGGGCAAGATCCTTCCAGTACGCCGTTTCCTCGCCTTTTTTCTCTAGCATAAGCATTGAAGAAAGAGCCTGTTCTTTTAGATATCTGAGATCCTCTTGTAGCTCTGTAGATACTTTCGCAAAGAGAGCCCCATAGCGATCATCCCCTGTTTTGCTCATTTCTAAAACAGCTGGAGGTAATTCGTTTTCCGGGAAACTAGTTGTGATACTATGAAGTGATGCCATTGGTATATTTCCAGCGTCCATCTATCTTTTCAAAGCGGCTTTTTTCTGTAAAGGAGACATCCTTGCCGTCTCTTGTAAGATGTGCTGTAAAGGTAACAAAGTTTGCCTTTGCCTCTCTGATTGTAAGCCCATCAAAAGAGGTGTTTGTTGCAAAATCCTCAAGCTCTTCAATACTACCCATGTTGGCTGTAGCTGTTTCTCTGATATAGTCAAACTTTTTGAGAGCAAATGCGCTATACCTCGATCGCATAAGAAGCAGCGGGGTGGGCGCGGGCTTTCCATCGTGAAAGGGCTTGCAGCAGACTACGTAGTCCTTTCCGCTATGACAGGGGCACATCTTGTCTCAGCTCTTTTATCTCTTTACGATGGCGTTTACCCTCGAGCACTTTTTCCTGGGCGCGTTTTGTACGCTTTCTTTTTTGGCGCCGTTTTTTTTCGATGAGCGCCTGCTTTTCTGTTTTAATTTTCAGTATGTCGGACTCGATCTTTTCGCAAAGCTCACGTCTTGCAAAAAAACGGTTCATCTCTCGCGAACGATCCTTTTGACACTTTACCTCCGTGCCGGTAGGAATGTGTTTTAGATAGACGCAGCTTGAGGTCTTTTGCAGATTTTGGCCGCCGCGGCCAGATCCTAGGATAAACTTTTCGATAAGATCTTCTTCGCGGATGCCAAGGGAGAGCATCTTTTCAGCAAGATCATCTTGTTTTTCTTTGCTAATCATAGACGACATTGTATAGAAGATGTACATATAGTACTATGATCATCGATTGTATTTCTGACCTTCATGGATATTGTCCTCCTCTTCCTGGAGGTGATCTGCTTCTTATTACTGGCGATCTCACCGCTCGAGACACTGTTGAGGGATACCAGGCATTTATGGAGTGGCTTAAAAAAGCACCCTATACACATAAGGTGGTAATCGCTGGAAACCATGATGGCCTTGTAGAAAAAAGGACTGTTTCCCTCAGTGCCCCAGAACAGAATATCCACTACCTCGAAGATTCACAAATTGTGGTAGATGGGCTAAAAATTTGGGGATCTCCCTACACTCCAGAATTTATGTCCTGGCACTTTATGTGCAGTCGAGGTATGGACATAAAAAAGCACTGGCAATTAATACCCTCTGGGATCGATATCTTACTTACACACGGTCCCCCTTTAGGGATATTTGACAAAAACTTGCAGGGCGAGCCGGTAGGATGCATCGATCTTTTAGATGAGGTTCAGAAGAGAATTAAGCCGCGACTTCATGTCTTTGGCCACATTCATGAAGAAGCTGGGAAGATGCAAACCATTGATGGCATAACATTTGTTAATTGCAGCTTTGTCGACCCAAAGTATCGTCCTATACATAAACCAATGAGGATAGTCCTATGAAGCGATTGATCCTGCTGCTTCTTACCCTATCTTGCTCGTTACATGGTGTTGAAGAGGTATCACCTACGGAAGATCTCATGAGAGAGCATGGCCTTCTCAACCGTATATTGCTCATTTATGAAAACATCATTTCAAGAATTGATACTTTCCAAACCTTTCCGGTACAAGCAGTTGAAAAGTCCGCAAAACTGGTAAAAAGTTTTATAGAAGAGTACCACGAAAAGCTCGAAGAAGAACATATTTTTCCTCGGCTTGAAAAAGCAAATCGCCTCGTCGAGCTTGTCAAAACCCTTAAAGAGCAGCACAACGCAGGAAAAAAGCTTACAGACTACATCATCAACCATGCAACCGATCAAGAGCTAAAAAATGCTCCTGCGTTAAAAAGACTGCGAGATACGATGCAGGAGTTTATTACCATGTATCGCCCCCATGAAGCCCGCGAAGATACGATTCTCTTTCCAGAATTTAAGAAGATAGTCAGCACAAAAGAATACAATGAGCTTGGCGATATCTTTGAAGACAAAGAGCATCAGCTATTTGGTAAAAAAGGCTTTGAGAAAATTGTAGAAGACGTTGAAGCCATAGAAAAAGAGCTGGGCATCTACAACCTTTCTCAGTACACGCCGAAGAATTAAATTATTAAGACTAATCTTAGTTTTGTTTCTAATTCATTAAAACAGAGTGTCTTTCTTTATTACTTATTAATTATATAATAATTTTTATTCAAATTAATTTATTTTTCGTTTACTTTAAGGAAAAGAAGAAAATGAATAAACCCCGTGGCCCCTTTAGAACATTCAAACCGATTAGAAATAGATAGTCTTAGCCGAAGTTTTGAAAACTTGTCGACATCAAATTTTTTGGCAGGCCTAACAAGGGCGCGATCTGCCTCATTTTGCTCAGCTAAAGAATTACCAAACAACTGCTCTCCCACAGCACGAACCAAGCTCATCTCTGCACTTGAAACAAACTCTGTTGCATCCCTTCATAAAGAAGCCTTAGATTTTCCACCCCTAGAGCTTACAGTATTTTTGTACGCCTTAAAAAATGAGCCCTACCTTGCAGATAATCGAGAGGCGCTTGCAAGCTGTCTACTTAGACTCTCCCTTACCTTTACTACAATGAATCAATGCTCTACTTTAAGCTGGGAAAACTTACTAACACTCCTCGAACAGACCCCAACCTTTCACGAACTTGCAACCTTTCTACGAGAAGACACTCTCACCACCCTCTCGCAAGTTGATATCGAGTTCTATGCAACAACGTGGAGTAGACTTTCTCGTGCTTTTTGCCTAGATGCTCTAAACATTAAAGATGCCTTTACTCAAAAAGTTTTAAAGTCTTGGGCTAGAGAATGCAGCCGCGATTGCCACACGATAGTAAGCCTAGCTTTTGTGGGATATCTTCTCGTGGGAGACATTCAAGAAGATATCTCGATTGATCATCTTGTGCAAAATTCGGTCATTCAGGAATTTATTTTCAGCTCAATTGCAAAGATGGAAAGTAGCACAAAGTCCTTTTATTTCGTGCATGAGCTTGTTCGATGCTCCGAGATGCCTGTAATAAAATATCTAGAAAGACTAACGGCTCCGTCGCTTTCTTCACTTGAACAAATTTTATTTCAATCCTCGCTAGAGTGTCTCAATCCACAGGATAGGAAAAATGATGCTGCTCTCGTTTTATGTGCATCCTATGCCGTGATTCATAAAAGAGAGACATGCAGCATTGAATTCTTTCATAAAATTGCGATCTTACTCATTGAGTTAGAAAAAGATGATTTTACCTTTGATGACGATAAAGGCACTCTTGTAAATGAGTTATTTTCCAAAACATGGAACACCTGCGCTCTTTCACTTACAGGAGATGCCGATTTTTTTGAGGCATACAGAAGCATGATAGATGTGTACATGAGCTTTTGTTTTCCAGTTTTAGACAGAATTCCAATACATGCTGACAGTTTATTAATAAAGATTTTTACTGCATTTTTAAAAGGGTATCAGGGTCTAAAAGAAGAATGGGAAGCTTCAGATAAATCGTCTCTTTCAAAGGCGATTAGGATAAAGGCATCCCTGATTCAGGTCTTTTATTATATTTTTGAGAACCTAAAAGAAAAAAAGAGCAAAAAAGCCATTTTTAACCTCCTTTATACAGTATTTTCAGTCGAAAGAATAACCGATTCCGACAAAGAGTTCTTAGTTGAGGAATATGATTATAACGGAAGAATCGGCCAAGGCTTTTGGCTTGAAAAGTCCTTCTATTTCATTAGTGAACCAATGTAACAGCACTCAAATCAATAGACAGACTCCCCCATTCCTTATTACTAAAAAGAACTTGTTATCTAAATTTTTTCTTGGCATATACCAAAATAAAAGCATTTATATGTCTTTAATACAGCCTAGAAGAGATCGTGAATTTATTCACACTGAAGAAGATTTGCCAAAAGCAAAAGAAGGCCTTACCTTTCGCGCAGGGGAAGTTACACACAGCATCAAAATCATAAAAGCTGACATTAAGAACCAATCTCTTCTCTATAGACTGCTCAGCTTTATTGGACTCACCTATCAGGCAAAAGAAGTTCGAGCACTTCAAAAAGAACAAAAACAGATCAACAGGCTAATACGCACAGTAGCAAATCCCGAGGGCAATCCAAAAAGCATACAGTTTGCCTGCATTAAAGGCCTTGAGCAGCTGACCATAAAGAATACGCTTACTACCCTTCAAGAAATGAAAAAAGAACTAGAGACTGAAGGCCTGCTTGTATGCGTAGAGAAGACAAGTTCTAATCGGATTCACATTTTACAAAATGTACAAGCTATTTCTGAGGTCTCATCGAAGGTAAACACTGCCCGCATCGAGCTTTTGGATGCATTTGAAAACGCACTTATTTCTGCAAACAACAAACCCATGGATGCAACGGTAGACCTCTCTGTCTTACGAAAAAATAGACCAAAAGAGCTTCCCAAATTTATAGAGCTTTCTGATGCAGCACGTAAAGCTGACCTTGAGCGCTGGCTTACCCTCATTCCAAACTATACAGCCTGCTTTAGCACTTTTGGAAGGCGGGACTTGAGCGATATTCAGATAGATGGAAAAGATATGGAAGATCCACCCAAAGAAATGGAACAAAAAACCAAGGAATTTGTCCGCGTCACACTTCTTTGCAACAGGATTGAAGAAGAACTGATAAAAAGATGGCCCGATATGTCTAGAGAAAAAAGAGAGCAGTTTGTAGGAGACATAATCGTACAAATGGCAATTGACTATAGCCATGTCAGCTTGCTTACAGATCTTGACGCTGCGAGAAAACTTCTCACTACCCACAGCGAGACCTCACTCGTTGCATCACCTCGTGCAAAGGACATCCCTACTTACGAAATCACCTTTGGAGAAGGCGCTAGCCCTTCCTGCAAAATTCTTTCCAGACAATACGTTTCAGAAATTGACACCTCAAGCAATAGGGAAATAAAAATGTATCGAGTAGAGTCAAGCCTTGCCAAAGCAGTCGATGACTCTCAATTTAAAGGAACCATCACTATTAATATTATATAAATAGCTTGATTTTATTTATTTCATTTATTAAAATTTATTATTAAATTATTAATAATGGAATAAAATGACTATTAATCTTAGCACAGACGTTTGCTTTGCATGTTCCAAGAACATACCCATCACAGATAGTAATTACCAGTTTTCAATCTGCGGCCACATCTTTCATACACATTGCTGGAAGGGAAAGTGCACACCATGCGCAGAGAGAAAAGAGCTAAGAGAAAAACAAATTAGCGAAGAAAATTGGGCTGCAGTAAAATTCACAGCAATTCTTTCAATTACTATGTACGCATTAATGCGTCTCAGATACTAAGCTCCCAGGTTTCTTCAATAATATCATCGCGGCCCCATTCTTTGTAATTGGGCTCTTTTTTTACCATTGTAAAACCAACCTGCTTATAAAGCTTTCTTGCAATAACAAGTTCGCTATTTGTAGAAAGCGAAAGCTTGCTATAGCCAGCTTCTTTTACAAACCTGATGCACTCCTCGAGCAAGGCCTTTCCGACACCGTTTCCTCTCTCAGCAGGCTCGACTAAAAGCAGCCGAATAGCTGCATGCTTTTTGGATTTCTTAACAACGACTATAGACCCAACGCGCTTTCCGTCTTTCTCAGCAATCCAGCAGTTTTCATACTTTGGATCATGAGTTCGCAAAAAATCTGCCGCAAGCTCTGCAACTAAGGCCTCAAAGTGATGATTATATCCATGCTCTAGGCTATAGAGTTCCCCATGGCGAAAGACAATCCACCCCAAATCCCCTGGGCGAAATGATCGAAGAAAATACGTAGGACGAGCACCAATGCGAGCCATTAGACCTCTCCCAGTTTACGTTTTTTCTATATCATTAGCATAATGGGTTTGTCAACTTTTAGAAGACAAATTGTACCCCAGTTAAAGGCTTTTGGGCCGATAGCTTAGCTTTACGATAGCTTTGCTGTTGCCAAAATCGTAGATAGAGTTGCTACCTTGCTGCCTATACTTAGAAAATTCAAAATTCCTGAAGTTACTGCCCTTTTTCCAAAGCCTGTAAGCAGCGCTGAACTCTATCAAGGATTACTTAAGGTCGTTCCTGATGAACCAGTACCTGAAGCTTTACAGCTACCGAAGGTAGGACTGGATATGGTGCGTCTTGTCCGGAGGTTTGATAAAGTGCACATAGAATTTCGCATGCCTCATGACGTTTTTATGGCAGCTGCCGAAGCACTTGAGCAAAATGGAGTACAGTGACATAAAATACTTTTGCCTCATTGGCCGCTGTATAGGTGGCGGCCGATAAATCGGCCTGCTGAAAAACCCACTAAAGTGGGTCAGTTCAAAAAACCTTGGTCTGGTTGAGTAGGAAATTGTTGATTCAGAGGATGTAGCGACACGCGGACTTGAACCAAGGAG